>CAMATH010000114.1 GCA_945860955.1 Planctomicrobium piriforme
TGACGCTGACGCGTCAACGACCCGGGGCGAATCGATTTGACCCCTGCCGGGGTCGCCAATGGTTTTCCAATCGACGACTTGGCGATACGCAAACCGTAGGCCAATCCCGAATTCACGGAAGACCCCCGGATTTCCACGCTTCCTAACCATCAATCACTCATGAATCGGCACCCATCATGACCCCACCCCAAGCTGCTTCTGCAAAAGTCGGCACCATTGAAATCCGCCCCCCGGTCGGTCGGGAATTGGATGCCTGCCGAATGCTGTTGCCAGAGGTCGCACAACAAGGGTATTGGAGCGACTTCGCGATCGCCGTCGACGGTCCGCCGTTTCGGATCCTCGGGGCGCTCGCCTATTCGCCGGGGGTGCATGGGACCGGTCGGCCGGGCTGGCGGGTCTCGTTTCGGGTCGCGTGGCCGTACCGTCGCCAGGGAGTGGGGAGCGCGCTGTTGCGGTACCTGGTCGACGCCGCCCCGCGATGTGGGCGACAGGGTCTGCAAACGACCCACGACCCGCAGAAGGAGCCGGAGGTGACGCCATTCCTGCGGCACAAGGGGTTCCGCGAGGAAACCAGCTTGATGACCTATGAAGTGGGTATCGGGCCGGTGCGGGAATTCACTTGTTCGCTGCGGGACTGGCTGGCGGAACGGGGTGAACTGCCGGCCGGGCTGCGATATGTGGCACTCCGCGAGGTTGCTTTGCCGGAGATTGTGCGGTTGCACACGAAATACATCGGCGGTTCCGAGTCGGGGGTCACGGCACACTTGCAGCGGGTTCTGAAGGGGCCGACGGCCGATGACAATCGGGTTCTCTTAGTGGGGGACGAGATCGCGGGTGCCGTGCTGGGGGAAACGGTGAACGGCGTGAGCCGAGTGGACGTGACGCTGGTGACGGAAAAGTACCAGGGGAAGGCGACCCAATCGGGCTGGGCGCAGGCGGTGCTGTTGGCGCACTGTCTCGACCGGGCGATGGGTCTCGGGGCGCAACGGTCGGAATTCAGTTGTTTGACCACGAACAACCCGATGATGCGGATGGTCACGCGGTTAAAAGCGGATCTGAAAGGGGCGCGGGAGGTGAATACGCTGGCGCTTGAAGTAGGACAGTAAGTCGCCGTCCACAAACAATTTCGTGGTTTGCGAGATCCTTCGGACAAGGAGCCCCAAAGGGGCGTCATTCGATAGCCCAGGGTGGAGCCGAGGGTCGCGTCCCACCCCATTATCTCCAAGCCCCAACGGGGCGCAACCGAATCGCGCGACACGCACACGATGTCGTCGGATCGGTTCGAAACCGCCTTTTCGCAGAACATGTGATACGGCGCATCATCGTGGTCGCGGCGTACGGTGACCATGGCGATGCGGGTTGTGCCCCGTTGGGGCTTAACGCCTGTGTGCGGGCGTCGCCCCCAGGGCTCCGCCCCGGATCTGGGCTTCGCCCAGACACGGGGCGGAGCCCTGGGCTATCGAATTCCGCCCCGTTGGGGCTGCCGACGGCGGAGCCACCCTGATGAATTTCGGCACCATTGGAAATGAATTGATGGTTTGATTCACGCACTCACCCCAGATCGAACCCTTTCAGGGTATTAAGGACCGGTTCATCGCGTGACCCAGGGTAGGTCTCGCCTCGCTCGACCAACCCTGGGCTTTGCTATAAAACCCCTACGGGGTAGACGCGCATCACCGAATTCAATGTCACTTGACCGCCAAATTTGCCCAGCCGCCAAATTTGCCCAACCTGCAATGGTTCGGTTTGTCCGAAGGATTTCACAAACCACGAAATTGATTTTGGACGCGTTCTAAAGGAATCAAAAAACGAACCCCCGAGGGCGTATTCATCAGATTCACGCCCCCACAAACTTCGCGTAAATCCCCCGCGCGACCACGGGATCGTCTGTCCCCTGAATGATCGCCCGGCCGTCGGGGAACAGGGTGATGCGCTGACTCCCTCCAGGGAGTTCCAACCGCAACAGAAAGGTGTTGTGGGTGACAGTGCCTGTCGCGGCCAATCGGGCGGCGACTTCTGCCAAGTTCAGTTTGCGTTTCTCGGCAGGTGAGATTTGCACCGCGTTGCGACCGCACAAGACGGTCGATTGCGAGACCTTCTCCCCACGCAGCCAGTCCCGGCGTCCCTGGACACACGCGGGACAATCGGACTGTTCGCGCAGCTTGCCGATCTGCATCGCCCGGAGTGACGGTTCCCACACGTCGATCACCGAAAGTGATTCCCGAACCGCCTCCCGCCCGCCACACAGGATTTTGATCGCCAGGGTCACTTCCAGTGCCGCGACGACGGCGATCGCCGGTCCCAAGACCCCCGCGGTGTCGCAGGTTTCGGTCTCGCCCGGACCGGGAACATCACCAATCAAACAGCGCAGGCAGGCGGACTGGCCGGGGAAGATCGGCATGACCTGGCCATGGCTGCCAATGCAGCCGGCGTAGATCCAGGGGCGGGACAACTCCAAAGCCGCGTCGTTGATGAGGAATCGCGTCTCGAAGTTGTCCATGCCGTCGACGATCAGGTCAACATCTCCCGCGAATTGCAGAATGTTCCCCGCGTCGATATCCGCGACAATGGGGTCGAGCCGCACGCCGCTGTTGATTCGCCCCAGTTTCGCGGCGGCGGCGATCGCTTTGGGGATGCCGCTGGCCACATCCTGTTCGTCAAACAGAACCTGCCGTTGCAGGTTGCTGAGCTCGACGAAATCGCGATCGACGATCCGCAAGAACCCGACGCCGGCCCGGGTCAGTCCGTCGGCGACCGCGCTTCCGAGCGCCCCGCAGCCGCAGACCAGCACCCGCGCGGCGCGAATTCTCCGTTGCCCTTCGACTCCCACGCCGGCAAACAGCATTTGCCGACTGTATCGATCCAGATCGGCGGGAAACCGGGTGTCAGCCAAGGAACGCTCCGTCCGTGCGAATCGTTAGCCCCAGAACCGTTCCCCCGCGGCGATGATCGCGGGCTGGGTTTCGACGTCGATATTGCCGTTCACCTTGATCTTGCACGCCAGCCGCAGGTCTTCCGTGTGACCGATTCGGGCGAAGAACGTCAAAGGCCCAAGAACCAGACGGACCCATTCGAAAAAGCCCTGTTTGCTGACGTTTTCAGTCCCTTTGGTGATATGCACGCGGCAACTGGCGCACATCCCCATTCCCATGCAATTGACCTTGTTGTGCGGGAACGGGTACAGCTCAATTCCCTCCCGCTGGGCGACCGACCGCAGGTTCTCCCCGGGGGCGCATTCGACTTTGCGTTTTTCCTTGACGAAATTGATCGTGGGCATGATGAGGTGGTGGGGGAGGGAAGAACGGAAACTGTCGGCGAGATGATAGATCGCGGGGGGAATGTTTGCCAGCAATTGACAATTCGCCCCCGACCGACGTAACTAGTAACGGAATGTCCGCACCCACCGCTCAGATTTTTCACGTCCCCCCCGAACTGGCCGGGCAGACGATCACTTCGGCGCTGCGTCACTGGCTCGCTGGCCAGTCGTGGAGCGATGTTCGCGGGCTGCTGCGCGCCCGCCATATTCAGATCAATGGCAACCTGTGTCTGGATGAGGGACGCCGGCTCAAAGAGGCCGAGGTCGTGAAGATTCTCCCACACTCGGCCGCCGCTCCGCCTTCGGAAGATGACGTGCGGATCCGTTATATCGACCAGCATCTGGTCGTGGTCGAGAAGCCGGCGGGCATGACGACGCTGCGGCATCCCGAAGAACGCGACTGGCCCCGCAGTCGCAAACAGTTGCAGCCGACGCTCGACGAAGTTCTGCCGCGAATTGTCGAAAAGCGCGAGCGGCACGGCCCGTCGCGTGGTTCGGCCCCTGGGAAAAAGGGATCGCAAGGTCGGAAGCAGCCGGCACCCAAGGGACCCACCAAACGTTTGCGGCCGGTGCATCGGTTGGATCGTGAAACAAGCGGCCTGATGGTCTTCGCCCGGACAGTCGATGCGGAGCGAGCGCTCGGTCTGCAGTTTCGCGCTCATAGTCTCGATCGGGTGTACATCGCGGTCGCACAGGGACAGGTCGACGAACAGACCTTTGAGAGCAACCTGGTCGACGATCGCGGGGACGGTCGCCGGGGGAGTACGCACAATCCGAAACTGGGCAAGCACGCAGTGACGCACGTCAAGCCCATGGAGCGGATTGGCAAGTACACCGTGGTCGAATGCCGGCTGGAAACGGGACGCACGCATCAGATTCGGATTCATCTCTCCGAAGCGGGGCATCCGTTGTGTGGTGACAAGGTGTACCGGGGCAAATTCCCCGGGCCACCCATGGCCGACGACAGCGGGGCACCGCGGGTCGCATTGCACGCGGCGGAATTGGGGTTTGAACACCCGATCACGGGGGAACACCTGCGGCACGTGATGCCGTTGCCACGAGAGTTGGTGGAACTGATCGATCGGCTGCGGGAGACGGGCAAGCACCGCGGTGCGCGACGCGCGGTCGGGGCGGAGCCTCCGTCTGCGTCTGAGGGGGAAAATGAACCAAAATCTGTGAAATTGCCGAAAAAGAAGCGGCGGCCGTCACTGGAGACGGGCGAACATTCGGACGGGGATTGAGAATGTCAAATGTAGCCCGCACTCTCTGAGTGCGTGGCCCACTGTGCGAACTCCGTCGCTCGTCGCACTCAGGGCTGGCGCAACCCCACAAGCGAGCCGGCCGTCGCGAAATGAATCCGACGTCGCCCGGTCCCCGCAGAGGAGTGAACCGCTTCTCGAACTCGGAGGGGGCTTGGTTGTGAGTCTTGGGGCGGCCCCCAAGTGCGTCGTTTTGCCGGCGTAGGCACAAGGGGGCCAGTCTTTCGGAGATAGACGGCTACGTTGATTTCGGCCAACGTCGACTGCAGCCCCCAGTGCGTCTCTTGACCGCCGAACGTCCAGCGGGGCGCGCATTTTGAAAATGCGGGCTACTGATCCGAATCGTCGTCCGTCTTCTCCTTGGCCTTCGTTCGATTGGTGTTCGCCGGACTGGGACTGAGTTCTTCCCCGGTCAGCGTCGACCGCAGCAGATAGCGCGACTGCAAGAATTGGACCGGGTAGATTCGAATCACCTTCCCCTTGTAGGTGAGTCGGTTTTCCGAATCTCGTCCGAGGTGAACGGCGACCGTGTCTGTCGCCAGGTCGGCGTACAGGGCGGAATAGGTTTCCGGGTCGACAATCGCGCCGTTTTCCAGGTCGTCGACGGTGTTTCGGCCACCCGACAGGATCGCAAACGTGTTCATTCCCTTGGTCGCGGGCTGGTATTTCTGCTCGTTCGCCAGCGCGTCGGCGGCAGCCCGCATCGCATCCGCAGCGGCGCGAATCTTGGTCTGGGTTTCATCCATCAAATCGATTTTTACCCCGCCATCACCGGCCGCCGCCCCTCCCTTGGCTCCCTGTGCAAAGATCGCGGTGGGGGTGAACAGTTGCAGCGATCCCAAGACGTAGCCAACCAGCAGCAGACCCACGCCGCCAACCCAGGGAAAAGCACGCCGCATGACAGACTCCAGGCAGAAAAGTAGAATCAGGAACATTCACTGACGTTCCATAGTGGCGGCTGGAAGAGCCTCATGCAAGCGAAATGGTCGAAAGATCACATAATTGCCCCTCCAGGATTCAATCGTTGGCGCATTCCCCCCGCGTCAATCGCGATTCATTTGTGCATCGGTTCCGTCTACGCCTGGAGCGCCTACAATCCCGCTCTCACGCGAATTCACGGTGTCGTCGCCCCAGCCGCCGGCGACTGGACCCTTGGCCAGGTTGTCGCCGTCTATTCTGTCGCGATCGCCGTTCTGGGACTCTCCGCCGCCGTCGCCGGCAAGTGGATGGAGCAGGTTGGACCGCGAACGGTCGGGATTTTCGCCGCCTGCTGCTGGGGTACTGGTTACCTGACGGGCGCCGCCGGGATTGCCACCCACCAACTCTGGCTATTGATCGTCGGGTACGGCGTCATCGGGGGCTGTGGATTGGGGCTCGGTTACGTTTCGCCTGTCAGCACACTCGTAAAGTGGTTCCCCGATCGCCGTGGGCTGGCGACCGGAATGGCAATCATGGGTTTTGGTGGCGGCGCTGCGATTGGCGTTCCGTTGAAAGAATTTCTGCTGCGTACGTTTTACCGGGCTCCCGAGTTTCTGGGCGCGGTGGATGCCGTCGAACTCTCGACCAGTCCGACGGGCGTCCGTTTGGCGAAAGTCGGTCAGGTTCTGCGGGAAGCGGTCGTTGTCGGTCCGGGGGAAATTCGCGGCATGATCGTCCCGGGGGAACCCGGGGTGTATCTCGCGGGCACGGGTGACGTCGGAGCGGTGGGCACGTTTGTCACCCTGGGAATTGGCTACTTTCTGGTGATGCTGGCGGCAGCCATGCTCTACCGCCTTCCCGCTGCCGACTGGAGGCCCGCTGGCTGGACGCCCCCTGACCCGGAAGCCGCCCGCCGTCGCATGATTTCGCAACACAATGTCACCATCTCGTCCGCAGTCCGCACTCCGCAGTTTTACCTGCTGTGGATCGTCTTGTGCTTCAATGTCACGGCGGGCATTGGAATTCTGGGAACAGCGAAGACCATGATGGGTGAGATCTTCGGTTCTCGGTTACCAGAAATCGTGACGGCGGCGTTCGCTTCGACCTACGCTCAAATGACCAGTATCGCGAATATGCTGGGGCGAATCGGCTGGGCGAGCGCATCGGACTGGATCGGTC
Source organism: Planctomicrobium piriforme (assembly GCA_945860955.1). Lineage (GTDB taxonomy): Bacteria > Planctomycetota > Planctomycetia > Planctomycetales > Planctomycetaceae > UBA10511. Next base: position 6,673 of record CAMATH010000114.1, read on the forward strand.
GCCGGCGGACGTATTCGTTCTTTTTTCTGTCCGGCGCGGCACTTTACCTGACCATCCCCTGGGCCGCCTCGGGAGTCGGAACTGGCGGCGCAGGATGGCTCTGGCTGTTTTACGCCGCGACGATGCTCATTTTCACTATGTACGGCGGCGGCTTCGCGACGATTCCGGCATACCTGGCCGACCTGTTTGGGGCCAAATATGTGGGGGGAATTCACGGTCGGCTGTTGACCGCCTGGAGTACTGCGGGCGTCATTGGCCCAATGGCGCTGACGACGCTTCGCGAGTCGTCACGGCGCGGGGCGATTTCCGACTTGGCGTCACGGGTCGACCCTGGCGAATTCGAAATTCGTTTCGGTGCCCCGTTATCGAAGCTCAGTCAACTCGTCGACCAGAACACCGTTTCGATTCCCAAACTCTTGGAAATCGCCCCACCGGGGACCATTGATCCCTCGACAACTCTCTACAACACGACGATGTACCTGATGGCCGGGCTGCTGATCATCGCACTATTTGCGAACGCGATGATTCGCCCGGTTGACGCGAGATTTCAAGAACAGTCCCCCGTACCCTAAATGTTCGTGCGGGGACATCCATCGGAATTCCGCCTGGACCATAATACCGATGCAAAAGACGGCGACGCGACGGCACGGTATGTGAGCGGGATACCGGACAGTCGCGCCGCGTCAGGCGGCCGCTTGTGGTGAAGCGCCAAACGCAAAACCAGCAAGCGGATTCTTGCCGATGAACGAAACTCAATTGCGGGGAGACCGTCACCCGGAAATCACGCCATCGCGCCGATGTTGATGTACGCGTGAACGTGCGGGGCACCGCGGAAGTGCCAGACGAATCCCGGCCCTTCGACGCGCCAGATGTCCCATTCCTTGTCTTCCATCAGATCCCCTTCCTGGTAGAAGGCGAGGTGCAATTTGTCGAGTCCGCCGTTCGCCTTCAGCAGAGCGAAGACTTCGTCAACATCGTCTGCACGGTAGGGAGAGAGCAGGTGTTTGAGGGTCTTCTCGACCAGCCCCTTCTGGTCGGCACTCAGGTCGCCGACTGGAACACCCGGAAACTTCCCCGCCCCCCCTTGCAACTCAACAGCCGCCTCGGGTGGCGCTTTCGCGACCAACGCCCGCTCGGCCTGTTTGGGATCGAGTGCGCGGAAGACCTGGTTCACGCGGTGGGTCTGTTCAAGGAACAGATTCTGCTTGGGGTTTTCCTCACCATGACCGTAGATGATCGGACCGCCAAACGCCGCTTTGTCGACTGAGTTTCCATCGGCCCGCAGCGTCAGATGCCGGCCGGTCAGTTCCCATTCGAACTTGCCCGAGCCGGGGGTGCCGAAAACCGCGACGCTGTACCCGTCGAGACCGCCATCGTCGAATTCGGTTTGCTTCTTGATCCGTTCGTAACCGTCGGGACTGGTGACGTTGCGTACAATTTCGTCAATGATCTTGCGCTGTTCGTCGGTGTAGAAGTCCTCGCCAATGCGCGGCTTCGTCACGTGCCAGTTGGCGCTGATTTTCTTCCGCAGCTCGTGTTCAAACGGTAGGACGATCGCCTCTTTCTGGGGAGCCGTGAGCGTCTGATAGAACCGCAGGACCGCTTTCTCGGCGGGGGAATCGTTCGTGGGGGAGGCAGTGGCCGACAATGGCCCCAGCAGCGGTGAAGCGACAACCCCCGCGAGAGCCGCGCCTCCCACCGCCCGCAAGAACGAACGGCGGTCGTGTGGGGCGTGAAGGTCGCCGTGATCGGTGACAGAGGGAAGCGGTGCAGCGTGTTTCGACATGCGGAGAATCCTCGGCGCGAGAGCAATGGAAACAGGCGGGCCGCCCACTCCGGGCATTCCGCCGGCAGCGTCTGGATGGAAATCCCATGGGTGAAGCCATTTCTTCCAACCATCGACGACTGCTGATGCTATCGTGCGGATCGACGGGACGCCATGACTCGATAGCCACCCGAACGGCGGTCAATTGCGTTTTCGTGCGAGTGCCACCAGACTGAGTCCGCTCATTCTGGATTCAACCCTCTGTAAGACCCCATGGACACGTCAAGCCCGCCCCCGCTTCTGCTGGAGCAAACCGGACCGGTCGTTCGGTTGACACTGAATCGCCCCGAACGGCGGAATGCGCTCGGGCGCGGACTGATTCAATCGCTCAGCGCCGCTCTCGACACAATCGCGGACAACCGAACGGCCCGCGTGGTGGTTCTCGCCGCCGCGGGCAAAGTGTTTTGTTCCGGGCATGACCTTTCAGAAATGGTCGGACGCGACGAGGCCGAGTATCACGGTCTCTTTGCGGACTGCGCCGAGATGATGCTGCGAATCCGCCGACTCCCTCAGCCGGTGATCGCGCGCGTTCAGGGTCTGGCGACCGCCGCGGGATGTCAGCTCGTCGCGACGTGTGATCTGGTGGTCGCGACGAACACGGCGCAATTCGCCGCCCCGGGGGTGAAGATCGGACTGTTCTGTACGACCCCGATGGTGCCACTGGTGCGAGCGATACCCGCCAAGCTCGCAATGGAGATGCTACTGACGGCGGAGCCGTTGTCGGCCGAGCGGGCGTTCGCGGCCGGCTTGGTGAATCGGGTCGTACCGGCCGATGAGCTGGATACCGCCGTCGATGCGTACGCCCAGGCGATCGCCCGTTCCAGTCCGCATGTGATCGCCTTGGGAAAAAAGGCGTTCTATCAGCAATTGCCGCTCGACGAGGCGACCGCGTACGGCGAAGCGGTCGAGATCATCACAGGCAATGTGCGACATCCCGACGCGCAGGAGGGAATCGCGGCGTTCCTGGAGAAACGTGCCCCACGGTGGCAGGAGAGTTGATCGGGGATGAACTCAGAGAATCGCAGTGAACTCCCGGGGTTCGACACTTTGCGAGCCCGTGTCTCGAACGCGAAGCCGCTGATCGGTGTGGCGGTCGCGGGGGGAGCTGATCCGACCGTTCTGACCGCGCTGGCGATCGCCCGGGAACAGGGGTGGATCCGGCCGTTTGTATCCGGAGATCGGTCGGCGATTGCGGAGGTGGCACGCCGGGCGGAAGTGGACCTTGCGGGTTTCGAATTCCTGGAAGGTGAAAACGCAGCGGAGGCGGCTGTGAACGCGGTCGCGACCGGCGATGCACAGTTCTTGATGAAGGGTCAGATTGATACACCCGCGCTGGTGCGTGCGCTGCTCGATCCAAGATTCGGACTGCGACGCGCGGGGACCATCTGCCAGGTGGTGCTAATGGAGATCGTCGACCAGCGCCGGCGGTTTCTGTTGTCGGATACCGGGGTGACCATCCAGCCGACGCTTGAGCAAAAAGCAAACATCATCGCGAACACAATTCAGGTCGCACGGGGATTGGGGGTGACTGAACCACGCGTGGCGCTGGTGGCGGCGACCGAAAAAATGAACCCAAGCATGCCAGAGACGGTCGAAATCGTCGAGTTGTGCCGACGCGCTTCGGCCGGCGAATTGGGACTGGCCCAGGTGCGGGGACCGTTGTCATTCGACCTGGCGTACGCGTGCGATGCCGGGGAGAAAAAAGGGATCGCGGGAGAGGTGGTCGGCGCAGCCGACGCGATGGTGTTTCCCAATCTGCTGTCGGCGAATTTGACCGTGAAGGGAATCATGTACACCGCGCAGTGCCGATTCGGAGGGATTCTGGCGGGTGCGGGATGCCCGGTGGTTTTCATGTCGCGGGCCGATACGGTCGAGACGCGACTGAACTCACTGGCCCTGGCGTTGACGGTTCAGGCTGCGAATCCACCTGCAAATCCAGTGGCGACGGATTTTCTCAAACCACATCGTTGAAGAGGCGGACTCGTGAGGCGCGCCGGAAATCGGTGAACGTCCGCCTACTCCTGCCGCATCGCGATCGATTCCCGCGACTTCCCGATTCCCGTTCGCGTGCCAATTGGTATAGAATTCGCGATGACAAAAACCGAAACTCCTGCGAATTCTCGGTGTTGAATCACCAGTGATCCGTTGCCGGTTCGCTCGGTTCGCTCGGTTCGGCGTCGGTGTCTCTTCGTTTCGTTCCCGCAATGCTGGTGAGTGCCATGTTCGCCCAAGGTTCGAGACCGCGGTTCTGGATGGCTGGTGTGGTTCCATTCGCCGCCCTGGTGGCGGTGTGGGGTGTGGGATCGCTGGCATGGTCCGACGAGTCGGGAAGTGGTTCTCCAAGCGGGGCGAAGGGAGCGGGGGCGGCTCCCAGCAGCCCTCAGGCTTCAGCTTCCGACTCACCAAAGAAAACGCCGGCCAAAAAGGGGAAGGCAACCAAAAAGAAGGCGCCCAAGAAGACAGTCGCGACGAAGACCGCCCCGGCAGCCGCCCGCCCCAAAAAGGTCGCCGCTAAAACCGAAATGGCGGCGAAAGCTCTGCCTGCGGGAAAGATGCGTTTGGGAAACGGTTCCAAAAGCGAATCGGCGGAGATGATGGCCGCCGAGGGGATGGAAGCTGGTGCGGGGAGTGACGGGAAGGTTGAAAAGCACCGCTTTACCCCCTACTCCAAACCGGCGACCCCTCCTGACCACATCGCCCTGGCAAAACGGGTCGATGAATTGCTCGATGCCGGGTTGAAAGGGGCCGGCGTCGAGGTCGCACCTCGCGCCTCGGATGAAGATTTCCTCCGGCGGGTGTCGTTTGACTTGGCGGGCGTCTCCCCGTCGCCGGAAGAGAGCTCGCTGTTCGGACTCGATCCCGACCCGCAGAAACGGTCGCACGTCGTGGAGCGGCTGCTTGCCAGCGAGGCCTATGCGCAGAACTGGTCGCGCTATTGGCGGGACGTGATCTATTCGCGGGCGGTGGAGGCGCGGGCCCGAATTGGGCAGCAGAAGTTCGAAGAATGGATGACCGCGGAATTGCGGGACAATGCCTCGTGGGCAGATGTGGCGACCAAGCTCTTGACGGCGACGGGAAATGTCCGCGAACAGGGGGAGACGGCGTTGATCTTCTCGCAGCGCGCGGAACCAGACGAGGTCGCCGCTGAGACCGCTCGGATCTTCCTCGGCATTCAATTGCAGTGTGCGAACTGCCACGACCATCCCTCCGACAAGTGGAAGCGCGACGAGTTTCACGCGCTGGCTGCGTTCTTCCCCAGGATTCAAGTTCGCCCCGTGCAGGGGGACGTGCGGTCGTTCGAAGTGGTGTCACTCAACGCGACGGCGCGGGGCGGAATGAACAATCCAGGCGATCTGCAAAAACTGCTGCAGGAGCCAGAACAACTCATCAGACGGCTGGACCGTGATAAAGATGGCAAATTGAACAAGGAGGAGATGCGGCGTGGACCCACCCGCATTTTAGCGCGGCTGTTTGACCTGGGAGATAGTGACAAAGACGGAGTGCTGACGGCGGACGAGCTCAAGAAGATCCCCCCTCCCCCGGATCGAACCGGTCGTGGTTCGGCCGAGTATTTCATGCCCGACCTGCAAAACCCGCAGTCATCGGGCACGAAATTCGACCCGGCGTTTTTCCTTAACGGGAAAAAACTGGACGAGGGGATGAAAGATCTCGATCGCCGCGTCGCACTGGCGTCGTTGATCACCTCACCCGAGAACCCGTGGTTCGCCCGGGCGTTCGTGAACCGCATGTGGGCCCAGTTATTGGGCGAGGGGTTCTCGATGCCGGTCGATGACATGGGCCCCGAGCGAACTCCCCGTTCGCCCGAGGTTCTCGACGCCCTGTCGCAGGGGTTTGTCGTGAGTGGTTATGACGTCAAGTGGTTGTTGCGAACGATCGCCGCGACCCAAGCTTACCAACGGCAGATCCGCCCGAAGTCAGTCAAGGAAAACCCGCCCGCGTTCGCCGCCGCCATGGCGACCCGGTTGCGGGCAGACCAGTTGTACGACGCGATCACCCGGGTTTTGGGCCTGGAGGATCTGGGAACAGTTCCCGGTCGACCCCGCCGACAGGGAGTTCCGCGGTATGGAGATGCCTCGCCCCGCGGCCAGTTCAACCAACTGTTTGGGTTTGATCCGTCGACCACCCCCGACGAGCAGCAGGGCAACCTGCCGCAAGCGCTATTTTTGATGAACTCTCCGGTGATTCACCTGATGATCGCCGGCAAAGGAGAAACCCGACTTTCGAACATCCTGTCGAAGCACTCCAGCAATGACGACGCGCTGCGGGAACTGTACCTGTTGGTCCATGCCCGCGAACCGCTGGAATCTGAGCTGAAGATCTGTCGCGAGTACATTCGTGACGTCGAGAATCGACAGGACGCTTTTGAAGACATCTTGTGGAGTCTGATGAACTCCACGGAATTCCAGACCAGGCGGTGACCCCCCGTCGCTCCCACGGTGTTCGTGGGAGCGTCACCGGTGCACCGTGCCGTTCGATTGAACCGCAAGGTGCAGCGAGGGCACGGTGCATCTTTTTTTGTGCCGTGTCCATGACCTCCTCAGGGTGATGACATGTCGCACTTCCAGACTTCGTTCGAATCCGGCAACGGCTCCTCACGGCGCGAGTTCCTGCAAACGGCGGCCGTCGCGACTGCCGCCGGTGCCATCAGTTTCACCGACCTGATTCACCTGCGAGCCGACGAACTCAAAGCGGACGGTCGGGCGATGATCCTGCTTTGGATGCAGGGTGGCCCCAGCCAGTTTGAAACGTTCGATCCCAAACCGGGACATGCCAACGGTGGCCCGACCAAAGCGATCGACACATCGGTTTCAGGGATCCAGATCGCCGAAGGGTGGGAAAAAACCGCCCAGGTGATGCACGACCTGGCGATCATCCGCTCGATGACCAACAAAGAAGGGGAACATCAGCGAGCCACCTACCAGATGCACACGGGGTATGTGCCGACCGGAACGCTCCGACATCCCAGCCTGGGGGCCGCGATCGCCAAAGAGATCGCCGCCAAGGGGCATGACCTGCCGTCGGTTGTCTCTGTCGGGCAAACCGTCGGCTCGGGGTTTCTGGGGGTCGATTACGAACCGTTTGTGGTTCAGGTTCCGGGAGAATTGCCCCGCAATGTCGCAGGACGCGTTCGACCACCCCGCTTCAACCGCCGGATTGACCTGTTGAACCGGTTGGAAGACGAATTCGCGGCCCGGGGTGCCGAGAGTGTGGTCGCGGAACACAAACAGTTGTACGACAAGACCCGGAAACTGGTTCTGAGTGAAAACGTCAAGGCGTTTGAGTTTGGAGACGAATCGAAAGAGACCAAGGCGCTGTACGGCGATACTCAGTTCGGCAAGGGATGCCTGCTGGCGCGTCGATTGGTTGAGGCGGGAGTCAGTTTCATTGAGGTCCGATCCAACGGCTGGGACACCCATCAGGACAATTTCAGCGCGGTCTCGAAGCTCGCGAAACAGGTCGATCCGGGCCTGGCCGGCCTGGTGACCGACCTCAAGCAGCGCGGCTTGCTGGAAAAGACTCTGGTGGTCTGGATGGGGGAATTCGGCCGGACCCCGCGAATCAACCCCCGCACGGGGCGCGACCATTACCCTCGCGCGTTCAACGCGGTGGTGGCGGGGGGCGGAATTCGCGGCGGACAGGTTTACGGCAAATCGAGCGATGACGGGATGCTGGTGAAGGAGAACCCGGTCACAGTCCAGGATTTGTTCACGACGTTTTGTAAGTCGTTGCGAGTCGATCCAACAACGGAAAACGTCAGCCCGATTGGACGTCCGTTGAAGATCGTCGACGGTGGTCAATCGATTGATCGGTTGTTCGCCTAATCGCACTGTACTCGAGAACGACCCATGAGTACCGATCACGCGGTCATTGAGATTGACTATCCCGAGTCAGATGGAAAACCGATGGGGGAATCGGACCTGCATCGCGATTGGATGATGCGAATCATTCAACTGCTCAAGCACCGTTATGCCGGGCAGCAGGTGTACGTGACCGGGGATCTGCTGCTGTATTACGTCGACGGGGATCCGCGCCGGTTTGTCGTTCCCGACGCGTTTGTTGTGAAAGGAGTCGACCCGGGACGTCGGGGAATCTACAAGGTCTGGGAGGAAGGCAAAGTTCCCAATATGGTGCTGGAAACAACGTCGCGTTCCACCCGCGCCAAAGACACCCGCGAAAAACCGAAGTTGTATTCCAGCTTGGGGATCCCCGAGTATTTTCAATACGACCCGACTGGAGACTACCTCGATCCGCCGATTTGTGGGTACCGGCTCAGCTCGGGGCGATACCACAAGATTCAGCCCGACTCCCTCGGTCGACTCGAGAGTGAAGAACTCGACTTGTGGTTGGAAGTCGATTCGAACGGGGATCTGGTTCTGCCGGATCGTGCGACGGGTCGGATACTGGAAACGGCAGAGGAAGCGGCGATTGCCGCTTGTGAAGTGGAGCGAAACGCGCGGGTGGCGGAACGGGCCGCCCGCGAAGTGGCCGAGGCGAAGAATCGACAACTCGAAATGGAACTGGCCGCGCTTCGCGCACAACACCGGCAACCTTAGGTTGAGTCACTCACCCGCTATTGATTCCCATCAGGCGGAAGGTAGACTGAAGTGCAGGGAAAATCGCACTTCCCACGGACACCTGCTTTTCGGCTGAGAGGCTGAGAACGACCCATGAGTACCGATCACGCGGTCATTGAGATTGAGTATCCCGAGTCAGATGGAAAACCGATGGGGGAATCGGACCTGCATCGCGATTGGATGATGCGAGTCATTCAACTGCTCAAGCATCGGTATGCCGGGCAGCAGGTGTACGTAACCGGGGATTTGCTGTTGTATTACGTCGAGGGAGATCCGCGCCGGTTTGTCGTGCCGGACGCGTTTGTAGTGAAAGGGGTCGACCCGGGACGTCGAGGGATCTACAAGGTCTGGGAAGAAGGCAAAGTTCCCAACATGGTGCTGGAAACGACATCTCATTCCACCCGCGCCAAAGACACCCGCGAAAAACCGAAGTTGTATTCCAGCTTGGGCATTCCCGAGTATTTTCAATACGACCCGACCGGAGACTACCTCGACCCGCCGATCTGCGGATACCGGCTCAACGCCGGACGATACCGCAAGATTCAACCCGACTCGCTGGGACGCATTGCGAGTGAAGAACTCGACCTGTGGCTGGAAGTCGATTCAAACGGCGATTTGGTTCTGCGGGATCGGGCGACGGGTCGGATATTGCAAACGCCAGAGGAAGCGGCTGTTGCCGCGCTCGACACGGCGACAGCCGCGATCGACGCGGCCGAAGCGAAGAACCGCCAGCTCGAAATCGAACTAGCGGCGCTTCGCGCACAACTCAAGGGGCAATGACAGACAACCGTATCGGCAACTCGTTGACCCTGACGAATACCCAAGTTCGGCTCATTCATCCGGAACACCGATCGACTCAACCCGCGTACGCGGCGTTCGCCGCCGCGACACCGGCTCCCGGGGTCACTTTGGCTCCCTGCGAAGTCAGGCAGCGTTCCAGAGCGGCGAGCAGCACCAGCACATTCCGGGGCGAACTGGTCTCTCCCATCAGGCCGATTCTCCAGGTCTTCCCTTTCATTGGTCCCAAGCCCCCCCCGATTTCGATACCGAACTCGTTGAGCAACATTCCCCGCACCTTCGCGTCGTCGACACCGGCGGGAATCAGCACCGCATTCAACATCGGCAATTGTTTCCCTTCGGGGACCGCGTAATTGAGTCCCAGCGCCTTAAGTCCCGCCTTGAGAGCCAGGTGGTTCTTCTGGTGTCGTGCCCAGCGTTGCTCCAGTCCCTCTTCGAGAACCAGCACAAGCGCTTCACGCAATCCGTAGTTCATGTTGATGGGGGCGGTGTGGTGGTACGCGCGATCCTGACCCCAGTAGTTGCGCACCATCGTCATGTCGAGATACCAGCTCGCCACTTTGGTCTTGCGCTTTTCAATCGCCGCGATCGCCCGCGGGCCAAACGTCACCGGGGCCAGGCCGGGAGGGCAGCTCAGACACTTCTGCGTCCCGCTGTACACCGCGTCGAGTTCCCAGCCATCGACTTCCACCGGGATCCCCCCCAGAGAAGTCACCGCATCGACCAGCAGCAATGCTCCCGCGTCATGCACGATCTTCGAGATCTCTTCAAGCGACTGGCGAGCCCCCGTCGACGTCTCGGCATGAACGATTCCCACCACTTTCGGCTTGACCAGGGCGACCACCTCGGCAATCTGCTCTGGAGGAAATGTCTCGCCAAACGGCTGTTCCACCACGGTCACCTGCGCCCCGGCCCGACCGGCGACATCGGCCATGCGACCGCCGAACACGCCGTTAACGCACACCACCATTTTGTCGCCCGGCTCGATCAGGTTGACGACACAGGCTTCCATCCCGGCACTCCCCGTCCCGCTGACGGCGAGCGTCAGTTCGTTCTTCGTGCGGAACAATTGCCGAAGCATCACCTGGGTTTCGGTCATCACCTGCAGGAAATACGGGTCGAGGTGACCGACGGTCGGTGCCCCCAGAGCCGCGAGAACGCGGGGATGGGTATCACTGGGGCCGGGCCCCATCAGAATGCGGCGGGGCGGGTTGAGCGTGGCGTAGGGTGACTGAGCCATGGAGAAACACCTGGAGTGTCAAAGATCGCCACGAATGGCGAAAAATCGGGGAAACAAGCCCGGGAAAAAACAGAACGAATTCACTTGATGAGTTGACTGATCTGCTTGAATTCCGGCGTGCCGGCGACTTCACACCATTCAAACAGCACCGATTCGGTTGTCGTGACGACCACCCCCGACGCCGCCATGCGGTCGAGCGCGACCTGGCGATTCTGGTCGTTGCGACTGGCAACCGCGTCGAACGGGACATGCACGTCGTAACCCAATGCCAGCAGATCGAGGACCGTTTGCAGGATGCAGACGTGCGCCTCGATTCCCGCCACAACCACACGGAAACGCCCCGCCGGCTCGGCGGCGGCCGTCCCCCAGTTGAGAACCTCCACACTGCTGAAGCGGTTCTTTTCCAGCCGTTCGGGAAGTAAATGCGCCAGCGACGCGACGGTCCCCCCCAATCCCTTGGGATATTGTTCTGTGGCCCAGACCGGGACCTCCAGAATCTGTGCCCCTTGAACCAAACGCGTGCAATTCGCCAGCATCAGGTCGGCGTTGGCAATCGCCGGCAATAACCGCTCTTGGACGTCAACGATCAACAGCCGGCTGTTGTGCCGCGAAAGCAGCGTCGCCGATCGGATGTAGGCAGCGGGTTCGGAACTCATTCCGCGATGCTAACCCTGTCGCAAAAAAGGTTCAAGCAGCAACCACGCTGGGGTCTATTTCCCGTCCGAGAGGTCGTCGTAGAAGACCTCGTGTTCGAGCCGAAGAAACTCGTCGTCAGGGAGTTCCTGGGTAAGACACAGCAGACCGTCGTCATTTTTGGTCAAGAACCATCCCGGACGGTTTTTCGCTTCCAGCCGAAACCGCGTCATCTGCCGGATTTCGAACTGAAAACCATCCACACCGTGCTTTTTGCGCGAAATGTCGCGCTCGGCACTGACGATTTTCCATTCCGTCTGCTTCGACGGCTCTTGGACCAAACCGAGTTGCCTGGAATCGGCCGACTCGGGATAGCTCAAGTAGAGCCTGTCAAAATCGCTGGGAGTTGTCTGACTCGTGCGAGGGGCGCTTGTGAATTCGACCTTTTCGCCGCGCACCCGGACGGTGACAGGCTGTTCGAACGTCAGTCTTTGGGTGACTGGATTCACCGTCTCCGATTTCCTGAAGTTCGGGTACCGCTTCGCCATGGCTGGCGCGGGCGTTTCCGGCAGCAGTGGCGTTCCATCCGGCTTATCCACGGGGGCGATCGACCAGATCAGCGAAGGCAGCTCGACAGCTTTCCCGTCAACAACGACGCTCCCCTGAAGACCCGTCCAGATTTCAAGCTGGGTGAAAATTGCAAACCGGGCAATTCCAAACGCGGCGAGTACCACCCCCAAAGGAACAGCAAGAAGTCGCGACATCGTTCGCCTTTCGTGTTGAATTGCCAACCAGCTCAAATCAGCTCGTAGAAACTCTCGCGTCCCAGATGTTTGGCGTATCGGGTGACGACCTGTTCCAAAGTTCCGCTTGATCCGATTCGCACCCAGCCGTCGATCGAACCACGGAAACACCACCGGGCGCAAGTGAACATACGGTTGTCTTTGTCGCGCAGTGTGAACCGCAGCACTTTCTCAAATTGGACCGAGCGTGACACCAACGCATCTCGTGCCGACTGCAACCCGGGCGAAAGGATCATTCCCGGCTGAATCCGCACACCTGTCATCTCTTCCAACAGTCCCAGCCCATAGGGCGTGCCGAAATACACCACGATCTGGTTTTTCTCGACATCAATCACAAGAGAATTGGATCCGGAGGCGATTCTCGCCAACTGGAGCGCCAGTGCTTGTTCTTCGACCGTGATTTCACGCGGTTTCACTTTCCGAAGAAAGACCTGGGCGCTGTCGGGTTTTTCGTAGATCTCGTAGCCATCTGGAATCGACTCCACCAGCGTGTCGTTATCGAACGTTGAAAAGTAGTACCGCACCGCCCCCTTCGCGGACCTCGCCTCGTGAAGGTAGTACGTTGTCCCCTTGCGGTTTATGTGCGAGATCACCATTGCTATGGCTCCGTCCATCGGTAGTTTGCGAAGCATCAACCCACTCCGGGCTCCACTCGCCGATTTCATACCAATTTCGCGCTCCACAAGCCAGAATGAGTCGATGTTCGTTTCCTGCGCGGAACGCAGGCTCGCTGCCATTGCTGGAACTCATCGCGAGAGTCAACTCATGAGATCGACTGTGACCTGGAGTCACTGTTGTGTGTTCGCACTCCTCTGCGGTCACGTCGCCTCTGCCATCGGCCAAGAGACGGTTCCCGTCGTCGACACGATCTACCAGCACGCCGTCGTCGCCGCCGACCATCCCGCCGCCAGCGCCGCCGGTGTCGCCATGCTCAAGCGGGGAGGCAACGTCGTCGACGCCGCCGTCGCGACGTCTTTCGCGTTGTCGGTTGTCAGGCCCGCGAGTTCCGGACTGGGCGGAGGGGGATTCCTGCTCTTCTGGAACGCCAAGACGAAGACGGTCCACTGTTACGACTACCGCGAACGCGCGCCAGCCCGCGCGACGGCTGCGATGTTTGGCGAGGAGGACGACCCGCAATCACCCCGGGAATCGTCCAGCGTCCATGGGGGCCTGGCGGTCGCCGTTCCGGGTGAGGTCGCCGGCCTTTGCCAGATTCTCGCCGACCACGGAACGCTGAGTCTCGCGACGGTCCTCGAACCGGCGATCGCCCTGGCTCGCGACGGCGTTGAGATCGATCCCCACGATCGCGAGATCCAGGCCGAGGTTCTCGACGATTTTCAGAAACACCCCGACTACAAGAAACGTTTTGAACCGCTGTTGCGGCTCTATCTCAATGGTGGTCGGCGGTGGCAGGCAGGCGACCGATTTCATTCCCCACTGGGGCCGGTGCTGGAAGAGATCGCCCGGCACGGTGCCGCTGGTTTTCACGAGGGAACCGTCGCGTCGGCGATTGTCGACGCGGTCACCAGCGCGGGGGGAATTGTCTCTCTGGAGGATCTGCGGACTCAACGGCCGGCGATTCGTGAACCGCTCATCCGCCAGAATGGACGCAGTATCCTCTACACGATGCCCCCGCCGTCCAGCGGCGGGATCGCACTGATGGAAACGTGGAATATCCTGCAGGCGGCTGAGGATCGGCTGACCGGGCCTCGCGACCGATTTTCTCCCAACTACACACACCTGCTCGCGGAATCGCTGCAACATGCGTTCGCCGACCGGGCGGAATTCCTGGGGGATGCCGACTTCGCCTCGGTTCCGGTCGCCCGTTTGACCTCGGTCGATTATGCCCGGGCCCTCGCCCGGCGGATCGATGCCGAACGAACGCAACCGGCCGAAACCTATGGGCGATTCCATCTCCCCGACGATTCCGGGACCACGCACTTTTCGATTCTTGACGACGAAGGAAACGCCGTCGCCTGCACCGAGACCATCAACACGCTGTTCGGCAGTTATGTGGTGGAGATAAAGTTTGGCATCGTCCTCAACAATCAGATGGATGATTTCACGGCGCATCCTGGGAAGCCCAACGCGTTCGGCCTGCAACAGAGTGCCGCCAATGGAATTGAACCGGGAAAGAAACCGTTATCGAGCATGACCCCCACCATCATCGTGCGGGATGGAGCCGCGGAATTTGTCGCCGGGGCTTCGGGAGGGCCGCGCATCATCTCGGCGACCTTGCAAGTAATTCTGGGAATGAGTCGGTTTCAACTCACCCCTGGTGAAGCGGTTCGCGCGCCGCGGCTGCATCATCAATGGATGCCCCGGCGATTGGAATTGGAGTCGGGGATTTCAAAAGAACTCGCCGACGCGATGTCCGAGCGCGGCCATCAGGTGACGCGCAAGGGAGATGGTGCCGTCGTGCAGGCGGCGTCACGGTCCCAGGACGGACTGCGCGGTGCCAGTGATCCCAGAAAGAATGGCAGGGAAGCGGGTTACTGAGTTCTTTCCAGATCTGGCACAATCACCCTCGAATCTCTCAAAACTCGCGCGGCATAATGGACTTAAGATCACCGCGCGAGCCGAACAAGCCCGCGCTGCCAGTCGCACCCAGGATGTCACCCCGAAATGGCCCCGCAAAACGCTCTTTCAAAACCAGTCACGATCCTGATTACGGTTGTGATGCTGGCGTGCGGCGCTTCCCGATCGAATTCCGCCATCGCCGCGGATCTCGACAAGGGGGTCGAGTTGTCGCGCGAGTCTCTTGACGCGACCGCAGATCCGGGAACCGACCGACAGAGAATTCCCCAACGTCTGGCTCGCTATGACGATCAATGGGACGCGGTTGTCGCGCAACTCCAGCAGCGAGAGTTTCCTGAAGTTCGACTGGGACCGCATTTTTTCCGCGTACTACGACTACCTCGCCGCCACGATTGGGGGCTGATTTACCCGATCCGAGTCGAAATCCATGTCGGTCGGTGAGCATTCGGTTGACGATCTCCTACAATCAGAGATCGAACGCGGTCATCTTCTTCTGGAGTGGAATCGATGTCGGAACTTCCCACGACCCTGGGTGAATTGCGGTCCAGTGGCTGGCAAAGCGTCCCGGTGAAAGTCGAGATGCGCCGCAATCTGCTGGCTAAACTCCGTGCGGGAGAACCGCTGTTCCCGGGGATGGTCGGATACGCCGACACCGTGCTGCCACAGATCGAAAACGGAATCCTGTCGCTGCACGACATGCTGTTTCTGGGGTTGCGCGGTCAGGGAAAAACCCGCATGCTTCGGCAACTGGTCGAACTGCTCGATCCGGTGATTCCGATGATCGCCGGCTCGGAATTGCGTGACGATCCGTTGGCCCCGATCACCAAATTCGGTCGCGAACAAATCGCGGAACTGGGGGACCGTTGTCCCATCGAGTGGCTCCCCCGCGCCCAACGGTACCACGAAAAACTGGCGACCCCCGACGTCACGATCGCCGACCTGATTGGCGAGATTGACCTCATCAAACACGCGGGCGGAAAACACCTCTCCAGCGAAGACGTTTTGCACTACGGGCTGATTCCGCGCAGCCATCGGGGCATTTTCTGCATGAATGAGCTGCCCGATCTCAGTCCCAAGATCCAGGTGGGGCTGTTCAACGTTCTTGAGGAACGGGATGTACAGATTCGCGGTTTCCCGGTGCGCCTTGAACTTGATTTGATGATGGTCTTCAGCGCGAATCCCGAGGACTACACCAATCGCGGTCGCATTGTGACCCCGCTCAAGGACCGCATCGGATCGGTCGTGCAGACGCATTACCCGCTGACGCGCGAACTCGGTATACAGATCACGCAGGAAAACGCCTGGAGCGAACGCGACGGCGGGGTCGATGTGCGTGCCCCCAAGTTCCTGCAGGAGATCGTCGAAGAGGCGGCGCGACTCGCGCGGTCGAGCGGGCACGTCAACCAGGCTTCGGGTGTCAGCGTGCGAATGTCGATCGCGAATTTCGAAAACCTGCTCTCCAACGCCGAACGGCGGGCCGCGGTGACGGGGTCGCAATTCGCTGTCGCCCGGATCAGCGACCTGACCGCGTTGATGTCGAGTTCACGCGGCAAACTCGAACTGACCATGTCAGAAGAGCTCGACCAGCAAGACAAAGTGATCAGCCGAATCATCGACGAGGCGGTCAAAGCGGTGTTCGATCAAAAGCTCAAGACAGGGATGTTCAAGAACGTCGTCGAGCATGTCGAGTCGGGTCAGACGCTGGAAATTGGCGATCGCGTTTCCGTGAAGGAGTGTCTGGAGCGATTCGCCACCGTGCGTGATTTCGCCCGGCAGACCGCGACCCTGGCCCGGGAACTCGATCCGGAACTGGCGGTCGGGCCGCACGCCGAGGAACTTCAGGTTTCGGTGGGAGAACTGATTCTTGAAGGATTGTACTGCCACAACCGGTTGAATAAATCCCCCCGCGGCGGCGGGTCGGCGTACAAGGCGTGAATTCCGATTTCCATTCGGGCTTTCAATGCCGACAAACACCGGCAGCCTAGCGGTTCCTGCTGATTACTTTTAGCCGCGCGACTGTCGGAGTCCACGAGCCGCGTCACGGGAGGGCGACGCTCCTGCCGAGCCGTCGTTGTGCTTTCGAGCGCACAACGGCGTTCTCCGGGCAGGCATCGACCGTTCCGATTCGGTTGGCTGTCGTGCGCTGCCCCGTGAACGGTGTCCGGTAGGCGATCGCACACTGGCGGCTCACGAAGACGTTCGCCCTCCCATGACGCGGATTGCATCCCGCCCACGTCGTTTGTCCGGGGGTGGTGTCGAGGAACCGCGTCACGGGAGGGCGACGCTCCCGCCGAGCCGTCGTTGTGCTTTCGAGCGCCAAACGACGTTCTCCTATTCCCCCATAGTGAACTGCGGCCCCGTCACCGGCAGCCGAATCCGCTCTTTTTCCAACCGCTCCGCGAGAAACCGCACAACTGCGGGGGCCTGGTGATTGAAGTAGTCCCACGTGTGACCGCCAGAACGCGTTTCAAAATCGCGTTCGAACGGAATGCCGGTCGAACTCAGTTTGCTCGCCAGTCGTTCGGCTCCCTCGAACCACTCGGCATCCCCCGGGTCACACACCAGCAACTGATGCCGGGGCCAGTTGAGCGGATGAATCAACACCGTCGCGGTATCCTGCCGGGCCGCCTCGGCCGATTCGTAGATTTCATCGAGCGGATATCCCCGCCCATGCCAGACATAAAAATCAATCGCCGGCGCGATCGCCGCCACCACCGGGAAGCGGGCGGGATCGAGATACGCCAGCTTGAGCGCCCCCTGCCCCCCCATGCTCACACCCAGTAGCGCGATCTGAGGCGGTTTGACTCCGCCGTTTGTCTCCAGCCACGACACCACGTTCTCTTTCAGAAAACGCTGCGGCGTCACGACTTGGTCAAACTCGCGACAAACGCGATCGCCCCACCAACTGCGACGTCCGCCGGGACAGACGCAACGGAGTCCGTACCGATCGAATTCCGCAGAATACCACGGGTTATCACGGAGTGTGATCTCACCATGCCCATGCAGAAACAGCACCGTGAAGCCGTGCGGCGACGGGCGGGACGGCTCGAACACGTCCGCCGATTTTCCGCTGATTTCCAACTGTCGCCAAGTACCCATGTGTTTGTGCCAAGGGGAAGCGGAAGCGATCCCCAAAGGAGTCACTTTCCAATGCAGAACTTGCTGAAGATGCGGTCGAGGATGTCGTCAGTGTAGACGGCACCGGTGATCTTTCCCAGTTCCGCGAGCGCGTCGCGAATTTCGATCGCGAGCAATTCCTGATCTACTTCGCGCTCCGCGATCTCAACAGCACGAGCCAGCGCGTCGGCCGCCCCCCGCAGGCTGTCTCTCGTGCGCGCCGCCGTCGATCCGATCAACTGCCGGCCTGAGGAAACGGTCCCCGCGATCTGTTCCGCGATCGCTCGCTTCAACTGATCCACACTGACCAGATCAAACGCCGAAACCGTGACAGGATCCGGCTCCACCGAGTCCGCCGCGCTGGAACAATCGCGACCGAACCCGCTGGGTGTTCGTTTCGCCAGATCGGCTTTTGTACGCACTTTCAAAACCGAACGGGCCGGGGTCGCCACTGTGTGGTGCGGTTCACCCCACGCCGAGCAATACACGACCAGATCAGCTCTCTCGATCTGCTCACTCCGCTGTTCCTGCGCCTGTCGTTCAATCTCGTGCACAGTCGATTGTTCCCCCGCAGTGTCGATCAGCACAATCGGCACCCCCGCCACATCCATTTCCGCCGCGAGATAATCGCGCGTTGTCCCGCTCTCATTCGAGACGATTGCCGCCGATCGCCCCAAGAGCGCGTTGAACAGCGTACTCTTGCCCGCATTGGGGGCACCGGCCAGCACAACGCGCCACCGTGCCTCGCTGCGCTGTCGCTGTTCCGACTGATCGATCAGGGGTCGCAACATGGCGGCGGCATATTGCAGGCGGGCGACCAGTTCGGTGTGCCCCACGAATTCGATCGCTTCGTCGGCAAAATCGAGTCCCGCCTCCAGGTCGGCCAACAGGTCCAGGAGATCATTCCGCGCCTGCGCCAGCGCGTTCGACAATCCACCGGCGAGTTGCCCCAGCGCCACCCGCAGTTCCGAATCATCCGCCGCGTCGATCACCCCCAGCACCGCCTCGGCCTGTGCCAGGTCAATTCGCCCGGCCAAAAACGCCCGCAGCGTGAACTCCCCCGGTTCCGCGGGGCGCGCTCCGCGACGAAACAGTTCCGCGAGTACCATTTCCAGAATCGGAGGCGACCCGATCAGATGTAGTTCCGCCAGTCGTTCCCCCGTGTAGCTTCGCGTGCCGGGCCAGTAATGCAGATCGACGCGCAACGGCTGCCAGAGATCGGGCAGCGCGATTGTCCCCGGGGTCCGCCACGGCGTCCGACGCGCGAAGACCATCTCGGCTGTCGTGGTCGCGTCGTCTGGATCCGGCAAAAACCAGTCCGAAAGCAGATTGGCGGTGCCGGCACCGCTGATGCGTACGATGCCGCGGGGGGCCGGTCCGGGGGCCGACGCCAAGGCGGCGATCACGTCGTCAGGATGCAGTCGGTGTCGCATGGGGGTTGACCCGCAAGTGAATGGCGTAACGCCGGGTCTCGACAAACCGCTCCCCCGCATACAGCGCGAGCGCTGGCGCATTTCGGCTTTCCACCGCCACGGTCAGTGACCCGCGCCGGCGCGACTTGGCGATCTGCCGGGCATCCCCAAGCATCGCCCGCGCGAGCCCCTGGCGTCGCGCTTTGGGGACAACCCCCAGATACAACACTTCCAGCTCCTCGGTTCCTTGATGATCTCCCAACAGCAACACCCCCGCCGGGTCGGGAGCCTCACCCCAATAATAGAGTCTCCAGAGATTCGGTTCCGGCAGCGAGCCGGCCCCGTGAGAGTCCAAAACGTCCTGTCCGCTGCGGTACGGTCCCACTTCAGGACAGTCGAAGCCGTCGCGCTGAATTTCCGCGATTGTCTCGGCGAAGAGCGATTCGGCCGACGTCGACCACGCAATCGACCGCAACGCGGGAAGCCGGGGTGTGGGACGATGCAGCAGCGATTGCGGATCCCCCCGCAACAGACACAGGTCGGCGACTCCCGGAAATCCCGCCGCCTCGAGACACTGGCGGTCCACTGACTGACCACGGTCAACAAAGCAGACCGCGCATGCCATCCCGGCCACATCCAGCCGCCGATTCAACTCAGTCAGCATCGCCAATCCCAATTCCAACGTGGCGACGTTGTTTTGAAAACCGGGGGTCCAGACCACCGCCTCCCGTCCCGGTCGCTCGACCGCGAGCGCCGCCCCGACCACCTCGTGTCGACCGTCCAGTGCCACCACCAGATGTCGTAAATCAAGCCGCCCCTTCGCCACCGAGTCCAAAGCCTCCCGCACGAACAGTTTTCGTTCCGCAGGAGGCCACCTGCCATACAACAGCGTCAAAGCCGCTGTCGTGGTGCGGGCGTCGGCGGAAACCACCCTGGTCATGGCCAGCGGTCCGATTCGAAGAAGTCACTACGGGAGCCGGCAACAGGTGGGTGAGCAAGGGAGCGGGCCGGGGGGACAATTCGAGGCCATCGGCAGACTGGGGCCACTTCCCGCGACATGCGCGACGGCCGGCTCGCTGAACAGTTTCTGCAAGTGGACCTCGCCGCAATCGGGGCAGGCCGGCTGCTCGCCGTTGCGAACAAGAATCTCAAAATCGTGGGAGCAGGTTTCGCAGCGGTATTCGAAGAGCGGCATGGAATCGGAGGTGCTGTCAGACAATGGGAACGGTGGCCATTCATTCTGGCGGCTCGACCGCCATGGGGTCAATCGATCGCGGTGGTCTCTGTCACCTGCGCGGGAATCCCCTGCCACTCGGTTCCCGCAACCAGTTCCTTCCCGCCACATGGCCGGATTCAATATCCTCACAGCTTCCAATCCTGTCCCACTCGCTCCCCTTCTCAACGTTCTTCGAATGTCCGACTCGTCCGCACCTCTCCGAATTCCCTCCATCGACTGCCGGCACGACGATGCCCGGGGGCTGATCGACGCGCTCCGCGGCAAACTCGGCATCCGCGGCGATGTGGTTTCTGAAGCGGGGAGACAACGCACGATCGAACTGTTCGGCTCACCCCTCTCGCCACAACAGGTGGTCGAAAAAATCTGCGCCGACGTTCGCGCGGGGGGATTGAACGCCGTCCTCGATTACGGTGCCCGACTCGACAAGAAGCGACTCAGTTCGACCGAGTTGCGGGTCTCTCCCGAGGAGTTCCGCGCGGCCCGAAAGTCGGCCCGCCCCGAGTTCATCGCGGTTGTTGAACGGGTTGCGCAGAACATCCGCGAATTCCAGCGGGCGATTCTGCCACAGGATGTGGCGTTTAGTCGGCAAACGGCTGGCGGGGGAAAGATTGAGCTGGGACAGCGCTATCGCCCCATGCGGCGGATTGGAATCTGCGTCCCGGGGGGTGCCGCCGCGTATCCGTCGACGTTGCTGATGACCGCTGTACCTGCCCAGGTCGCCGGCGTGCGGGAGATTGCGGTGATGGTCCCTCCGACGGCGTTCGGCGGGTTCAACGCCGACTTACTGGCGGCTTGCGATGTGTTGGGGGTTCACGAAGTGTATCGGACCGGGGGCGCTCAAGGCGTGGCGGCTCTGGCGTATGGCGTGGAAGGGATGCCCCGGGTGGACAAAATC
>CAMATH010000115.1 GCA_945860955.1 Planctomicrobium piriforme
GAACCGTCTCCCTCAGAAGAGCGGTTTGTCAAAGAGACCCACGGGTGAGTGCGGTCAGTCGCAAGACAACTGGCGCACCCGTGACTTCCCGGTGAACATACCTGAAAGGCAACACTCGTTCCCATTCCGAACACGACAGTTAAGCTTTCGGGGCCGATGATAGTGCCTACCAGTGCGAAAGTAGGTTATCGCCGGGATCCAATCAAGAAACACCCCGTGATTCGAAAGAACCACGGGGTGTTTTCGTTCTTTGCCCCCCTGGAGTGCGGGACCTTGTTCCCGCCTTCCCTTCATCCGACAATGACAACCGGCAGGCAGAGATGACTCTCGACCGAGTTTTTGATCGACGCTTGGTATGGCGTTGACCCGCGTTTTGCAGACCGTCTCGGCAGGAAGTCGACTCTGCGTGCCGCGAGGTCTTGTGTGGGAGTACGAAAAGCGGGGATTCATCCCCGGCAATAAAAATTTGGAGTGTCTCCGATGAATCGGAGCGTTTCGTTCGTCCGCCATCGACAGCCGACAGCCAGTGAACCAACGCGGGTTTCGGTCCGTTCTGAATCGTGGATTTGGCGCTGAACCGATTGAAATCCCCATGATTGCCACCGACTCCCGACACCTCCAGCGATCGACTCGGCGATTCGCGGTCCGTGCCTCCGTCGCAGACTGGATTCGTCACCGCGCCTGGTCGCGCTTGACAGCGGGAATCATCATCGGTTCCTGCGTGCTGTTGGCTTGGGCAATCTCGACCGGTCTCTGGAGTCTCGGCGTCTCATGGATGTGGGTTCGGTATTCCCTCGCTCTGGTCGGCGGTTATTGGACATTCGTTTTGCTCCTGGGTTTCCAGGTGAATCGATACGCCCATCAACTTGAGCTTGATCAGACCGGGTTGCGAAGGGATTCGGTTTTTCAACAGGCTCGGAGCCACGAGCGTGATCAACTCGATCTTGGCAAGTTACTCGACGTGGTTGGTGACGTTTCGGAACAGAATGCCCAACAGGTCAGCGATCCTCGTCTGCTCCCCGTCTGGGCGACCGTCGGGCTGGCGGTGACCATCGTCTCGATTCTGGTGTATTACATCTGGGCCGCTCCCGTTCTTTTCAGCGAAGTTCTTGTCGAGGGAGGATTGGCCCCCTGGATCTATCGCCCGATTTCCCGCGGCCCGTTTTCAACCTGGCGGCACGTCGCACTCGAACTGACCGGGCCGGCTGCGACGGTGATGGCTTTCTGTGTGCTGGGACTCGGCTTCGCAATGTCCTGTTTTGCTCCGCATGCAACCCACATTGGCGAAGTTTGGGACCGGGTCGTTGAAGTCCGCGAGCTGGCAATCCAACAGAGGGTGAGACGATAGTCGAGGCTGATCACGGGGCGGTCAGAGCAGATCCCGACAGTCGGCTCGCCGATCTGTCGGGATGTCGGTAGTCGCCAGAAGTCGAGACAAACCGATCATCAGAGGCCCCCGCGATAGAGTGTCGTGCGATTCACTCCGACTGTGGCTGGAAACTCGACCACATCGGCGCACCGGTATCGGCGCTCCAGACAAGCATCACGATAAACCTCGACACCGATCGTCAGTTTAGGACAGCCAGGTTCGCAAAATCTCAACCATCGCGACATTCATCCCGCGGTCTTTGACCGCCACGCGAAACACTCCGTCGACAGGTTGCGTCGTCATCAAAGAAATGTCGCGTAAGAACAGGCCGCGCTCCCGGCAGTGCGAAATGAGCGACGCCGTCGACTCGACGCCAGAGGGGAGACGGCAGAGTAGGAAATTCGCCATGGCCGGCCAGACGTGAAGCCCCAGGCCGGCAAGCTGCCCGGCCAATTCCGAACGCAGTTCCCGTGTCTCGGCGTACCGCGTCTGATAATAGTCCGGATCGCGCAGCGCTAGGACGCCGGCGATTTGTGCCGGGAGTCCCACGACCCAGGGCGGGGTGATCGAACGTAGATCCTGAATGATGTGCCGGGGACCACACAGATACGCGGCCCGGACTCCACTGAGTGCGTACACCTTCGACATCGACTTGCAGACGACAACGTTCTCCGACTCGGCGGCGAACCGCTCCAGGGATTCATCGGCCGCGACATAGTCGAGATACGCTTCGTCAATCCACACCCGGGTCCGGGGGGAAATGTCCCGCAGCACTTGCTGGAGAGCGACTCGCGGAACGTGGCTTCCGGTGGGATTGTTCGGGTTGACCAGAACACACAAATCGTACCCCTGTCGCAACCGCCCCGCGAGTTCACCCAGATCGACGGCAAACTCGGCGTCGAAGCGCAGCAACAATCGATCGACCCGGCAGGGAATCACATGTTCGAAGACGTGCGAATACTCGCCATACGTCGGATCCAGGAGCAGCACACGCGCGCCCGGCTTCAGCCATCGCAAACTGGCGCGAAACAGCAGGTCCGAAGAGCCCGCTCCCGGAACAACGCACTCTTCCGGCACTCCGCGGGCGACGGAGATTTCCTGAATCAATCCCTCGCACTGTGTGGGGGGAGAGGTCCGCAGCACCCAGTCGAGGTGATCCCGCAACGTCGCGAGTACGCCCGGCGCCGGGGGAAACCACGCGTCGAGAACATCGGCGTTGATGACCGCGTGGCGGCGGTCCAGGTTGTCGAAACCCGGCCCCACGGCCTCAAAGAACGCTCCGCCGTGGTAGCAGGACGCGATACGATCGCAAACTGCCGGGGACGACACAGTCGAATCAGGAGTGGCCGCCGGGGTCATGGCAGGACTTTCAGGTGGTTCGCGATCTCTGTCAGCATCTCAGGCGACCTCATTTCCTCGATATCACGCGCGAAATACCAATTGGCGTAGTTCATGATTCAGTTTGAATCCGACGGCGGCCGTCGCCGGGGCCAGTTCACTCCCACAATCCCCGCCAGACAGGCAATCCCGAGTCCACCGTAAAAGACACGCGCCCCGGCCTGAACCGATTTGCCCAGTGGCTCGTAGGTAGCCAGGAATCCGTACACGCAGAAGAATAGTCCGCACGCGAGCTCCAGCGAAGCGAAGATTCGCGCGAGGATTCCCGCGCCATCGTTCCAAAGGATGAGTACTTCCAGCGCGATGGCACCCACCAGAACGACCAGTACGACAGGCATCGACGATCCCTTTCATTCCCGGCGAGAATTCGAGCGGCACAGTTCGCGTCCGATGTCACCGGCGAGATGTTCGCCAGAATATCACGTTCGACATCTCGAGCGTTCCCAGCACCGAACATAGCCAGCAGCGCGGCCCGGCGAACAGCGGTTGTTTGGCTCATCCGGGAGAAGCGTGCCTTCCAAGCCAGATGACCAATCGACGGTGGATTTTGAAAGGCATGGCTCCGATGTCCAATGGGCTATTGACGTAGAAGTGCGGCGACAAGACAACTAGCCCAACTTCCCCACTAAGAAAACAAAAATGTCTTTTTTTGAAAATATTTCGAGGCCGATTTCCGCCGTAAGTCCTTTCGGCTCGGTCGCCGGCCCCCCGATTTCGGGTTCGAGATTCCGAAAACGCGTTGTGGTGGAAAAACCTTGGCTTGGCGGTTGAAATCTGCCGGGTAATATCGCCGTATGCACATCCGCCAATGCATGCGAAAGCTCAATGGAACCCGCCAAGCCTACTGGGCACTGGTGGAGTCACCCCGTACTGCACGTGGCCCCCGGCAGCGTATCCTCGCCTGGCTGGGACGCCTCGACGAACAGGGCCGACTCGGGATTGAGCAGGCGGCTCCGATGGATCGCGGTAAAAATCCATCGGGGGACCGACAGCGATCGTTGTTTGGTGAGGAGTTCCCCATCCCTGAGCCACGGTGGGTAGAGGTCAATGCGGCCGGGGTAAGGGCAGAGAACCCGCGCCAGTTTGGAGGTCCCTGGTTGGCGCTCGAACTGGTTCGATGGCTGGGACTGGATCAGTTCCTCGAACGCGTCATGCCGCGCGGCAAGGAACGGATTCCGTGGTCTCTGACCAGTCTGATTCTGGTGATCGCGCGCTGGACGAATTGCTGCCGCACAAGCGGGAATTGGAGCGATTCGCGGCCGCTCAAGGGAAATGCCCGAACTCGTTCTGTCTGCCGGAATGCGAACGATTTGTCAGACAACTCAGCTCGGATCAGCAAGAGCGATTCATTGGCGTCGCTCGTCAAGTCTTTTGGTGATTTGTGCAAAGGCTGGCATCGGTCGTTTCCCGTGAATCCTATGACTGGTCCGACTTGTGCAGTCGAGTCGGCGTCGTCTCGAAGTCGGGCGGCGCTCACGAACTCAATTGCGCCGTCGCGGAAGGACCGTCCCGAGTCCCCCGTCGACTCCGATCACCTGACCGGTGATCCAGTTGTTGTGCGGATCCAGCAGAAACGCGATCATTCGCGCGACATCCCCTGGTTCACCGAGTCGACCCAGCGCGTGCATTTGAATTGACGCCTCGGCTGCTGAAGTGCTTTCCCAGAGACGTCGCGTCATGGTCGATCGGACGAGTCCGGGGGCGACGGCGTTCACCCGGATTCCGGCGTTGGCGTAAGTCGCCGCCGCGGAACGCATGAGCCCTTCAATCCCGGCTTTGGCGGCGGCGATTGCCTCATGGTTTGCCAGGCCCACTCGAGTCGCCGCCGTGGAGACGAGGACCACGGCTCCCCCCGTCGCCCGCATGGCACGAGCGGCGGCGCGAACGATCGCGAAAGCGGAGAAGAGATTCGTGGTCAGGGTCTGATCCCATTCCGCGTTGCTGGTCTGATGGGCTGGTTTCAACAACACGGAACCGATGCAGTTCGCAACGCCATCGATTGTTCCGAACTGATCCACCGCCTGCTGAACACAGCGATCGATGCTGTCTGAGTCGGCGGCGTCCATCTGACCGATGGGCATTTCCAGTTCAGCGCCGAGGCTCTGGAGCCGTGTCACATCCCGCCCCGCTAACATCACCTGGTGTCCACTCTCCACGAGAAGTCGGCTCAACGACTCTCCGACCGCTCCGGTGGCTCCGAAGACTGCGAATCGAGACTTGGCACTCATGCGGTTTCCCTTTCAGTTGATCGTGTGGACTATCCCATGCGACATCGCCTGGCGCATCGTCTTGGTATGGTCGATTCGATCACCCATGTTCAGGTTTCTCCCATCAAGGACCATGTGATCCATAGAGCGAGCATTCCGCGGAGGCTCCAGGCGGCGGTGCGAATCCAGTTCGTGGAGGTCAGACGATGTTGAATGGCTGGGTCGGCCCCGCGAGCGAGCGCTTCGTGACAGGGGACCTGGAGAACGGCTGTCGAGAACCAGATGACACACACCAGAGCCAGACCCGCCCACAATTGCCAGGTCGAGACTGGTTGCGGTTGGAACCAGCACAAGAGCAGCGCAGAAACTCCTTCGACCAGCATCGGCGGAGCGACAACCCAGGTGGTGCGTGACGCGTGCCGCTGTTCGTACTCCGGGAATTCCAAGCTGCCAATCGACACGAAAAGCGGGTAGTGCACGATTTGCACGAACCAGATGATCCCCGTCATGAAGAGCGTGGCGGCCAGGTGCACCAGGATTAGCAACCGGATGAGACTGTCGTTCATGCGAGGTCCTCGAGAATGGCGTCCGCAGCCCGGCGGCCAGAAACCATCGCCCCCTCTATCGAGGCATTGTCTCGATGGTCTCCACAGACGTAGAGACCCCGCTGCCAGCGCACTGGGCGTTCCGGTTCGGCGAGGGCGGGCGGGTCCTGACGGGGCAGGGCGTAAGGAATGGCGTAGGACCGCAAGTGACGCCAGTCTCGAACTGCCGTTCCGAACCAGTTCTCAAGTTGCGCGAGCACTTCCAACCGTAGCCGGGCCTGGTCTTCAGGAATTCCAAGTACGGTGACCGACACGAGGCTTTGGTCGCTCGGGCCGTACGTTGGGGAGACGACCGTTGGCACGCACAGATTGTTGATTGGGCCGCCCCCCTCTCCATTCAGCACGAGAATCGGCGAATCAACCGGAGCGTGCGGGGCCGAGAAGTACAGACAGGTCACTCCCAGCCCGTGGGTCGCAATGGAATCGCCGAGCAGCCGCCCTGCGGCTGGACCATCCACCGCCACGACGATTGCGTTCGACGTCAGTTCGGCGCCCGTGTCGACCGTCAGCGTTGTCGACTGGATCTTCGCCACCCGGGTGTCGAGACAGATGCTGCCCGGCGGCAGCCGCGCCGCGATCTGACGCGGAATCTCCTCCATTCCCGCTTCCGGCAGGCAGGCTTGCCCGAGCGAGAACATCCGGAAAACGAACTCAAACATGCGGCGCGATGTTCGAAGTTCCGGCTCAAGAAAGACGCCCCCGAGAAACGGCCGGAAGAAACGATCGATCATTGAGGTCGAGAAGCCGCTGTGTCGCAACGCGGCCAGTGTCGTGGTCTCGGGGTCGCGGAATCGCTCTTCGATTGTCCCTTTGAGTGTCCGGGCGCGAAGACTGGCGACTCGCAGCTTGTCAAAGAAGGAGCCAATCGGTGAGAACAACGATCCGACGGCGGCGTATGGCCGTCGCCACGGGTCGGTCAGGTGGTGGAATCGGCCGCCGTATCGCACGAGGGCGCCCGGAAGGAACGAATTGAGTTTCAGGGACTCATAGTCGAGGACGCGACTCGCTTCCGGGTAGCTGGTGAGGAACACCTGGAAGCCCCGGTCGAGACGGAACCCGTCGACGAGGTCCGTGCGGATCCGGCCGCCGACAGAGTCAGATGCTTCGAGGATTCGAAATCGAACACCGCGCTCGTGCAACCGGCGAGCGCAACACAATCCCGACAGCCCGGCACCGACGATGACAACTTCATCCATCAGATCTGGCCCTCTAGCGTTCAGTCGTTTGTGCAGGAACCGACGCTCGACTTCTCTCCCCGGATTCAACGAACCGGCGCGTCGTCTCGTGACGGTAGGCGAACATTCGCTCCAGTTTTCGGCGGATCAACCAGCCTCCCAACCACTTGCCGATCAATCCCAGCGGCGCCTCATACTCCACCTCATCCCGCAAGATCGTTCCCCCCGCGCCATCATCCGAGAACCGATGGCGGTGGTACCACCATGTGAATGGACCAGATTCCTGTCGATCGGCGAACAATCGAGGGGGTTCATATTCGGTGTGGACCGCAACCCACTCGATCGGCAATGGGCCCAGATGCCCGCGGAGAACGACTCTGCTGCCGGGCTCGAGCGAGCCAGCGGATTCGACGACCTGCATTTTCTCCCACGGTGGGATCAACTGCGTAAGCGCCGCGGGCTGCTCATGGAAGTCGAAGACAACTTCTGGCGGAGCGTTGATTCTCGACTCCTTGACGAAATGCAGCGCCGACGCCGGAGCGGCTCTGACGCGTTTTCCCTGGTTCATTGCCGCATCCCACAGTATCAAAGTGAACGGAATCCACCAGACCAAATCGTTGGTCAGGATTGTTGTGCCGAAGAGCGGAGGGAACGTCCCAATCCTTAGTGCGAACGCAAACCCGATCGGACCGAAAATCTTGCCGAGAAGCCCGACCAGCACAATCGGCCAGTGGGTTCGCGAGTCGTCCGCCGCGATAATGTAACCGATCCCATATACGCCGACGATCATCCCCACGCATTGCCAGATCTCGGGATAATTGATCCTTTGGATGCCCGCAACATCGAACAACAGATGGGGGAATGCGATTGTCGCTGCGCCCCAGATCAGGTTGTAGAGGCCGGCGGCGTAAAGCCAGCGTCTGGACCATGCGGGGACGCCGCTGGAATGCAAGGTGGGGTTTTTCACGTCCGAGCTCCCGGCGAGCGTTCGGTCTGCCAAATCGGCTCGGACAATCTGCGGGATTCGCCTGGGTCAGGTTCGGAGTCCGCTTTGATGGCAGCCGCCGCCACAAACTCTGTGTTCCGAATGATGCGTCCGCGCAACGCTTCGGGGAGACGGGTCAGACAACGGGCTCCGCGGCCTGTTCTTTCCAGAATCGTCAATCTACGGCCTCCCACGTAACCAGTGGCGCCAGTCAGCAAGATCAATCCTGACATTCTGATCCTCTGGTTGAAGTGTCCACTCCCCGGCCCGGCAGCGTCAATCGGACCAGTTGGTGTTTATGGAGCGATGACCAACCGAGCCACCGCCATTTCGGCGACACTTCGAAAGTGCCAAGCCACGGTAACCGAAGCAGCAGCCGTGTGTCAGTGCGCTTCAGTACCGCCTGCATTGATACCGAGATCGACGCCCAGCATGTCCGAATCTCCCGAAGGGTCCGGAGATCCCCCAGGCTGACAATCGCGACGCGATGATCTGACTGCAGACTCACTGGCCGACCGTCGACGAATCCGTCCAGACGACCGGCCAAACTCAGTTTGGGCGTTGCCCCGATTCGGTCGCGCGGATTCTCATCGCGCCGCTCAACACCCATTCGGCGTGCTCGGCTTGAAGGCCGGTTCCGCTGGGGATCTTCACGTGCATATCGATGAATTCGTAAGTGATCTCAGCGTTCCGACCGGTCAGGCGATCGAACAGTCCGATGGCCAGTTCAGGCCAGTTGGTCGTATGCTCGTCAGTCATCAAGTTCTCCTTCGCAGAGTAAGAGGGTCAACGATCAGGGGTCTCAACGTTGCCTGCGGTTACGCAGACAGTTCACGACTTCGTCAAAGTGCCTGGGTCACGCTCTTGTGGATGATCCCCGGCAATCAAGACCAGGAACGTCGACGCCAGAGCGACGCCCCCGACCGCGAAACCGACCACGAAGATCAGTGTGTCGCTCATGAGGAACGGCTCCCCAGCATCAAGGTCCCGAAGCTCAAAATCGATGGAACCCACAGACCGACGAACGCGCCCTGCTCTTTGCTACCGGAAAACCAGAGGTAAACCGAGAAGAGAAACGAGGCACCTGCCGCCAGCACGAAGCCCGCCTTGGCCAATTGAATCTTCGACACGTTCAACCCTCCATTTGATAAAGAAATTTGCCGTTCAGTCGAGGTCCGTCGACTGAACGACCAATTGTCAGACCGAATACCGCCGCGCGGTATTACTTGGGAAGCACGACGGCATCGATCACGTGAATGACGCCATTGCTGCAGAGGATGTCTGCCTTGACGACGTTCGCTCCGTTGATCTTGACGCCCGAGTCGGTATTGATGGAAAGCTCCTGGCCTTGCACCGTCTGAGCCGACTTCAACTTCACAACGTCAGCAGCGAGAACTTTCCCGGCGACCACGTGAAAAGTGAGCACGGCCTGGAGTTTCGCCTTGTTTTCGGGCTTCAGCAGGCCGGCGACGACCCCTTCGGGCAGTTCGCCGAAGGCGTCATCCGTGGGCGCGAATACCGTGAACGGACCGTCTCCTTTCAGAGTCTTCACGAGATCGGCCGCCTTGACCGCCGCCACCAGCGTGTTAAAGGAACCAGCGGAAACCGCCGTATCAATGATGTCAGTCATAGAACAACTCCTGAGAAGTGGAATTCGAGTGAGTCGACGGCCGATTAAGAATCGTTCAAATCGTTCACTGCTGGAAAACCGCGACATCCATGACGACTTAACGGGAAACGGGTTGGAAATCGAGAATCTCGCACACGCGTCACGAATTCAAAGAACCGTTTGTGCACTTCGCGCCGTGGTCTGCCCGCGACTGCCGGTCAATTTGCGTTGGCAACGTCGCGAATCTCCAGTCGTGTGCAGCCCGACGGTGCCGAAAACCTCGACTGAGTTTGCCCGTCGACGGACATCTGGTGTCACGGCAACCCAAGTGACACCCACCAGCCGCGCTGCCTCGCTCCGGCTGAATCGGGCCCAAGCTGCAGCGCAAAAGCTGTTTGCGCCACGAACCAGCGTGCCGCGGGGCAGTGAAGATTCGCCGGCCGGCCCCCCCCCATTCTGCTCTGGTCTGCAACCATCTGTCGCGACACGACTTGTGGCATTTCGACCGGAAGTTGCGATGAAAATCGGATTCGAGCTGGTGGGTGGCACCGTCCGCCCTCGGTGCCGCGACTTCGATTCGGCGGTGGTCCCGTGCCTCACGACCAACTTGAGCAGCCTGGAACCCCATCACACCGGGACTCTCCTCGCAGTACCGCAAGTCCTTCTCCCAGCTTTTCGGGGAGAAGGTGGCCGACAGGCCGGATGAGGGCAAGCCGCGTCACTGACACCCACCGCGTCGTCCGGTCATCACCCCCTGTTAACGTCGGCGTTCCGCGACGCGACCTCGACGGACGCGTTCGGCAGGACGACGATCAAACAACGCCGATATCGAATCGATGTCGTCAAGCCGCAGCGAAACCGACAATCACCAGGCAGAACTGGAATCAAATTCGCGGGGCAACCAACCTTCCCTGATCCAGGGGAACGTTACACAGCGCCGCCGGGTAGAACGAAGGGCAGACAGGTTTCGACAGGATGACGAGGAGGGACAAGATTGCTGAAATCGCCCCCCGAAAAAGCCCGATCGAGTCGAACCTCGAGTGTCACCAGACGGAGCCCGCATCGCCGGTCGCTTACAGTCGGCTTCAGCCGACTCCCCTTTTTGACACCCCTTTCAACGGGTGGAATTCGGACTCTTCGCAACCCTCTCAGCCGGCCTTCAGCCGGCTTTCCATTCTGTAGGGTGGGACCAGCTCGCCTCCCAACCCTCAACATTCCCGGTCACCAAAGACTCACTTCCTCCCAAACCCCGCCGAGCGCCGGCCCACCAGTTGGCGCAATCGCCAGCTCCCACCACGGGAACAACCTTCCCGATGCGAGTGCCAGACCCGGGGGTCATCCACCGATTACCACGGCGACCGGTCACTCCCCTTTCGCCAGCCACGCTGGTCAATCAAAAAGTCCTGACCCCTTTTGCCCACTCCTTTCGATGTAACCAAGAAGTGGACCGGTTGGGTACGGAGAGATTGCTTGATTTCGATTGGTCGTCCGAGATCACAGTGCGTAGAATCGGCTGAGAAGAATTCCCAAGTCCGGACGCGAGGCGACCTGTCGGTTGCCGAACGCGGTCGACTTTGACGACAGACGCCAGCCGACCGCCGCATTTCTGATGAACGACATCACCCAGTTACTGGCGTCGGTCGCCCGAGGGGAGTCGCAGCCGTCGGCGGATCTGTTACCGGTGGTGTACGCGGAATTGCGCAAGCTCGCGGCGAGTTGGTTGGCGACCGAAGCGCCCGGGCAGACGCTGCAGCCGACCGCGCTGGTCCACGAGGCCTACTTGCGACTGGTGGGGGGGGCAAACAACCCGCTGTGGGACTCGCGAGGGCACTTTTTCGCTGCCGCCGCTCAGGCGATGAGGCGGATCCTGGTTGAGTCCGCCCGCAAACGGAATTCCCAGAAGTCCGGAAAGGGAAAGCCCCCGGTGGAATTGCCGGACGTGGCCACAGAGCCTGAAACCGACACGATTGACCTCTTGGACCTGAACGCGGCAATGGAGAAGCTTGCGCAGCAGGATGAACGGAAGGCGCGACTGGTCGAACTCCGTTTTTTTGGTGGCCTGACCACGGAAGAGGCTGCCGCCGTCGTTGGGATTTCTGCTGCAACTGCTTACCGGGAATGGGCTTACACGCGAGCCTGGCTGCATCGAGAGGTCTCGGGAGAGAAACCTGCAAAGAATCTGTGAGAGCCCGGACGCCGGAATTTCGCATTGTAGAATCGGAGAGTCCGTTCATCCTTCGATCGAGTGCAGTCATGAGCGAGGAATTGATTTTTCAGGCGGCGATTGAAATCGCGGCACCGGAAGAACGAGACGCATTCCTGCGTGCCGCCTGCGGCGACAATCTGCCGCTCTTGGGCAGTGTCGAATCACTGCTGCGACACCACCTGCTTTCGGAGGGGTTTCTCGAATCGCCACCAACGGAATTGCTGAGGACAATCGCCGATTCAAATGGTGAGACTCTTCGCGACCCCATTCCGGGCGACGATCTCTCGTTTCTTCAACCGTGTGACACACCGGGATGTCTTGGCCGACTGGGGGGGTATGAAATCCAGGGCATTGTCGGTCGGGGGGGGATGGGGATCGTATTGCGGGCTCGGGATCCCAAGCTTGACCGATTGGTCGCGTTGAAGGTGATTTTACCCGGATTGGTGTCCTCCCCGTCAGCGATAAGTCGTTTTATGAAGGAAGCGAAAGCAATCGCCGCCGTTCGCAATGATCACGTGGTCACAATCCATGCGATCCACGACGCAGGGCCGACTCCCTATCTGGTGATGGAATACGTGGCGGGGGAAAACTTGCAGCAGCGAATCGATCGGGACGGACCGTTGCCTGTCGACGAAGTGGTCCGAATCGGGTGCGAAATCGCCCAAGGCCTGGCAGCCGCTCATCACCGGGGCGTGGTTCATCGGGACATGAAACCGTCAAACATTCTTTTGGACGCGGAAACTGGACGGGCCAGGATCACAGATTTCGGACTCGCCTATGACGTCGATGATTCGGGAGTGACACAAACGGGCCAGCTCGCCGGCACTCCGTCGTATATGTCCCCCGAGCAGGCCAACGGGAATCGCGGAGACCAACGGTCGGACCTGTTCAGTCTGGGAGGGGTGATTTACGCGATGTGTACCGGTCGACCACCGTTTCGCGGCACCACCTCGCTCGCGACGCTTCGACTGGTCTGCGAAGAGTCTGCTGTCGCCGCCAATGAACTCAATTCGCAAATACCTCCGTCGATCAACAGGCTCCTGGATCGTTTGTTGGAAAAGGACGCAAGTCGTCGGATCGGCACCGCAACCGAGGTCATCGAGCTGCTGAATCGGAGTCCGGATGAAATGGTTCCCCCAACAGCCATCGCAGGTGGCGTCGGGCGGCACAGCGGAGCGGTAAACGGTAGGAAATTTCGGTGGCCAATGGCGACCGCATTGCTCACGCTGTTTGCCGGTGTGGTTTTCATCGTGACTCGCAACGGAAAGTCGACCCGCTTCGAAGCACCGGACGGTGCCACAGTTCAGACAAACGCCCAGGGAGTGGTTGAAGTCAAAACTGCCGATGGGCCGGAAACAAAGGAACCCCGACGCAGCACTCGCGCTCCGGTGTCGACCACGCCGGGCGATGCCGATTCGAAGAGATGGGAACAGGAAGTCGCGGCGCTAGCGGCAGCGGATCAGATTCAGGCCGTCACGGATCGATTGAAGAAGCTGAACCCGGATTTCGACGGCGAACTGCGGGGGCAAACGGAGGACAACCGGGTGATCGGATTGGAATTTCAGTCCAACGGCGTTGTCTCCCTCGACCCGTTGCGGGCTTTGCCTCACCTGAAAACGTTGAATTGCAGTGGCAAGGGGCCGGATGACCGATCCGAACTCGCCGACCTGTCTCCGCTCTCGGGGCTGCGTTTGAACGTGTTCCTGGGGAATTTCAGTCAGATCGAGGATCTCGCACCGCTGCAGAAAATGCCGCTGACAGAGTTGTCTTGTGCCTTCACCCGAGTTCGAGATCTGTCACCACTGAAAGGGATGCCGTTGCGACACCTCTCGATCCACGAGTCGAGAGTGATTGAACTCATTCCGTTGCGGGGGATACCACTGCTCAGCCTGAATATCTCGTCAACTGCGGTGACCGACGTTTCACCGCTGGTCGATTCGCGGCTCAATGCCTTGTTTTTCGACAATACGAAAGTGACGGATCTGGCCCCCATCGCGAAACTTCCCCTGGAGGTCATTCACTGGCGTGGCGGGAATCCGAAGGATCCGTCGCACCGACGGGTCATTGAGGGAATCACGACCTTGACCGAAATCGATCAAAAGACTCCCGTGGAATTCTGGAATCTGCTCGACGCGCGTTGACACCCACTCTCTGACCGACCGGATTCGAGACTGCACAACCTCGCCTCGGACTGGCAACTGACACCACACAGGAGACAGGGACGCGATGCCCCTCGCCGACCATTCGGAAAAACCGACGATCGCAGGTTCTTTGACCCCCGATCGCACCTTGGGCGAAATTGAAACGGCACCAGCCGAACAGACATTGATCTCTGACGTCGATTCCCCCGTCGATCCGACCCTCGCGGGGACTCTGGTGCCAGGAGGGCCGATCTGGGACCAGACGGTCGGAGCCGAAAGTTTCGCGCCCGATCCCTCCGCGTCGAAACCAACCGAGGCGCATGAAGCGAACCGTTATGTCGTCCATGATGAGATCGCGCGCGGCGGAATGGGGGCGATTCTGCGGGGGCACGACCGGAACCTGCGGCGTGAACTGGCACTCAAGGTGCTGCTGGAGGCTCATCAAGACAAGCCCGCGGTGGTGCAGCGGTTCATTGAAGAAGCCCAGATCAGTGGTCGCTTACAGCATCCGGGGATCGTGCCGGTTTACGATCTGGGTGTCCTGCCCGACCAGCGTCCGTACTTCAGCATGAAACTGGTCCACGGCAAGACGTTCGCGGCGTTGCTGACGGAACGGACTTCGGTGGCGGACGACCAGGCGAAGTGTCTGGGGATTTTCGGACAGATCTGTCAGACCGTCGCCTTTGCGCACAATCAGGGAATCATTCATCGCGATCTCAAGTCGTCGAACGTCATGGTGGGGGAATTTGGCGAAGTCCAGGTGATGGACTGGGGGCTGGCGAAGGTCTTGGGGGGCACTTTGGACCAAGCCCAGGCGCGCTTCGAAAGTGCCCTCGCGGACAATTCCGGGGACGATGACGCGACCCGTTTTTTTGATGGGTCTGGCGGGAGCGGGACGACGAGTCACACTCTCGCCGGCGCTGTCATGGGAACACCGGCCTATATGCCCCCCGAGCAGGCACGCGGCGAACTGGAACGCGTCGATGAACGGGCCGACGTGTTTGGCCTGGGAGCGATCCTGTGTGAGATCCTTACCACACGCCCTCCATACGTCGGCAAGTCGGGTGTTGAGACACTCAAGCTCGCGACCGAGGGAAACCTGGAAGCGTGCTTTGAGCGGTTGAACGGCTGTGGAGCCGATCCCGAGCTGATTCTGGTGGCCAAACAATGTCTGGCGGCGGAACCATCGGAACGACTGCGGCATGCCGGGATTGTGAGTGAGAGAGTCACGGGGTTTCTGGAGTCGGTGCAGCATCGACTGCGGGAGGCGGAGGTCGAGCGGGCGGCCGAGGCCGCGCGGGCGGCTGAAGCGTTGCATACCGTCGCGGAAACGCAGGCGAAATCTCGTGCGGAGCGAAGGGCTCGTCAACTGCAGTTGGCGATGGCGGCGACAGTCGCCGTCGTGCTGGGAATTGGAGGGATCGCCGCATCGTTCGTCGCGGTCCAGCAAAACCATTTGAAACAGAACGCGTTGCGTGCCGAGAAGACGGCGGTCTTGGCCCGCGAAGCGGAGTCTCTTGCGAAGCAGGGGGCCGAGTTGGAAATGGTCCGCGCGGAAGCGGAAAAAACGCGGGCCGACCGGATGCTCGCCGACATGCAGACATCGCGCGGTCTGCTGGCGGCCGAGCGGATGGATGCCGCCCAGGCGGCGCTCTGGTTCGCGCATGCGGCCGACCAAGCGGCCCAGGCAGGTGATCCAGACCGCGCCCTGGACAACCTCCTGCGGACGCAAAACTGGCTGCGGAATGCCGTCGTTCCGGTCGGCGCGCTCTCGTTCTTCGACTCGGCGACTTCCGTCTCATTTCAACCCGGTGGCGACTTGCTGCTGGTCCGTGGGGTATCTCGAACCGCTGTCTGGAACTGGCGTGACGACACGTTATTGCCGATTCCAGCGCTCAACCAACGTGTGACAGCGGCCTGCTGGAGTCCCGACGGCGCGTTTCTGGCTGTGGCGCACTCCGGAATCCAAGACTCCTATGTCGGATTGGGAATACTCTTCGATGCGAGCGGCGAATCACTCCGAATCACGGAAGTCATCGCGGGAAGCGGTGCCGCCGACGCCGGTCTCTTGGCGGACGACACGCTCGAAACCCTGGGTGGCAAACCGGTGAAGTCCCCCTCCGATCTTTCCATGCTGTTGCAATCGAAGCGGGCGGGAGATGCGGTGATCGTCACCACAACACGCGGTGGGAACCGCCGCGAGTCGTCACTGGTACTCAAACAGATTCCTGTTCCGAAAGAGATCCGGCAGGCTGCTGGTGACGCCCACCATGTCACCATTTGGTCTGTGCCACAGGGAGAGCTGGTGGATGAGATTCCCACGAACAGTCCGGTCGGAGCGCTCGCCTACAGTCCGAACCAGAGGTTTCTCGCGATCGCCAATTCCCAGGTTGGGCTGTGGGATCTCGACGATCGCGGATATCTACCGGATCGCTGGCCGCATCCGATGCCGGTCACCTCCCTGGTCTTCACCCAAAGGGGAGACCGGTTGATCACCGGATGCCCAGACAACCAGGTTCGTGTGTTTGGTGTACCGGGTGGCGATGATCGGCCGGCTCCGTTGTTTTCCCCCATTCCCCACGTCCCGGTGATCGCCTCGGCTCCAGCGCTCATTGACGACGATCAGACGCTGTTGACCATTGCGGCGAATAATCAGATCACCGCCTGGTCCATGACCGACGGCATGCCGGTTCCCGGGGGGCAAATTCGAACCCAGGCGCAATCGCTGACCCGGGTTGTCGCGTCGCGCGACCAGCAGTGGTTCGCGACGGGGGGGAACTATGGTCCCGAGATCCACACTGCGAGAAAGCCCGCTGACGCCGGTGCCTACTTGGGTCATACCAATCTGGTGCGGGATTTCGCATTTCATCCGCAGGGGTCGTTTCTCGCGACGGTCAGTTGGGATCAGACCGCAAGATTCTGGACGGTTCCCGACGGTCAGCCGGACGCCAGTCCGCTCTTGCACACAGCCAGTGCCGACACGATCACCTGGTCTGCCGACGGTACTCTGGTGGCGACCGCCCAGGGAGATGGGCTGGTGCGAGTCTGGAGGCGTCCCATCCGCTCGGTTCTCAAAGCGACCGTCACCGGATTGGGGCGGCGGCCACGATTGAGTCCTGACGGATCTTTGGTCGCCCCCGGTGCCTGGCACGAGTCCCCCTCGGGACTCTATTCGCTGAATTTCCGTCAGTTTCGAGTGTTGCGTTCTGAAGACGGAGCGCCGACCGGAATGCCGATCTCCGTGAAAGGAGAGCTGTACGATACCTGCATTTGTACAGACAACCGGTCGGTCGCCTGCCTGTATCTTGAGGGAGTCAACGGAAAGCTCGGTGTCTGGGAGATCGCCACGGGACAGCCGCGGTTCACCCCGGTTGACTTACCCGGTCCAGGGCTCTCGATCGCACCCCGGCCAGGATCGAACCAGCTCGCAGTCCTCTGTGCGACCGGTTCCGGTGTCGTTGTCGACAGTCTGACTGGCCGGACTGCCTTGGAGTTTCGACACGAGGGCTGGGTGTACGGTGCGGAGAACCGCGTGGTGCGAATCGAATACTCGTCTGACGGGGCGAGCCTCGTGTCATTGGGAGACGGTTTTCCCAATTCGTTGGAGGTCCAAGACGCCGAGACGGGTCAACGGAGGTTTCCGCCGATCGTTCCCGGGCAAGAATTCCAGGGACGAATTCGCAGTTTCGCAATCTCTGCGGACAGTCGCCTTGTGGCGTCGGCGGTCAATGGGCGGAATTTCGCTCAGGTGTGGGATCTGGTGACCGGGGAGGCCCGTTCCGAGCCGCTCCCGCATCCGGGCGACTTCTACGGACTGTTCAGCCTCTGTTTCAGTCCCGATGGCAACCGCCTGTTGACAGGATCCAAAGATGGCGAGGCGCGGTACTGGGACTGGCAAAGCGGAAAGCTCGCCTGTCCGCCCATGTCGAATGGCGACGAAGTCAACGGGCTGGCCATCACGGCGGATGGCCGGCGGGCGGTGATCGCGGTGCGGGGAAAGACGCATCCGGTTCAGTTTTGGGATCTGACCACCGGAAAACGGTTCGCCCCCACTGTGAACGTCTCGGCTCCACCCACGGAATTCCTGAGCGCGGTTGTGATGACGCCCGCTGGCCGTCGCGCGCGGGCCCGCGCGCAGGCGAGCGCGTTGGCGATCATCGACCTGGATCTTCTGTTTCAACCAGATTCCACGAGGAGGGAGGGGCTCCAGCGACTGGCAGAACTTGCCAGTGGCACGCAGATGGCTTTGGGCGACGTGAGTCGGCTTGATCGGGACCAGTGGCAGCGCCGTTGGGACGAGGTTCCCCATCAGGATCGCAAGCGTCTCCACTCGGAAATCGACTCTCAACCCCAACCTGGGTCCGTTTTCGAAAAATCGCCACGCGAGGCGGCGGACTGGCACCTGACTTTTGGCCGCTGGAGACTAGGGGCCGCCGCCGCCCTCAAGCAGATCGAGGCCGAACAGTACTACCGTACCTGCTGGTCGCGAGCCGGTGCCTGTCTGATCCTGGCCGAAAACCTCGCGGGCTATCGGAAGATGTGTGGCGACATGGCCGCGAGATTCGGCCAGACAACTTCGAAAGATGAGGCCGATTCGACTTGCAAGTCCTGCCTGCTCTTTCCCGATTGTGTTCCGATCGATTCCCTTCCCGTGAAAGTGCTGATGGAAGGGCTGGAACAGCAGCCCGGCGATCCCGGTTTCGCCGCCTGGGGTTACGGGTCGCTGGGACTTGTCGCCTATCGTCGCGGAGAGTGGGAGCAGAGCGCAACGGCGTGCCTGAAGTCTCACGAGTTCAACAATCGGAAAAACATGTCCGGCGTGATGTCGCTGATTGTACTGGCCATGGCGGAACATCAGCTTGGACAGACGGGAAATGCGCGCGGCACACTGCTCGAAGCGACGCAGTTGATTCCGCCGGAACTGGCCACGCTGGGAACCCGCGAGTTTGCTGGCAAATTGCCGGTTGCGCTCGACCTTGTGCATCACGACTGGCTGATGGCAGAGGTCTTGCGAAGAGAGGCGGCACTTTTGATTTTCGGGTCGGCTGAACGGCCTTTGGATGAAGCGACGCTCCGGCAACGGGTCGACAAACTGCTCGACGTGGGTGATCTCGAATCGCTGCGAATACTGCTCGTTGAGTCAGTCGAATACGATCCGTCGCGGGCCTGGGTTCATGGGTTGCTCGGGTCGATTTACGGTCAACTGGAAGCGTACGAACTCGCCGTGGAATCTCTGCGGAAGGCACTCGAACTGGACCCAGGTTCCGCGTACCTACACGCGACTCTGGGGATGCAACTGGCGCAGCAGGGGGACCACGAAGCGGCACAGGCCGAATTGCGGCGGGCGCTCGAGATGGAGCCCGAATCCCCAATGGCCAACAACTACCTGGGACAATTCCTGTTGAACTCAGGGCGGTTCGAAGACGCAGTCGCCCGCTTTGATGTCGCGATTCAATCGGATCCCCAGAACGCGATGCTGTCGAAATTGCGAGCCAACGCGTTGCGCCTGCAACAGATGGAACCAAGACTCGAACACTATCTCTCCCGGGACACCATACCGGCCGATAACGCCGAACGCTGCGACGTCATTCAAGTCTGTATCGCCAAAAGGCGGTATCGTCCAGCGGTTCAATTCACGGCCGATGCGCTCGCCGCCGACACGCATCTCGCCGACGATCCGACCAATGGATATCGCTACAACGGAGCGTGTTGCGTCGCAAAGCTCTGCGTGGAACAGGCGGAGTCCAATTCCATTGACGAGGCCGAGCAAAGTGAGCTGGTGGCTCTGGCGATCGACTGGCTGGAAGCGGAGCGGTCGCTCATCGCCAGACTCCTCAAGGAGGCTCCCCCCGCCGATGCTCGAACATTGCGGCAAATGGTCCGACACTGGCCAAACGACAGGGATCTGGCGGGATTCCGCGATTCAGAAATTGTGTCCCGTTTCCCCGAACAACTTCAGGACCGGCTGACCACGTTTTGGAGCGACGTGCAGGCGATGCTGCTTTCGGGTGATTAGTCGCGGACTTCGAAACGGAAATAACACAACCCTGTCTGAACCAGGCGAACAATGACAGACCACGAAGCATATTTGGCCCTGCTCGATATCCTGAATCCCCAGGACCGGGAGCGGTTTCTCGATCGCCTGTGCGCCGGTGACACTGAGAGAAGAGGCCGCATCCTGGCTCAGTTGGCTGAGAATGCGGAAGTGGCGACGTTTATCCAGCACGCGGTGGTGAGTGGCCCTTTGCCCACAGAACCGGGGGCTCCACTTCCAGAAACCGCGCCGGCCCTGGAATTGGGTGGGGAGTTGAGTCCGCCTCGGTCAGGCGATGCCCCAACAAGTCTGGTGGACCCCACAGCCGACCCCGAGGGGACTCTGATCGGCGGACTAGGTTCGGGAACTGCGTGGGAATCGGAATCGTGCCAGGATGCTCGGGAAACACCGACATTGATCCCGGAGTCGCCGGGGGAGCAGGCGGACTTTTGGGACTCCGCGGAGACCAGTTTTCCCAAAGGAACGCCGGGCTTCGCAGGTCAGGGGACCGTGATCGCAGGTCGGTACACTCTGGTGGGGGTGATTGGCGAGGGGGGCATGGGGTCTGTCTACCGCGCCCGGCAGACGCAACCGGTGCGCCGGGATGTCGCCCTGAAGCTGATCAAATCCGGTCTCGATTCCCGCAGTGTCCTGGCTCGCTTTGACGCCGAGCGGCAGGCGCTCGCGGTGATGGATCACCCGAACATCGCCCGGGTGTTCGACGGAGGTACGACCCCAACCGGGCAGCCGTTTTTTGTGATGGAACTCGTTCAGGGAGTTTCACTCACCGAGTACTGCGACGCGCGCAAACTGACGGTGAACGAACGGCTGAGACTGTTCTCGCAGGTTTGTCATGCGGTGCAGCACGCGCACCAAAAGGGAATCATCCATCGCGATTTGAAGCCGGGCAATATCCTGGTGACGGAAGTGGACGGGCGTCCGACTCCCAAGGTCATTGATTTCGGCGTTGCGAAAGCCACCGAGCAAAGCCTGACAGACATGAGCATCGCCGACGAAGGGGCGATCGTGGGAACTCCGGCGTACATGTCTCCCGAGCAGGCCGATCCAAACTCGATCGACATCGATACCCGCACCGACGTCTACGCGCTGGGAGTGATCCTTTACGAATTGCTGGTGGGCTCGCCCCCACTCGAAGCCAAAGACTTCAAGCGGGGGGCGATCCTTGAAATGTTGCGCATGGTGCGCGAAGTCGAAGCGCCCCGCCCCAGCACCAAATTGAGTTCCGCCGAAGCGCTTCCCAACATCGCCGCCAACCGCGGCGTGGAACCCGCGAAGCTGGGCAAACTGCTTCAGGGGGAGCTGGATTGGATCGTCCTGAAGGCCATCGAAAAGGACCGCAACCGCCGGTACGACAGCCCGAACGGATTCGCACACGACATCGAACGGTATCTCGCCGACGAACCGGTGGAAGCCCGTCCCCCGAGCGCAGGTTACCGCTTTCAAAAATTCGTCCGCCGAAACAAGGGACGGGTGGTCGCGGGAGGATTGTTGCTGTTGACGTTGATCGGCGGCATTGTCGGAACAACGCTGGGAATGTTCGCCGCCCAGGATCACGCGGAACAGACGCAGAAAGAGGTTGTGAAAACCACCCAGGCGTTGGCGGAACGTGAAGAACAACGGAAACTTGCGGTCAATAATCAGAAGACCGCCGAGACCAATGCCAAACTCGCCGAGGAGAATGCCGAACTGGCGAACAAAAACTTCGAACTCGCGGAAAAACGGCTCGACGAGGTTCGTTACAATTCCTCGCTCGACTCGATTCTGCTGGCGCAGTCGGCGTTTCGCGACGGCAACGTCGATGCCGCCCGCGAACGGCTCAACAGAGTTCCGCCGGAACATCGGCAATGGGAGTGGCATTACCTCAACCGCCAGTTCGAGGGGAGCCTGATGACTTTATACGGACATGGCGATCAGGTGGTCGACCTGGTTTTCAGTCCCGACGGCAGTCAACTCGCATCGGTTGGTGGATATGACCGAACCGTGCTGATCTGGGAGGTGCAGACGGGGCGGTTGCTGCGCCAGCTCCATGGACATACCGCGGCCGTCCTGTGCTGCCGTTACAGTCCCGATGGTAAGATCCTGGCGACCGGAGGTGAGGGCGAAACACTGCTCTGGGACACGGTGTCCGGGGAACTCGTTCGGTCATTAGCGGGGACGGTGCGGGGTGTCTGCGCGATTCGGTTCATTGGACAGGGAGAACGGCTGGTCACGGGGGACAACAACGGAAAGATTCAGATTTTTGCGACCGCGACCGGTGAGTTGATTCGCGCGCTTCCGGGACACGCGTCCGAGGGAGAGAACATCGGACTCGCCGCCAAAGCGATGT
This sequence comes from Planctomicrobium piriforme, assembly GCA_945860955.1. Classification (GTDB taxonomy): domain Bacteria; phylum Planctomycetota; class Planctomycetia; order Planctomycetales; family Planctomycetaceae; genus UBA10511. Next base: position 22,077 of record CAMATH010000115.1, read on the forward strand.
TGGCCACCCTGGGAGTCGAGGAGATGCCCCCCATGTTGCGGACCCGCCTTGATGTCACTCGGGATGGAAAGCGGATTCTCAGCGCGGGGTTGATGCTCCCCAGGATCTGGGATGTTGAAACAGGACGGCCGGTGCGCGATCTGCCGACCAACACGCTGGCGATTTCGACGGTCAGTTTCAGTCCAGACGAATCGCAGTACATGATCGCGGGGGATGCGATCCGCATCTATGATTCCACCAATGGCAAACTGATACGTGAATTCAAACACGACATGGACGGGACCGTGGCCTACAGTCCTGATTCTCAATACCTGATTTCCTCGATCAGTTCGGGACTGCGGATTTGGGACGCGAACAGCGGTGCGGAACAGGCCACGTTTTTCGGACACACCGGCGGTGCCGGTCCGGTCGCCGTCCACCCGGATGGCATTCTCATCGCCAGCGGTGGCGCGGACAAGACGGTCAAGATCTGGGAATTGAACGGGGGCCGGCCGCCGATTCGGCTGCGGGCGAGTCAGCGGTCGGTCTATGCCGCGGCCTGGAGTCCGGACGGAGACCTTTTGGCGAGCGCCAGCCGCGGTGCCGGGGCGGTGGTCTGGGACATGCGCGATGGAACCACACGCTTCCCGATCCATGATAAGACACAGGTGGTTTCCGCGGTCGCGGTCAGTCCGGGAGGGGATTCGGTCGTGGCGGCAGGGGGAGACTTTGTGATTCGGCTTAGGGATGGCAGTACGGGAGAATTGAAAAAGGAATTGAAGGGGCACAAAAGTGCCGTCGCCTGGATGCTCTTTTCCAAAGACGGCAAAACGCTCTTTTCCGCCGCACAGGACAATTCCCTGCGCGTCTGGGACGTGGAATCGGGAAAGACCGCCACGACACTACCCCATCAATCGATCGTCAGTCATCTGGCACTCAGTCAGAACGGTTTGATACTTGTCGCCTGTGAGAAGAACGACAACGGGCGTTCGTGTGTGCGTGTCTGGGACACCGCCACGAATCAACAAATCCGAGAGTTGTCCCATCCCGTTTTGGGAACCTTCAGCAGGGTGGCCATCAGTCCTGATAACCGGATTGTGTATGGCGGTTGTTCCGATCGGAAGATCTATTGCTGGGAACTGGAATCGGGAGTTTTGAAACAGGTTTTGGAAGGGCACTTGGACCGGTTGGGGGGCATGGCACTGAATCACTCTGGAACGCGGCTGGTGTCGACCGCATCGAATTTCGATGGTAGCGCCATCGTCTGGGATACTCGAACAGGTCGGCCCGTCGTTTCGCTCCGAGATGGCAAGAGCGATCTGACGCACGTCACGTTCGACCCGAATTCCGAGCGCATCGCCATGGGAAGCAACGAGGGGCAGATCCGGGTTTTTGATGGACGTCCCGTGCGAGAACCAACAGTTCTGAAAACCGGCCAAATGCTGGTCACCACCCTCGCCTGGCATCCCAATCGTGACGAGTTGCTGACCGCGGGCGAGACCGGCCAACTTCAATGGTGGGATCCCGTGACGGGCGAATTGCTCCGGGAACACACGCTGTCCCGCCCGCGAGCGACCGCTTCCATCAACTCCGTCGACTTCAGTGCCGACGGTACGAGTCTGGTTGTCGCCGGCAATATCTTCGATGAATCCACCGCGGAACGCGAAATCTCCAGTCGCATTCAAATCCTGGATACCGCCACGGGAACCGTCGCACGCGAGTTCTCCAAACTCAAGCTGAGCATGGAAGGTCGGGATCGCGTGGGCTTCACACAGGATGGCACTCGGTTGATTCATGTTTCCAGCCTGCGCGGCAGGCTCAAGGTTCTGGACGCCAACACCGGCGCGATCCTCAAGGAGGATCCGACTCTTCCCGTCGGACTCGATGTGATCAGTCCGGACGGATCCCGCATCGCAACGATCGAAGATGGGGGCAGAGTCCGGATCGCACTGACCGAGGTTCATGAAGCCGACGCGATCGATCGCACGATTCGTACCCGCCCCCGGCCATGGCAGCATTGGGAACAATTCAATCGCGCCATTGATGGCAGGTTGCAATTTGCAATCTCGTTTCACCGCCAGATTCTGCAGAGATTCCCCGACGAATTCGGGCTGATGCGCAGTGAACAGGCGCAGCGACGAATCGGCGTCGCGAACAATTACATGGGAATGAACAAGTACGAAGAGGCCGTCGTGGAATTCCAACGGGCTCTGGTCGCCGATCCCGACAACAAAGCGGCGACCCAGGGACTGGCCAAGGCGGTTTTGGACCAGGTGACGGAACGCCTGACGCAGTATCGCAAACGCGAACGAGCCCCCGGAAGTCGGGAAGACCGACTGGCGCTCATTGATCTCGCCGAGAAAAAGCAGTTTCACGATACCGTCGCCGAACTTTACCAGGCCGGCTTCAAGAGTGATTCCAGTTTGACCACGGAACCGCGCGCGATTCATCGAATTCGCGCCGCACGGAACGCGATTCTTGCCAGCAAAAGCGAGAAAGTCGCCGCTGACGAGGCGAGCCAATGGCGCCAGCAGGCTCTCGCCTGGCTACGCGACGAATTGGCGATGTGCGACGCGCTACGAACTGCGGGGACCGCCGACGACCGCGCGTTCGCGACGTCCAGGCGGGAATCGCTCTCGACCGATTCCGATTTCGCCCCAGTCAGAGAAGCCGATCAGATCGCAGCACTTCCTGAACCCGAACGGGAGGCGTGGGTCAGGTTTTGGAAGGAGGTTACGCGAACTCCTTGATGATCGATGCAGATCAATCAGGACGCTCGGGGGAACATCGTCTCGAAGAACCGGGGCCACCCACCAGTCGACCCTCCGTTTTTGGCCACAGAAAAGCGCACTGACGTATACGTGTGCGAAAACCCCGGTGACACCCACCAGCCGCGCTGCCTCGCTCCCTCTGAATCGGGCCCAAGCTGCACCGCAAAAGCTGTTTGCGCCACGAACCAGCGTGCTGCGGGGCAGTGGAGATTCGCCGGCCGGCCCCCCCCATGCTGCTCTGGTCTGCAACCATCTGTCGCGACACGATTTGTGGCATTTCGACCGGAAGTTGCGATGAAACCCGGATTCGAGCTGGTGGGTGGCACCTTCCGCCCGAAGTGAAGGAATAACAACGACGGGGGAGGGAATTGGCTTGATGGACGCGGAATTCGGCGAATCGATCGTACTCGCCTCGAATCGGCAAGAGAAGCGAATCGCTCGACGTTCGGGTCAACTCCGAAATTGACGCTGTTGCGACCCCTTCCGCTTTCAGACGCTCGCAACAACTCCCACCGTGGGGGCGGCCGCTGCGCTTCCTCAAACCCCGGCCATTGCCTGGAGGCAAAACGAGGGCAGGTCTCTTGCCTGGGGCGTCCCCGTGGTTTGGTCGTTGACTTGAGGCTCAGGCGAACGGTGCTGAGTCTGACGTAGCGGTCATCGCCAAAAGGGTGTCTGCGCTGAACGCAGTGAAGCCATGCAGTGACTTCAGCGGCTCGCTCGGCTTTGTTCACGCAGGAACACCATCGGCGTGGGAGGGGCGGCTCGACCGGATTGGCCAGTGCAGACTGCAGCAGGCCGATGTCGCGCACCCCCACGCCGCCGCCGTACGCCGCGATCAGGCTTTGGTGAAGGCGCATCGCGCGATCGATGTCAAGAAACCATGGGGGACGCACCGGCGACTACTCCGCGAGCCGCTTCATGGCTCAGCCAAATCGCGTGTGAATTGACTCCAGAGACTTCTGGAATTTCTTTTCTTCTTTCGCGTCGCGAACAGGCGTGAGCACCAGGCACTGTCCGTCACTCATGATCTCAAATGGCGTGTCGGGAGTGATCCGCAGCAGTTCCAGAATCGGCTTCTCGATCACCAGGGCGTAACTGTTGCCGTGTTTGGTCAGTGTCTTTTGCATGAGTCCCCTCTGTGGTTGGCACAATGTTATCATTTTGTATCACCATTTCGCGGATTTGTCAATCGTGGCGCCGCGACGACGCGTCTGCGGAGGATCAAGGTGCAGGACTCTTTCCTGGTGCGTCTTCGTGGTCTGGTCGTTGATACCAGGCTGCGGCGAAAGGTGAATTCTTCCGACCCTGCGGTCATCGCCTAACGGGAAGACTTCAGCAACAAAATGCTGACGTCCGTCAACACGTTCTTCGAATACTCCGGACCCTCGTCCACCGCGCAGTCCCAGCAACTGCTCGGCGGACACACCTTGAGCGGCGCCTGCGCCGGGGGCAGCACCGCTTCCGAGTTCTCCCGATCGCAGCGGTCCACGCATCGCACCGTCTGCCCCACGTCGACATGCACCGGCACGATCCCCGTCGACATCGCCCCCCCGGCGGCGCACCCGATGTCCGCCGCCGCCACGCAACGGCAACCCGCCAGAGACGTCGGCAACGCCTGCAGCCGGATCGTCGGTGGATACACGCAGAACCCCGTCGCCGAAACCAGATTCAAAACGTGATTGTCACCCGCCGGTTCTCGGAAAAAAGACAACTCGTTCGGCGCGATGTCCTTCTTCTCCCACACCGCACCCCCCGCCGTCACCTGCAGCTTCCCCGTCCCCGTCAAATCCTGCGGCGTGATCGTCAACGTCACCCAGTTGATCGACGTCCCACAACAGTCCTGCGGCGGATCCACATCCACCTGCCACGTGCATGTCGCGTTCGCCTGAATGTCCAGGATGAAGTTCGCCATGACGCCTCGCCGTCACTCCCTCCCGCCTTGGTCCACCAGACACGCGCTCCACAACCTGACGCCACATTCTGCAGCACTGGTACGTTATCCTTCGTCAGGTTGCGCAATCAAGCGGTATCATTCCCGGGCTTCCGGACGACGAACGTTTTGTAGAAATCGTTCCCCGGCGACGAGGCGGGGTTTCGCATCGACGTTTGATATTCCATGTCGATAGGCAACTTCCGGTGCGCCGGATTCCGCTCAAACCTGCGGTCAACGGGCCGCAGAATGGCTCCGGCAGCTCTGCGATAGTTGTACCGTGCAAAACTGCGACTGACATACGGACCGCAAGAATCCCAAGCGGGTGGGCTTAATCGATGGGTTAAGGTAGAGTTTCCAGCATTCTTAAGAGAATACCTGTCAAATCCCGGAATTCTCGCTGACTCGCCTCGTCAAGAACGCGGCCATCAACACTGCAACTTACTCTGCCATCTGAGCAATTCTCGGCCGCGGTCTTCAGCGCAGTCAGGACTTCGACTGCAATTCCGCGTTGTTCGCCATTCATTAGTGGAATATCAAGTCCCTGCATCCATTTGCACGTCTCGACAAACAATGCGGCATTGGAGGCTTCTTTCATCGATCCCAAAACGTGATCCATGAAGTTCCAGTAGACCCAATTCGAGACTTTCCATCGCTTGTCGACACTGATCGTAATAATTCCTGCCATTGTCGAACCCGGTTGTGATGAGTGTTGCAAGATGTGCCATGGTCAACGCGCAGGAAATCCAAAGGGCCAGGTCTCGTTCCTAGGGCGGCGTCGTGGCGAAGTCATCGATTCGAATCTTCCTCGAGCTCCACGAAGTTCACACGTAACTGCTCAATAACCCCTCGGAAACTGGTATTTACTCAAAGTCGGTTTTTCGGGGAATGTATGGCGCATGAGCCAGTCAGACCCCCAGCCAATCCAACCGATCGTCATCGCGGGAATCGAGATCCCGGCGGCGGAGCAGACGCC
>CAMATH010000116.1 GCA_945860955.1 Planctomicrobium piriforme
TAGCGTAGGGAATCGGAAATAGTATGCAATACCAACAATGCCAAATCACATGCGCGAAACCTGTGTGAGAACCGGTGACATGCGCGGCGCACATGAGTCGCGCGGCGCAGGTTTCGGACTAGAGACATGTCCCTGGTCGGATCGGAAAATACCCCAGACGACCCCGGCGGACTGCCGCAGCCTGCCCGGTTTTCTGGACGGAATTCCGTGGATTTCCCTCAAAAGATGCCTGATTTTCTCCCCCGGACTGTGCATGATGGTACCGCGCCGGCCCCGGTTGACGTCCATTCCAGGCCCCCCGCCTGGATGTCGGACGAGTTGATCGCGGAAACCCGGCGGGTCTGGTCCGTCGCGTACCGTCGAGTGATCAGCACCGATGAAGCGGTTGAGATTCTGTCAAACGTCCGCCGGCTCGCGGAAGTTGCCCTGCGAGCCCAGCCAGAGAGGTGAGAAATGAACGTCGTCGTCTGGGCACGGGTTTCGTCGCGGGAACAACGGGAGGGGTATTCGATTGACGCGCAGCTTCGCGCCATCCGGGATCGAGCCGACGCGAACGGCTGGAAGATCGTCCGGGAGTTCGTCGTCGCGGAGTCGGCCAAACGGGGGGCTGAACGGACTGCCTTCAACGAGATGTTCGCCTGGGTCAAGTCAAATGCCCGACGGGAGAAGATCAAAGCGATTGCGAGCCACAAGCTGGATCGGGTCTGCCGAAACATCCGGGACGCCGTGAGGCTGCAGGAGCTCGAAGACCTCTGTGGCGTCGAACTGGCATTCGTCGACAATCAGTTCGGCCCGGGGGCGGCAGGCGCCCTGTCATTCAACGTGATGGCCGCGGTTGCACAATACTACAGCGACAATTTGCGATCGGAAGTACTTAAGGGGTTGGACGAAAAAGTTCGGCAGGGTTGGCCGACGGGACTGGCACCCTATGGCTACGTCAACGTTGACGATCGAGACGAGCCCGTTCAGCCACATCCCGAGACGTCAAAAACTGTGCTTCGCCTGTTCGAGCTCTATTCCGGCGGCGGCTTCACGTTTGAGAGCTTGGCTGATCGATTACAACATGAGGGTCACACATTCCGCAGCAGCGAACCGCGATTCAACCGGACGTCGTTGTCATACATTCTCAATAATCGCTTCTATATCGGAGAGCTGCATCGGAACGGTCAAGTGTTTGAGGGGAAGTATCGGAAGCTGATTGACCGCGCGACCTTCGATGCGTGCCAAGACCTACTGAACGGGAAGAACCGACGAACGGGCAATCCCGAACATCCCCTCGCCGGCGGACTTTTCCGATGTGCCTTCTGCGGCCAATCGATCACGGGCGAACGGATCCGCCGAAAACTTCGGAGTGGAGCAGTTCGAGAGCACCTTTACTATCGCTGCTCGAACAATCACCCGGGTCCTGACCACCCCACCGTTCGCTGGAAGGCGGAGGACCTTGAACAGGCCATCGTTGATGATCTCACGGGAATGCGGATGCCGACCCCTGAAATCGCCCAATGGTTCCACACCGCCCTCGACGCCGCCGTCCACGACCTGACAGCCTACCAGCGACGACAGGCCTCCACGCTGGGCAAGCGGAGATCGGACCTGAAGTTGATGCAGGACCGCCTTCTCAATGCGTATCTGGCCGGCACGGTCGACGAACCTGCGTTCGCCGCCAAGTCAGCCGAACTCAAGGACGAGGCTGGCCGGGTCGACGGGCTGATCGCCGGACTGGGGGACGTCTCCACCACACGGGGCGGGACAGCCCTGGCGCTGTTCGACTGGTCCCAGAAAGGGGCCGAACTGTGGCGCGGTTCAAACACCGCGACCCGTCGAGAGATCCTCGATTCGGTTTGTTTGAACCGCACTCTGAGTGACGTAAACCTTGTCGCCACAAAGAGAAAGCCGTTTGACCAATTGGCCAAACGGCTCGAAAACGAAAATAGTCGGGGCGACAGGATTTGAACCTGCGGCCTTCTGGTCCCAAACCAGACGCTCTAGCCAAGCTGAGCTACGCCCCGAGGAGCTGTGGCACTTTACCCCGGCGGTCGCCGGGGGTCAATGGGAAGACACGCGTCGTCCGAATTCGGTTCGGGTTCGTTTCATTGCATCGCCGGGGACTTTTGTGTTAGCTTGCCGACTGACCGAACGGTGCGGCCGGGCCGCTTCGCCGTCGAAGCAGACACAGTGTAACCTCCTTGCAGAACGAGACTTCCGACGATGTACCACGTAACGCTCATTCCCGGTGACGGTGTTGGCCCCGAAATCGCCGAGGCGACCCGATTGTGTATTGACGCCACCGGAGTGAAGATCGACTGGGACGTCCAGGAATGCGGCATTGAAGTCATCGAACGCGAAGGAAAGGTTCCCGAACGCGTTCTGGAATCGATCCGCAAGAACAAAGTCGCCCTCAAGGCCCCCATCACCACTCCGATCGGCAAGGGCTTTCGCAGCGTCAACGTGTTTCTCCGCCAGGCGCTCGACCTCTATGCCTGCGTCCGCCCCTGCAAGAGTTACGTCGGTGTGCGCGGCCACTACACCAATGTCGACCTCGTGATCGTTCGCGAAAACACCGAAGACCTGTATGCCGGTGTTGAATTCGAAGCAGGACAACCGAAGACTGCGGAACTCATTAAGTTCATCAACGGAATCGCGACCGGGAAAACCATCTCGACCGGCCTCGACACCACCGGCGTCAGCATTAAGCCGATGTCGTTTGAAGGGACCCGCCGCATCGCCAGCTACGCGTTCGACTACGCCCTGAAGCACGGCCGCAAGTCGGTCTGCTCGGTCAGCAAGGCGAACATCATGAAGTTCACCGACGGGCTGTGGTACAAAGAATCCCGCGCGGTCGCGACGGCGTACGGTGCCAAATTCGAAGACAAATCACTGGCGGAAGGGGTGAAAGCCGATGCGGAACTCGCTGGCAAAGTCCCTGACACCAAGGGGGGGCTGGAATACACCGAACGCCTGATCGACAATATGTGCATGCAGCTTGTGCAGAAGCCGGAGCTGTATGACGTGATCGTCCTTCCCAACCTTTACGGCGACATTCTGAGTGATCTGTGTGCCGGCCTGGTGGGTGGACTCGGGGTCGCGCCGGGTGCCAACATCGGCAGCGTCGGAGCGATCTTCGAAGCGACCCACGGCAGCGCGCCGAAATACAAGGGGCAGAACAAGGTGAACCCCACCGCCCTCATTCTCTCGGGCAAACTGATGCTCGATCACCTGGGTGAAACGGCGGCCGCCGAGAAACTCGATCGCGCCGTCGCCGCCGTCATCGCCGAGGGCAAAGACGTGACGTACGATATGAAGGCCAACCGCAACGACCCCACTGCCGTCGGGACGCGACAGATGGCCGAGGCGATTTGCCGCAAGATGCAGACGATGTAGTCTCCGGGGTTTGGTGAAGGTCGAAATCGAGCGATTGAATTCGGCGGACGTTGTTCGAAACTCCAAGTTGGAAATCGCGGCGGACACTGGGAACGGTGTCCGCCGTTTCTTTTCAACGGCGAGTTTCGGGGCCAGGATCACCGGAATTCCAACAACCCTGCCGATTATTCACCACGCGTTCCGCGTTGAGACATTTTGATGTAGCCGCGCCGGTCAGGAAGCGGTGTCAAACTCCCGCTGGATGACGTGCGAGGCTCCCCGAAATTGTTTCGTTTCCGGGTGTACGAGGAGTAAACGCGTTGCCGAAGCGGCAGCGCCTGGGGTCATTCGCATGGCCCAGGGGCGCGTTTTTTCGCATCGGGCGCACATCGGGGCAGGCACTCAGAGAGTGCCGCCTACGTTGCTTCGGTCGCTGCACGACGGACGATTCCCGCAACGTAGCCCGCATTTTCTCAATGCGCGGCCCGCTGTGCGTGCGGCGGGCGAGAGACGTACTGGGGGCGGCCCACGACATTGACCGAACTGTTCGGCGGGTGGCCGACGTTACACTCCGCGCGTTCCGCGTTGAGACATTTTGATGTAGCCGCGCCGGTCAGGAAGCGGTGTCAAACTCCCGCTTGATGACGTGCGTGGCCCCCCGAAAAATGTCTCGTTTCCGGCCGTGTGAGGTATAACACGCGCACGGCCGACTCCGGTCGGTCTCTGGCTGTGGCACCCGACGGCGTTTGATGCGGATCACGACGGGTTACAGTTTCACCTGCCGGTTGCGCAGTCGGGCGCGTGCCCGGGTGAGAGTTGGACCGATGGAGTTTTCGGGAATCCCCAAGTCGTCGCTGATTTCGCGGTAGCTGCGACCTTCCAGATGGAACTGGCGGATGATGCTCGCCTCGGGTTCAGCCAGCCCATCGAGCATGAGTCCCACGTGTTCCTGGTCTTCGATTCGCTGGATATCGGTGGAATTCGCGCCAATCGACTCCAGGACCGCTTCGGATACGGAGATATGCCCGAACGCCTCCGCCGACCGACGCTGAGCGAGCTGGCGAACGATAATGCGCCGAGAAATCACGCACAAATAGGTCGCGAGTGACGAGTTCCCGCGAAACTGGCGGAGGATCGCGAAATCGCGGTCGAGGAGCGCCAAAAAGACCTCGGCGCACAGATCCTCGATATCTTCGGACGAGACAGTCAGACTGCGACTTTGAGCCGAGTGCTGGACGACATGGATGAATAAGCCCAGAAACCGGTTCACGAAGTCGCGCCAGCCTTCGGGGGAACCCGAAAGGCACCGCTGCAACAGGTTTCGATCAATGTCTGTCAGGGCCACGTGTCAATCCGCCGGGCAAGAGACTGATCCATCGGCAGACAGCCTGGCCTTCCTGGCCACTGGGGCTTCCCGAAACCGGACGTCCTGTTCCCGCTGGAGCAGTGACACCAGTCAGCCCGGCCGAAAACGGCCAAGCAATCGCCGAAAAATCTCTCGGCAACCCAGGCTCACCACCCTCGTTGTGAATTGTACGCGATTTCGCGTGAGTGACAAGACGAATCTCAAGCTGCCGCCGTCGACTGGGAACACATCCGTTTCCCTGCCCACGCGGGCGGACTGCGATCGGTCCTCCCGGCGATCCCCGTGTTGCGCCCTCGTCCGGATTTCGCCTGCGTGGTATTGTCCCCCACCGCGATGAACGCGAGGTGTCTCGACACCTCCGCTGAACGTGGTATCGGCCGAGAATCCTTCGAGAACCGCGCGATGTCACCCAGCGAATCCGTTTTACATCCCCACGACTCGGCGGCGGAAGAGGCGGCGCGCGCTGCTCATCAGGCGACGCTCCCCGAGTCCCTCTCAAGCGATCCCTCGTTTTGGGGCATGACCGCCACACAGTTCCTCGGGGCCTTCAACGACAACCTGTTCAAACAGGTTGTCTTGTTATTGTGTCTCGATTTCGCGCGGAACCAGGAAAATTCCCCCGAACAGGCGACATCGTCCTCCCTGTTCGGGGCGATCTGGAACTGGATCCGGGAGTGGTTTTTTGGCGGGGCCGACCAGCAAAGCACCGCACTCTTCATCTTCGCTGTTCCCTTCGTCGCCTTTTCAGGCTTCGCCGGCTACCTCTCCGACCGCTACAGCAAACGCGGGATCGTGGTCATCTGCAAAATGGCCGAAATCGGCATTGTGATTCTCGGAACGCTGTCGCTGTGGCGGAATTCGCATACAGACAACCTGTATGCGGTGTTCGCCGTGCTGTTTCTGATGGGGACCCACAGCGCGTTTTTCGGCCCTTCGAAATTCGGGATTCTCCCCGAAATCATCCGGGAGAAAAACCTGCCGGCGGCGAATGGGATCTTTCTCATGACCACCTTCATCGCAATCATCGTCGGCACGATCGTGGCGGGGTTGCTCAAGCAACACCTGATCCCCGACTACCTGCTGGTGGTGGGATTGGTGTACGTGGCTGTCGCCAGCACAGGCTTGGGAACATCACTGCTGGTCCGCCCCACGCCGGCCGCGAATCCCCAACTGAAAATCGATGGCGACAGCCTGCTGATCAGCCGTGAGATGCTGATTGTGATGTGGCGGGATCGACCGCTGTTACTGGCGCTGCTCATGTCGTCGATCTTCTGGCTGGTCGGCGGAATTATACAGCCGGCCGTCAACGCGTTTGGCAAGAATCAGCTCGGTTTGACCGATGCCGCGACCAGCGTGATGCCCGCGTTTCTGGTGATTGGCATTTCGGTTGGTTGCGCACTGGGGGGCTGGCTTTCGGGAAAACGGGTCAACTTTCGACTCGTTCAATTGGGAAGCTGGGGGATGATCGCGGGGCTGGGGCTGCTGGCGATCATTGGCGCGAGTGGCGCATCTGTCCAGGTGATTCAATGGGGTGCCAGTGTCACACTGTTGTTCTGCGGGATTTCCGCTGGGATTTTCGCGGTCCCGTTGCAGGTTTTTCTGCAATCCCGTCCGTCGGCCGACAAAAAGGGGCAGATGATCGGCGCGATGAATCTCGCGAACTGGATCGCCATTTTGTTTTCCTCGGTGCTGTACCGAATTTTCAACCGGGCACTGGTGGGGGACACACCGGGGGCGACCTGGAAGATCTTCGCGGCGACTGCGGTCTTTCTGCTGCCGATCGCGATCTTCTACCGGCCCGACTCGCATGCGGGGCCACTCGCTGCCAACCGTGCGACAACCGCGAACGACTAAAAAATCTACGTTTCGGGGGGGAGATTCGGAGGGAAATCGACGGCGATCGTTCGGAGTCCGAACGTTTGTCTCGTGGCCGGGTATTTGACCATTCGTACTCACAATTTCCGACACCATTTGATTTCTCCCACTATTAAGAAAATCGCAATTCGACTCCTGGAGGGTCAGCGCGACGAGCGATTTCCTCTGAGCGTTTCAAAAAACGGTCGCCGGGAATTGCATTTGGTGTGTCGGCGGTATAGAATCGGATCACGGTGCTTTGTTTGCATCTGCACGATTCCGATGGCTTAGGAGAGTGGAAGCCGGATTTCCACAATTTTGGGTGTCAGGGTTGGGTGGATCGACAGAGTGTCGTGTTTGTGCGGGCCAGCGGTTTGTGAGCGGAGTTTACGGTCATCTCGGTGGCCCCGGAGTGAGGGATGTTGTGGGAGTCTGCGGATGGAATCGCGTTGCAAGTCGTTTGGGTTGGTGATCTGGGCCAAGTGGGTTGCAAGTGAGGTTTTGTGCGACGGATGAACGCGACATCGGATGACCCTGGGGGGTCTATTGCGAAGGTCTCTTTTGCGGGCCGAGATTCGAGCGATAGGTTGCCGAGGTGAGTGAGGTGTTGACTACGACTTCAGCGATGGCGCTGGGGGTGGTTTGCACTGGGATTCGTTGACCTTTGTACACAGGAGTGAGACATGGTGAGTTTGAAGCGCGCGTTTAGCGCGTTCGTTTTGGCTGTTGGATTTTCGGCGTCGGCGATGGCCGCGCCAATCGTGATTGACGACTTCAATGTGCCTCCGGCTGGCAATGTTGTCACCAGGAACACAAATGGAACTACCGCCGGTAGCCAGACCAACTCTGGGATCATTGGCGGTGACCGCGATTACTCGACCACCCGGACCGTCGGTACTGTCGCCGCTGGAACGTTCTCCAAGATCGGTGGCAATGTGTTCACCGTTGATAACAACTCGAACACCGGACGTGGCATCGGTCGGCTGCACTATGACGGCACCGCCGGTGGCTTTTTGACCACAGGTTTGGATGTCGACCTGACCGACATGGGCACGAACAACCAGTTCCAGTTCAAAGATTTTTCGGTGAACGGAACTCAACCCTTGAACATCGCTCAGACGATGTCGACCACCGTCACTGACGTGTTCGGTGGTACCTTCACGTTGGTTCAAGGCCTGATGATTCAGGGCGGGAACTACTCGATTGCGTTCTCGAATTTCTCAGGTGCCGGCGTCGACATGACCCACGTCGCCTCGATCGACTTCCAGTTCGACAATCGCGTTGGATTCGGTCAGGCTGGATCTGACATCGAGTCCTCCTTCCTGGAAGCCAACACCTTCACGCCCGAACCCGGCACGATTGTTCTGGCCCTGACCGGCGCCGCCGGTTTGGCGTTCGTCGCTCGTCGCAAGAAGAATTCCTAATTCGCCCGACGTCGTTGACCTAATGTGGTTCCGGCCCACTCTGGTCGGCGTTGGTCGTTGAGTCAGCGAGCTTGGTCATTGTGGCCAAGCTCGCTTTTTTTTGGATTGGGCGGAATTCCAGTATTGCCGGGATTTGCATTGGTTCAGCGAAATCCTGGGGATCGATCGTCGGCATGGGACGCTCGCCGGATTTCGATCTGCTCCTCGTCGTCGATTATTGGGCGGACTGGAGAGGGGCCTGTCTTGCGGGTCGAATAGGTCCCCGAAGTGGCGGAGCCCGGTAACGACCCGGCAGAAAGGGGTTTGGGTTTGGGGAGTTGCGTCTGGTCGAGTGGACTGCGGTCCGCGTGTTTCTTCGGCAGCGAGTGGAGTCCGCCATCCACGAGAACTGCATACCCCAGCGTCAGTGCCAGTCCGCTGGCAAAAATATTTGCGGGCCAGGACTTGCCCAAGAGTTTCACCGCGCTCCCGGCCGAGGGCTTGAGCTGGAGTAACGCGCCGTTCCAGCGCACGCTGTAGATTTCATCGAGAATCAGGTGGGATGCGAATCCGAGTCCCACCCCCAACGCCATCAAACCCCGAACGGAGGGGGTATCGGTCAGGTAGGCGAGATAGGTCGCCTCGCCGGCAATGAACAGCGCGGGAATGCTGTGATACATCCCACGATGGACGCTCAGCAATTGCAGTAACGTGGAGAGTCCGTAGCGAATCGCGATGTACAGCAATACCGACAGCAGGATCGCCGGCTCGGTTCCGCCGCCCCACGCGACGAGGCGGTTGTGCATCAGCAGGGGGGCGACGGCGGCCAGCAGCCCAAAGACTTCCCGGACGGGCCGGCCGGAGTCCGAGTCCAGGTCGGGAAGCATGCCGGCGACGCCGGTCAGGACCGCCGCCAACATCCCTTGGACAGGCGTAAATCCCGCCCCCAACGAGGCCGCCAATCCGTAACCCGCGCCAAGGATTCCACTCGTGGTGATGTGTGTTCGGTAGTCAGCCATGACTCAGCCTGGGCTTGTTTCGGATCCGTGACTTGGCGGAGTCTATCGGTTCAGAACAATCTCGAAAATGTGACTTTCGACCGGGGTGCTATTCAATTGTCCGCTTGACGTTTCCGTCAACAGATGGATGAATTCCTGGTTGATTGCGCCCCGTGCAACGGCGATTGCATCGCTCTCGTGCGATCGATAGCTTGAGCCGAGACAGAACGACTGCGCGAGGCCGCGCCGCACCTCGCAAGAGAACCACTCCTTCAACCGGTGCCCGACAATGCGAATGCCTGTGTGGACTTCGATTCTGAACTGCTGGCGGAGTTCGTGGGGGCGGAGTCGTCATGCCAAGCGTCGCACGAGAAGCGGCTGGCGGCAGCACAGGCTGCGAGGGTCGGCCGAGATTCTTGAATCGCGGACGCTGTTGTCGGCCAGCCCGGTGGCCCCCAAAGTCTCGCCGCTCTGGTTTCAGTCGACCGCGACAGCCAACGCGCCGTCCCCATTGCAAAACGTGGCCCAGCCGGGAGGCGGGCAAGACTGGATCGTCCATCTCGCTCCCGGGGTCGCCGACTCTCTGCACTCCATCAGTGACGTTTCCGGCGTTCTTGCCGAGGGGCCGGGATCGGTCCAGGTGGTGAAGGGGCTGGGTGAAGTCGGTTCGGTTCTGATTCGGACCTGGGGAGGTTCGCAGTCGCAGTTTGCCGACTGGCTGCGGGCATCCCCCCAGGTTGCCAGTTTCGCCTTGGATTCTGTCGTCTCGGTAAATGCCATTCCCAATGACCCGTCGTATTCGCAACTGTGGGGCATGGAGAATGCCGGTGGAACCGGGGCGGTCGCGGACGCCGACATTGATGCCTCGCGGGCCTGGGACACGACCACGGGGAGCAAGTCGGTGGTCGTCGCGGTGATCGACACAGGGATCGATTACAACCATCCCGACCTCGCGGCGAATATCTGGGTGAATCCCGGTGAGATTCCCGGCAACACTCTGGATGACGACGGCAATGGATTTGTCGACGACGTTCACGGCTGGGATTTTTTCAATAACGACAGTGATCCGATGGATGATCACCAGCACGGAACCCACGTCGCTGGGACGATTGGCGCGGTCGGGAACAATGGTGTGGGAGTGGCGGGGGTCAACTGGAATGTCAGTGTGATGGCACTGAAATTCCTGGGGGCGAGTGGTACGGGGAGCAGCAGTGCGGCGATCCAGGCAATCAACTACGCGACGATGATGCGCGAACGGGGAGTGAATGTTCGCGCGACCAACAACAGTTGGGGAGGCGGCCCGTTTGAGTCGGTGATGTTTGACGCGATCAGCGCCGCGCGCGACCAGGGAATTCTATTCGTCGCGGCCGCGGGGAACAGCGGGCAAAATGGCGACACAACACCGTTCTATCCTGCCGCCTATTCACTGGACAACGTGATCGCAGTGGCGGCGACCGATAAACAGGACAAGCTCGCGAGCTTTTCGAATTACGGAGCGACAACGGTTGACTTGGCCGCCCCTGGTGTGACTATCTACAGCACACTGCCGGGGAACCGCTATGGGAACCTGAGTGGTACGTCCATGGCAGCACCGCATGTCGCCGGTGTCGCGGCACTGGCGGCCGATTTATTCCCGGATGCCAGTTATCTGGAGATCCGACAGGCGATCTTGGGGGGAGTCGATCCGTTGGCGGTGTTATCGGGCAAGACCGTCACCGGCGGTCGGCTCAACGCGGCGGGAACGCTGGATTACCTGAGATCGCATACCACGGCGACCCCCAGCGCGTATCTGGCGTCGGCGGCCTCGTTTTCCGCAGTCGACTTGCAGCCGGGCGACTCGGGGGTGGTCTCCGTTCTCGATAACACCGACGATGGGACCGCCGCGCTGGATCTGGGAACCAGTTCGTTCACGTTTTATGGCACGACCTATACGGGGGCGACCGCGATCTACGTTGGTGCCAACGGCCTGATCACATTCGGGGCTCCGAACGAGTCGGCAGACAATGGCAACTTCGCGACCAGTCCATCGACGCCCGCGATCGCGCCGTTCTGGGATGACCTGCGAACCGATCTGGGAGCGAATGACCAGGTTCTCGCCCGGTTTGAAGACTTGAACAACGACGGCCAGGCGGACCGGCTGATCATCGAATGGAATCAGGTCGAACACTTTTTGTCGCCGGCGGAGAATGTGACATTTCAAGCGGTGTTGCAGTTGAACACCGGTTCGGTCGACGGAGCGATTCAGTTCAACTATCTCGACGTCGATTTTGGAGACCCTCTGTACAACGACGGGCGGAGCGCGACGATCGGGGTGACCCGTGGGGCGGCCTACGCCGCCGACCACCTGCTCGTCTCGCGAAACAATGGTGTCAATCCCCTGGTGGGGTCTTCGCACTCCGTCTTGATCGACCGGATCCGTCCCACAGCGACGTTCACACCCATCAGTCCCGATCCGATCTCCACGGCGGTCGACGCGGTCACCGTGACATTTTCGGAAGCGATCGACGCGACAACGTTCAACTGGAAGGATCTGGTCCTGAAGCAGGATGGAGATGTGGTTCCGCTGTCGAATGCGGTATCGATCGCCAGCCTGGGAGCGAACGCATACAGCATTCAGGGGCTGTCGTTGTTGACGAACAGTTCCGCGACGTTTGAATTGGCGCTGGATCAGAGCAGTGTTCGCGATTTGCAGGGCCATCCAGGTCTCGGGCTGGCATCGGTCACGTGGACGGCCACTCCGCCGGTTACCAACATCGTGTTCCTGTCGGCGACTGCGAATGGCCTCACGCAGCTCACCTACACCTACGACATCGAGAACAGCAACGCCCCCGCGTTTGGAATTGGAGTTCTGCTATCAACGGATGGTGACGCGAACTTCCTGAATGACACCCGGTTGACCACACTATCGATTACCGCGCTGGCAGATCGCACGGTGGGACAGCATGTGAAAACAGTGACGATCGGGACCGCAGTCGGCAACATCGCGCTGCCCGGCGCGGGGCTGACCGATTCCGACGCGGATTACCGACTGATGTTCGTGGCCGATCCAGACAATCTGGTGGTCGAGCAGGAACCTGTCGCGGGTTCAGACAACGCCGTCGCATTCGCCGGGGTGTACCACATCGTCAAATCCGCGGTCATGATTCAGGGAACAACGGGCAACGACGTTGTGACGGTGAACGCGACGCCGGTTGTGGGTTTCAACGGCGTGAATTACAGCTATGTTCTGTCCGATGTCACGGCAATTCGAGCGCGTTTGCAGGGGGGGGACGATTCGATCGATACGACCCTTCAGACGAGTAAACCGCTCCTGGCTCATGGCGGGGCTGGCAATGACACTTTGCGATCTGGCGCGACCGCGGACCTGTTGTTTGGCGGCGACGGAAATGACACGCTCAACGCGGGTGCGGGGGTGAATTCCCTCACCGGGGGCTCGGGAGATGATCTGTTGACAGGCGGGAGCGGCACCGACGCCTATCGGTTCAACGCCGATGGTCCGCTGGGAACGGACACATTGAACGACGCCGGGGGGATTGATTCACTGGATTTCAGCACGACGCTGACCACCGGGGTCCAGGTGGATTTGAGTCTGGCGACGGCGCAGCTCGTCAACGGAAACCTGACACTGGTTCTCGGCTCGGCGACCGCGTTTGAAAATCTGACCGGCGGTGGCGGCGCGGACACGCTGATCGGCAACACTCTGGCAAACACCTTGATTGGCAATGGTGGAGACGACGAATTGCGAGGAGGGACCGGGAACGACACCTACCGCTACCTGCTCAATTCGCCACTGGGATCGGATCGAATCGTTGAGAATGCGGCCGGTGGAACCGATGTACTCGATTTCTCGGCGTCCACAGTGCAGGGCGCGACAGTTGACCTGGGACTCGCGGGCTCTCAGGTGGTTGCCTCGTTCCTGAATTTGCAGTTCGTCAATCTCGGTCAGATCGAGACGCTCACCGGCTCTCCGCTCGACGACTCGCTGACGGGCGATGGATTGGCGAATCGAATCACGGGATTGGGAGGGAACGATTACCTCGCGGGGGGCGGGGGGAATGATGTCTACGTCTTCGACGCCGACGCGAACATCGGCTCGGACACCATCTACGAGGTCGCCGGTGGGGGGATCGACTCACTCGATTTTTCGGCGACAACAACAATAGGCGTCGCCGTTGATCTGTCTCAGTCAGCGATTCAAACCGTCAACGCGTTTCACAGTCTGACGATTGCGGGGGGCGACTTTGAAACTCTGATCGGTGGTTCGAAGAACGACACGTTGACCGGCAACGACCTGGCGAACATGCTGATCGGCGGCCCGGGGAACGACCTGCTGTCGGGCCGTGGCGGGAACGATTCGTACTCCTTCAATGCCGGTGTCGCGATCGGAACGGACACCGTGGTCGAATCGCCACTCGGTGGAACGGATACGCTCGATTTTTCCATAACGACCCTCGCCACCGCGGGACTTTCGGTCAATCTGGGAGTGCCGACGTCCCAAGTCGTGAATACCAACCTGACGCTCACATTGACCAGTCCTGGCGAAATCGAAGGGATCATCGGAGGTTCGGGGAACGATACGCTGACCGGGAATGATGGTGTGAATTTCCTGACCGGTGGCCCGGGAAATGATTTCCTCGCGGGGGGATTGGGGGACGACGTCTATCGTTTCAAGGTCGACGCCGCCTTGGGGATCGACACCCTGACCGAATTGCCCGGTAGTGGTGTGGATCTGCTCGACTTCTCGGCGGGGACGACCGCGATCAATGTCGACCTGGCGTCGACCGCGGCGCAGGTGGTCAATACCCGGTTGACGTTGACTCTCTCGAGCGGATCGGACTTCGAAATGATCGCTGGCACCTCTGGTGCCGATGTGATCAAGGGGAACGCCGCGGATAATGTCATTGTCGGTGGAGCTGGTAATGATACGTTGTCGGGACTCGATGGACGCGATCTGATTCTGGGAGGGAATGGGACCGACAGTCTCTCTGGCGGGAACGGCGATGACATTCTGATCGCGGGACTGGCGTCACTCTTCAACGAAACGACTCGGGCTCTTGATCGCGCGGCACTCTTGGCGATTATGGCCGAATGGACGCAGGCGACCGATTACGCCTCCCGAATCACCAATCTGAAACTGGGTGGGGGGAATAACGGTGCGTATGTGTTGAGTTCGGTGACCGATGGAACGGCGAAAGACACGCTAACGGGTGGTGCCGACGCGGACTGGTTCTGGGCGTTTGGTGTGGATGTCATCACCGATCGCAATACTCCGGTCGCGGAAACGTTGAATTGAGCCGGCTGAGTGGTTTCCGACGGCGCGCTCTTGTGGAGGAAGGCCGATGAATCTGCTCGGCCTGTTCGCGAAACAGCCGGTGGCCGGTCGCGTCAAAACCCGATTGTCAGATTCCCTCGGACCAGAACTCGCGGCACAGGCCGCCGAGGCGTTCTTGACCGATCTGGTCGAGCGATTCCAGCGAACGAGTGATTGTCGCGTAGTTTGCCACGCCCCCGGAACCGGGGAATCATCGCGGTGGTTTTCTGGGCTGGTTCAAGGCCGGTACGACCTGTGGCCACAATGCGACGGGGATCTCGGAGAGAGGTTGTCGAAGTTTTTTGAACAGGCGTTTGCATTTGGTGCCGAGCGCGTGGTCGTGATCGGTTCCGATAGCCCCACGCTGCCCAAGGATCACGTGGACCGGGCGTTTGAGGCATTGCGAGACCATGACTGCGTATTGGGTCCCGCGACCGACGGCGGGTACTACCTGGTTGGACATCGAGCCGGGAATTGGCCGACGTTTCGCGGGATCGCCTGGAGTACGGGTTATGTCCTGGAGCAAACCGTCGCGCGATTGCGAGAGGCGAAGGTGAGCCTCGCGGTGTTGCCCCCCTGGTACGATGTCGACACACTCGCAGATTGGCGGATGCTGCGGGGACACCTCTGGGCCCAGGAAATGGCAGGTGAACCGATGGACTCTCCCGCGACCAGGCGAGTCTTGGGACTCGATTCCGCGCGGGGGGAACATGTGTTAATGTAGAGCGGCGTCTTTCCTGAAGCATTCCCGCGCGGTCCGGCTGGAAACCATCGTTGTGGTTCCGCCGCGACGGCCGATCTCATTTTCCTGACGAAGTTCCATGGCGAAAACAACAGCGGCCAACCCCTCCCGGGTGTTGATTGCCGACGACAACCAGCAGAACTGCGAACTGCTCGATGCCTATCTGGCCGACGAGGGATACCAGGTCGAAATGGTCTACGACGGCCAGCAGACCCTGGAAGCGGTCGCCCGCAGTCAGCCCGATCTGCTTTTGCTCGACATCATGATGCCGCGGTTGAGTGGCTATGAAGTTTGCCACCGGTTGAAAAGCGATCCGGCGACCCGCGACATTCCCATTCTGATGGTGACGGCGCTCGCGGAGATGAGCGACATTGAGAAGGGAGTCGACGCGGGGGCCGACGATTTTCTCACCAAACCTGTCAACAAGCTGGAACTGACGACGCGAGTCCGCTCTCTGCTGCGGGTGCGGCATTTGACCAGTGAACGCGATCGTTTGTTGCAGCATCTTGAAAACGTCGAATCGATGCGGGAAGAGCAGGCGGCCCGTTGACCGACTCAGTCGCTGTTGTGGACAAAGCCCCTCCTCCGGTTGGACTGCCGCAGGTTGTCGTCCGGCCACGACGGGCGCAGCCGTTCTTTGGCCGGCATCCCTGGGTGTTCGCCGGCGCGATCGCGTCGGTCACTGGGGATCCCGCACCGGGGGATGAGGTCGCCCTGGTCTCAGACAAACGGGAATTCATCGCCCGGGGATTGTTCAATCCCCATTCGGGGATCCGGGTGCGGTTGTACAACTGGGATGCCGCGACTCCATTGGACGAGGCGTTTTGGCGTAGCCGACTGGAGCGGGCGATTGAGTTGCGACGCGACCAGCTCCAGTGGTGGGGACCAGAGACGGCGTGTCGTGTCGTGTTCAGTGAGGCCGATGGACTCTCGGGACTGGTGGTCGACCGTTACGGCGACTGGCTGCTGGTGCAATGCACGAGTCTGGCTCTGTACCGCCGCCGGGAATTGTTGCTGAGGCTGCTGAATGAATTGCTGAGTCCACGGGGAATCTGGTTGCGGACCGAGAAGGGAATTCGGGAAGCCGAGGGACTCGAGGCGGCCGACCAACTGCTGTCCGGCGAGTCGCCTCCCCGACCGCTGTTCATTGAAGAACATGGTTTGCGGTTTTCGGTCGACGTGGTGGAAGGGCAGAAGACCGGGTTCTTTCTCGATCAACGGCTGAATCGGCAGGCGTTCGTGAATTACGCCGGCCCGGGACGAATGCTCGATCTCTGCTGTTTTTCTGGTGGTTTCGCATTGCAGGCCGCGCGCCTCCCGCAGGTGACGGAAGTGGTGGCGGTCGATGTGTCGGCTCCGTCGCTGGAGATGGCTTCCCGCAACGCCGAGTTGAACGGGCTGGCTCATCGGGTGCGATTCCAGAAGGGGGACGCGTTCAAAACTCTCGAAGCGTTGAACCACGCGGGGGAGAAGTTCGCGACGATCGTGCTGGATCCACCGAAACTCGCCCGCCACGGGGCGGGACTGCAAGAGGCGTTACGGGGCTATCACAGCCTGAACCGCATGGCGATGGAGCTGATCTCCCCGGGGGGCACGCTGGTGACTTGCAGTTGCACGGGGCATGTCACGCGACCGATGTTCGAGCAGATGCTGGCCGACGCGGCGAGCAGCGCGAAACGCCACGTGCAGGTTTTGGAAAGTCGCGGGGCCGCCCCCGATCATCCCGTTTCGGCACACTGTTCCGAAACGGCCTATCTCAAATGTCTGATTTGTCGGGTGCTGTGACATGGTCTCGCGAAAACGGATTGAAAAACTGCGGGAAGAGCGGGCGCTTGAGCGACGGTTGCGTGTCCCACTGGCCGAACAATCCCTGATCGACGCGCTGGAGCGACTCACCGAATTCCAAGGGGGGCGGGTGCTGACGACGTCGCTGGGACGGGGTCAATTCGCGATTGCCGCCGAGCGGACGTTGCAGGCGGCGCACACCACTTGCCACTTTCTGGAACTCTACAAGTCGAAAGAGGCATTGCGGCACATTGCCGACGAGGCATCGGAGGTGAATGTTGTCTGCACCGCGGACCTCCCAGAGGACGAAGTCGATTTGGCGGCGATCCCGGTCGACACGCGGGGCGAAGCCGAGCTGACCCGCGAATGGCTGCAGCAGATGCATGGTCGGTTGCGAATTGGCGGCAAGCTGATCGCCACGAGCGGCAACCCCGACGATCAGTGGCTGCACGAGGAATTCCGCCGGCTGTTTACGAAGGTGACCCGCACTCCAGGACGCAAGTCGGTCCTGTACAGCGCGACGAAAACCGAGCCGCTTGAAAAGCCGAAGTCGTTTGAATGTGAATTCGCGTTTCGTGACGAGGGACGCTTGATCAAGGCGTTCAGTCGACCGGGCGTCTTCAGCCATCGCAGTCTGGATACCGGCGCGCGGGCGTTGATGAACTTGCTGGAACTGGGACCGGACTGCCGGTTCGTTGATTTCGGGTGCGGCAGCGGGGCGGTGGGGCTGGCGGCCGCGTTGCGGGCACCGGCGGGGGCGGTCCTGTCACTCGACTCGAATCCGCGCGCTGTGGAATGCACGTTGAAAGGGGCCGAGTCCAACGGAATCACAACTCTCACCGCCGTCCTCGATGATGAAGGGCAAGGGGGGGACAAAGGAACGTACGATGTGGTGGGGGGAAATCCGCCGTACTATTCGGATTACCGGATTGCGGAGCTGTTTTTGCGTGCGGCCCGGCGGTTGTTGAAACCGGAGGGGCGGGTGCTGATGGTGACGAAGACGCCGGCGTGGTTTGACGAGCAGATGCCGAAAATGTTCGACGATGTGACGATTCGGGAAGAACGGTCGTATTACATCGCAAGCGGGCGCAAGCGCGTGTGATTCACCGCCGGGAATCACGATAGTTCTTTCACAAATCCCGGCGTACAATTCCGATCGTCGTCACGTGGCGAACACAACCGCGTGTGATTCGCGTGTGCGATGCCCAATGGTGGAAAGCGATGCCCGTTCCGCAAATCACCGCCGCCAAATTCCTCGAGTCGCTGGAACGCAGCGGGCTGGTTTCCGATGTGGAATTGCAGTCCGTCGTAACGCAATTCGACGGAGCCACCGATGAAGATGCGCACCGGATCGCGCGGGAGCTGGTGAATCGTGGGGGGTTGACCCGGTACCAGGCGGAGCGGCTTTTGGCGGGCGAGTCGCGGGGCTTTTTCATCAACCGTTACCGACTTCTGGAGCTGTTGGGGGCGGGAGGGATGTCCTACCTCTATCTGGCGACTGATCCGGACAAAGCCCGGCGCGTCGCCTTGAAAGTGGTGACAAGAAAATACGTGAACGACGAGGGGATGATCAC
This sequence comes from Planctomicrobium piriforme, assembly GCA_945860955.1. Lineage (GTDB taxonomy): Bacteria > Planctomycetota > Planctomycetia > Planctomycetales > Planctomycetaceae > UBA10511. Next base: position 18,394 of record CAMATH010000116.1, read on the forward strand.
GCGCTTGAAGCTGGAAGCGCGGGCCGGACAAACCATCGACCATCCGAACGTCGTCAAGTCGTATGAGATTAGCGCGTTCGAGGATGTGTTTGGTCCGAATCACTATCTGGCGATGGAATTTGTCGAGGGAGTCAACCTCGAGGAGTTTGTCCAACTGAATCGGACCATTCCGTGGTCGCAGGTTTGCGACATGGGAATGCAGGCGGGCGAGGGCTTGCGCGCCGCCCATCGGGCGAACGTCGTTCACCGCGACGTGAAGCCCGCGAATCTACTGGTCGATCGGGAGGGGCGATTGAAGTTGCTGGACTTCGGTTTGGCGCTGCTAAAATCTCGCGAAGAAACGGATGAGTTTTCGCTCGCGATGATTTTTGGACACGACTGTCTGGGAACCGCCGACTTCATCGCTCCGGAACAGTCGGTGGATAGCCTGTCGGTCGACGCGCGGGCGGATATTTACAGTCTCGGGTGCACGCTGTACGCGCTCTTCGCGGAGCGACTTCCATTTCCCGAGACTTCGAGCCGGGAGAAGATCGAGGGGCACCGCAATCGGAATCCCCCATCGCTCGCGGACCTGGTCCCCGGCCTGCCAGCGGAGGTGGCGAAGTTGGTCGGTCGCATGATGGCAAAGCAGCCCAACGACCGTCCGCAGTCGATGGACGAGGTGATCACGTCGCTCGGTCGTCACGCCCGACGCCAGCCGATTGAGTTTGATTTTTCGCGGATTCTGGCGTATCGCGCCAGTCAGGCGAGAAAGCGGAAGCCGTCCACGTCGGCCTCAACCGCCAGGCAGTCTACCACGGGGGGATCGTCTCGCGCGATCAGCCATTGGACGACATCACCGACGCGAGTCATTTCTCAGGTTTCCGCGGAAACCGCGCACGAGCGGGCCGCGTCCGTGGAGGGCGATCCGAACACTCTGGTCGCACTTTCCGCCGATCCGGCGTTCGGGGCCGCTGTTGTTCCCCCCGTTCGCCCTTTCGCAGGGGAGCTGGAATTGACGGCTTTGGATGGCGGACCGCCGATCCGGTTGAAAGGCGATCGAGTTTCGGTGGGGAGGAATCCGGAGTGCGACGTGATCATTGCGCACAAGGGGATCTCCGGGAAGCACTGTGAATTTCGACGAACTGCCACCGGCTGGTCGCTGGTTGACTTGAAAAGTAAGAACGGAGTTCAAGTCAATGATCGGCCGCTCAGCGGATCGGCTGCCGAAGTTTTGCTTCAACCGGGAGATCGCGTGACGCTGGGACGGGCGCTGAATTACCGGTTTCCGGGCGCGTCAGAAAAGGGGGGACATCGAATGGAACGTCGCCATCGACGGTGGGGAGTCGCCGTGGCGGTGATTGTCGCGATCGGTGTCGCTGGCCTGGCCTGGTATGCCTGGCGGCTGACGGGTCTCTGAAGGAATGTGACCAGTTGACTTAACCTTGAGGTCGGCTGATACTCTCCAGCGTCGCCCCCGCATTCGCCGAGGTAGTTCAGGTCACGCGATTCGACCCGATCTTCGAGATTCCGCCCGATGTCGAGATCTGGTGTCGATGAACGAACCGAAATTCAAACAGAGGATTGAGAAACGCGAATGGACTGGATGACCTGGTACAACGGCCTCGTAAAGCCGTCGTGGACGCCGGCACCTGCGACCATCGGACTGATCTGGTCGATTTTGTATCCGATCATCATCGTCACATTCGGGTTCGTGTTCGTGCAGGCGTTTCGAGGCAAGGTCGGCTGGACGGTCGCTGCTCCATTCGTCATGAACCTGGTAGCGAACCTGATTTTCTCGCCGATTCAGTTTCAAATGAGGAACCTGCCACTCGCTGCCGTTGACATCCTGATCGTCTGGGGTTCGATCATCTGGCTCGCCATGGCGATCTGGCCGCATTACCGCTGGGTGAGTCTGGCCCAGATCCCCTATTTCGTGTGGGTCTCGCTGGCGACGATCCTGCAACTGTCGATCACCTGGAATAATCGGTGAGTCGATCGTGTTCATTCACACGATCGGGGTTGCCGACGATGAATTCGGTCTGCGGTCGTGGAAATCCATGGGATTCGACGCATTGCGAGCGAAACAGATCACGCGTTTTACTCGCGTATGGCTGGCCCAGGGGAACGGCACCCTTCAACAGGTTGAAAGCAGTGTCGACGGATCGACCTGAGAATATCTGACGTGGTCTCCCTGCAACCAATAGGCGGCGATCTGGCGTTCGATGGCAATCCGTTCAACCCGCGCCACCGCTTCTTCGGCCGCATCGTAAATCGGGCGGCCATCGATCGCCAGATCATTGTCAATCAGTTCGAGTCCGGTGATCCAGTGTTCCTGAAATGCAGGCTGCCGGCGTAAGTGCCCCACAAAGTCCCAAGGGATTGGAGACATCCGGAATGTGCGGAGTCGCCAGGTCACGACCGTCGCACGCGCGGCAATTTGATCAATCTCGACAGGCGATCGAAGTGTCGGCGACTTGAGCAACTGGTTGCACTGTTCACGATTGCGCAGTCCGGCGCTGGCGGCAATTTCCGACCGGGATAGGGGTTGATCATAGGCGGGTAATCGAAACCAATTGAGCGCCCATGCCAAGACGGCCAACCCCTCGGCCCGCCAGGCAGCGGCAATCGCCAGTTCGGCATTGACCCGACCGACCGGTGTGTTCAGCAGCGTCAATTCCCGGTTTTCGAATTCACGTTGAATCCCGATTTTTGAAACGAGATTTCGCAATCCCATCCGAATCGATTCCGGATCCTGATCACGACTCGCCGGTTGATCGATCTCGGCTCGCGCCACGACGGCCGCCAGCACGAGAGCCCTCCTCGCCACTCGTTGCGGCACCGGCGGAACCGGTCCCTTTTCAAAACCCAGCCGTTTCAGGAGCCGCCGAAACAAATTGCGGTCGGTCCCCAGGATGCGAGCCCGATAGGCATGTCGACGCTCGGCTGGAGTCATCGTTGGCCAAGCGACCGCCAGGTCGGACATGTCGATCTGTGGTCCGGAACCGGGAACCGGAACAGTCCTCGCCATGATGCGCTGCTTCTTTCCTTGCAGAAGCTGGAAGCACGTCCAGCCTCCACTGCGAATCGGTCATCTGGAAGTTACGCTCTGTCGGAATTGGCCGCTCCTTTGTCATCGGAGTCGCGGATCCCAGGTTCGACTGATCGGGTGACCCCGTTCTTGTACCGGTTACGTCAAACCGCGACGCTTCAATTCCGCGACGACATTCCGCACGATCGCGTCAATCTCCGTCCGTTCCGATCCACCGCCGCTGCGGGTGATCGGGCAGCCGCCGACCGGTTGGTCGGTGAAACCATGTTCCGACAGCAGGCACTGCAACGTCTTCGTCAGCGCGTTGAGATCGGTCTTCTGTTCCGGCGACATCGGCTGGCGCCCTTCGCCCAGATTGAAGCCACGCAGGTTGGCCGCCGCCCGGAATCCGTTCGGGAATTCCGCCGAGTAGATCATCGTGTCGAACAGTGTCACCAAGTCGTATTGCAGCGTCCGGGCTTCATCCAGCCGGCCGGCGATCGTCAGGTCGTAGAGTTTGCGAGTGATCTCCGGAACGACGCCCGAGGTGGCATTGGTTCCGCCGTCGCAACCGATCAGCAACAACGGCATCAGCGCGGCGTCCCACCCGGTGAGGAAACTGAATTCCGGGCGATTGGGCCGAACCGCTTTGATCATCCGGATCATGTGCGGGATGTCTCCCGACGAATCCTTGATCGCGACGATCTTTTCGAAGTTCTCGCTCAGCTTTTGAACGGTCGGGACGTCAATCGGGCTGGCGAACAGCGGAATGTTGTACAACGTCACGTCGATGGGCGTGTTCTTGCCAATCTCGGCGAAGTACGCGTAAACCGACGCCGGACTGAGCTTGTAATAGAACGGGGCCACAATCGCGACCGCCCGCACTCCCAGGCTGTGGTAGTACTCGCACGCCCGCAAAGTCTCTTTGACGTTGGCTTCCGCCGCCCCGGCCAAAATCGGCACCCGACCCGCGGTCTGGTCGGCGACAATCTCGATGATCCGCCGGCGTTCTTCGGTGGTGAACCGGGTAAACTCTCCGGTCGAACCGTTCGGGTACAGACCGTGCACCCCGCGCTCAATCAGCCAGTCGACATACCGTCGCAACTCCGATTCGAAGATCTCTCCCCGAGAGTCGAGCGGGGTGAGGTTCGGGGTGAAGATGCCTGTGAGGCGCGAGGAGGTTCCGGGCATGGGGTCAGGTTTCCAGGGGCCAGATCAAGGTAAACAGCGCGCCCCGGCCCTCGGGGCTGGCGACTTTCAGGTCGGCATGGTGGAGTGTGGCGATGCGCCAGGCTTTCGGCAATCCGAACCCCAGCCCACGGCCGGCCTGTCGCCCCGAGTAGAACGGGTCAAACAGGTGTTCAAGTTCGTCGGGCGAAAGTCCGCGACCATCATCCGCAATCGTTAATCGGGCGAACGCCCCCCGACCGTCCACGAATTGCCCCCCCTCCAGCACGATCCTCCCGTTCGCTTGAGACGCCTCCAGCGCATTCCGCACCAGAGCTGACAGAAGAACCCGCACCTGCGTTGGATCCGCCAGGATCGGTAACTCTTCGCCGGGGGAGATCTCAACCGTACAACCCCGCGACTTCGCTTCTTCCTCGAACTTGGCGACCACTTCCTCGGCGACCTGCCGCAGATTCTGCGGCTGTGGCCGGGGTTGAGGCGGGCGGGCGAACAGCATCGCATCGCCGATCATGTCGCGGATGCGATGCGCCTGCGCACCGATCGTCAGCAACATTTGAATCCGATCGGGGTCGGTTTCGTCCCGCATCAGTTGCTGAACGTAACCCGAAATTGTCGCCACCGGGTTGTTGATCTCATGCCCCGCGCCGGCCGCGAATTCCCCCAGCGCCTTGAGTTTGGCGTCGCGCAGCGGGTCGGTGGGGGGAAGTGGAAGTGACATGCACGTGCGCCCCACGGGGGACGGCTACTTTTGAACAGGCGCAACGACAAAGCCCGGCGGAATCGTTCCGTCGGGCTGTCGGCACAACCGAAATTCGCGTTGAACTCGTCAGCGGGCGTGGGCCGGCTCGACGTCGAGCTGCCGGCACATCAAATCGATCAGTTGTTCGAGTTCGAATGGCTTCTGCAAGAATTCATTCGCCCCCGCGACCATCAAATCGGAAATCTTGTCTTCTTCGACCATACCGCTGATGCAGACGATTCGCACATCGCTCAGCGAGGCGTCCCCTCGAATCCGCTGGCAGACTTCCTTGCCATTGATGTCGGGGAGCATCACGTCCAACACCACCACGTCGGGATGGTATTCCTTCAGCAACATCCCCGCGTCGAAACCGTTGTTGGCGACACGGACCTCAAAGCGGCCATCCGCTTCCAGATGGTCGCGAATCATCTCCACCAGTTCGACATCGTCATCGACCAGCAGGGTTTTCCGCTTTCCACTTTCGAGCGCATCGGTCGGGATGCCATTCTCTTTCATGAATTTGAAGAGAATGTCACGGGGAATTCGGCGGAATTTCGAGCCAGGGACTCGAAAGCCTTTCAACTGCCCCGAGTCAAAGCAGCGAATGATTGTCTGCTGCGACACTTTGCAGATGCGGGCGGCTTCACCCGTGGTGTAGACGGTCTTCGTGTTGCTCATGCGAACATCCTTTTCGGTCGGGCCTCATCACTGAGGTCCGCCGCCAACGGGCGGCGGGGGAGTCCATTCCAGCGAGCCAGGACGCCGACGAGGTGCGACGATCATTGGCGAACGCAGGTAGGGAACCAGCACAGTTTGTTCCGATTTTGCCGGTAGCATCCGTTGTACCGACATTACCAGCCTTACCATACGTGCCGATTGTATCCATTCCCCGAATCTGGTCAATACGCGTTATTCTCACTAACCCCTATTTCCGCATCCCTCCCCGCACGTACAGCATCAGGATCGCGATGTCCGCCGGCGTGATCCCACTGATCCGCCCCGCCTGACCGAGGTTTCGGGGCTGAATTCTCGCGAATTTCTGCTTCGCCTCGGCGCGCAACTGGGGGACCGCCTGATAGTCAAACGTCTCGGGAATCGGCCATCCCTCCACCTGCTCCTGCCGATCGATGTGGGCTTGCTGTCGACGAATGTACCCTACATACTTCGCATCAATTTCGACTTGTTTGGCCGCCAGCGAGGAAAGGTTCAGCGCGGCCGCCGCTGGTGACAGCCGGCAAACGACCTCCCAGTCGACTTCGGGCCGTCGCAGACACTGTTCCAACGGCGATCCTTCATGTGTCTCGGTCGCCGCGAGTTGCTGCGCTCGGTCGATCGCTGCCGAGTGCGCCTCGAATCGATGCCAGCGTTCGTCATCCACCAGACCGATCTCGCGACCAATCGGGGTGAGACGCCGGTCCGCGTTGTCATGTCGCAACAGCAATCGGTACTCGGCACGCGACGTGAACATCCGATACGGCTCGTCGACTCCCCGTGTTACCAGGTCGTCGATCAGAACGCCGAGATAGGCCTGACTGCGGTCGAGCAGTAACGGTGGCTTCCCGGCCAGCTTCAGCGCCGCATTGGCGCCGGCCCACAGCCCCTGTCCCGCCGCTTCTTCGTACCCGGTCGTGCCGTTGATCTGTCCCGCGAAGTACAACCCCGGAATCCGTTTGGTCTCGAGTGTTGTCTGCAATTGCGTCGGTGGGGCGTAGTCGTATTCAACGGCGTACCCATAGCGCATCACCTCCGCCTTTTCGAGGCCACGGATGCCGTGGATCATCCGTTCCTGCACGTCCCGCGGCAGACTGGTCGAGATCCCGTTGCAGTAGTATTCGAGGGTGTTGCGTCCCTCTGGCTCAAGAAAGATCTGGTGCGAAGTCTTGTCTGCGAACCGGACGACTTTGTCCTCAATGGAGGGACAATAACGCGGGCCGGTCGATTGAATCTGTCCGCTGTACATCGGAGCGCGGTGGAGATTCGCCCGAATGACGTCATGGACAGCCGGTGTCGTCTCCGTCAGATAGCAGTCCATCTGCGGCAGCGTGATCTGATCCGTGAGGAATGAAAACGGTTGCGGGTCGTCGTCTCCCGGTTGGCGTTCCACCACGGAAAAATCGATCGTTCGTCCATTCAGTCGGGCGGGGGTTCCGGTTTTGAAACGCGCGAGTTCAAAGCCGAGGTCTTTGAGGGAATGCGAGACTCCCGCGGTCGTCCCCTCCCCTGCCCTGCCACCAGCCGATTTCGCTTCACCCGTGTGCATCACCGCCTGCAGGAACGTGCCGGTTGTCAGAACCACCGCCTGACACCGATACAGCGCGTCTCCACGGACCATCACCCCGTGGATTCGGCCCTCTTCGAGAACCAGCGACTCGACGACTTCCTGTCGGAGCGTGAGGTTTGGCTGTTGTTCGACCCGCAGCTTCATCCAGAATTGGTACGCCTTTTTGTCGGCCTGGGCACGGGGGCTGTGCATCGCCTGCCCCTTGGTGCGGTTGAGCATTCGGAACTGGATTCCGGTCGCGTCGATCGCCCGTCCCATCTCGCCCCCCAGGGCGTCGATCTCGCGAACGATCTGCCCTTTGGCGACACCGCCAATCGCGGGGTTGCAGCTCATGGCGGCGACCATGTCGCAACTCATGGTCAAAAGCGCCGTCCGCGCACCCAGGCGGGCCGCGGCGAGCGCCGCTTCGACGCCGGCATGCCCGGCCCCGACCACAACCACATCAAAATCGTACTGAACCGAAACCATGAGCCGGACTTGAAAGGGACAGGGGGGATTCCCATACTTCTCTGCACTCCACGAATTCTTACCACTCGACCACAGGAAAGGAATACACAGATGGCTGACATTCGCAAAGGGGCGGTGACGCTCAAGGGAAATCCGGTTGACCTCGCCGGCCCGCACCTCAAGGCGGGGGACTCCGTCCCGGCGTTCACCCTCCAGGGGGCCGACCTGAAGGACGCCACCGAAGCGAAATTCGCCGGCAAGCCGTACATCATCACCACGATCCCCTCGCTCGACACCCCCGTCTGTCACAAAGAGACCAAGCTCTTCAATGACAAGGTGAAGGCGAATGACGGTTTGCAGGTGCTGTGCGTGAGCATGGATCTGCCGTTCGGCCAGAAACGCTGGTGCGGTGCGGAAGATGTCTCCAACGTCACCTGTCTGAGCGCGCACCGCTGCTCGAAGTTCGGCGAGGACTTCGGCGTGCTGATCAAGGGGGGACCGCTGGACCGCGTTCTCGCCCGAGCGATCTTCGTGGTGGGGGCTGACGGTAAACTGACGCACGTCGAATACGTGTCGGAAATCGCCAACGAGCCGAACTACGACGCCGCCCTGGCGGCCGCCAAGTGATTCAGGCGGAGGGCCACGTGAATTTTTATTCACTGCCCCCCTCCCCTGCCAATCTCGCGTGACGCGAGAATTCCCCGGAATTGAAACCAAGCTGGTGCAAGTTCGCCAGCTTGGTTTTTTCCTTCTTTGCCCAAGCCGCTCAGACCGGTTGCGGGATCGCCCCCGTCCAGTCCCCCCCCTGGCTCGCCTCCAACGGTTTCGACCAAAGTGGACAATTCGGACGACAGGGAGTTCAGGTATCGGAAGTGGCTTGTTCGTCTGGACCACCTCACGCGGATCTGGTATGTCACGCGCCAGCCGCGTCAGCAGGCTGCGGACGTCCGCCTCATCATTCCATTCCGCCTCTCACTGCCGATAGTTCCGAAAGACCACGGATGGTTCTTTATCGGTCGATTTCCGATTGTCGGCTGGAAAGCCGCCGCGGAGGGTCGCGCCTCGCCAGATCCCTGGGAGTGCTCCTACTCAGCCTCGCGTGGGTTGCGGGCGTGGCAATCGCCGCCGACGCGACCAAGCCAGTCGCCGACCATGCGCAGCCTGCGCGGCTGGCGCACTGGCCATTGAGGGCGCTCGATATTGATGGGAACATCCATCGACTCGGTGAATCTCCCACGACAACGGCCTGGGCGTTTGTCTTTCTTTCCCCGCGATGCGAGCGAAGCGCGGTCTTTTTGCCGGTGCTCGACCGATTGCTGGGGGCGTATGAAGAACAACACATTGAGTTCTTCATTGTCGTTTCGGATCCGGATGTCGATCGAGCCGAAGCGC
>CAMATH010000117.1 GCA_945860955.1 Planctomicrobium piriforme
AAGCGACTGCGACCCCCGCACCCGAGACCGGATAATGGCAGCGGCCTGAGGCAACTTCTCCACCTCCGTAAACTCGCGCACTCAATCGACGCCTGCGACGAGCGCCGCCGGACCGCGCGCCGACCGCGGGGTTATTGAGCAGTTACCGAAGGAGATCGCATTGAACTGGTGCTTTCCGATCCGACAGTATCCGCGGCGGATTGGAAGCTGCAGCCTGGCCGGTGCGGCGTGCTCCGCATGTACACGAACGAGGAACGCGACAAAGCTGGTACGATCCCCAGCGCGGGCATCGAAAGCGATCTGGGTAAGCTTGGCCGCTACCACGCCATCGTGCAGATGGAGATCGCGAAAGCCCCGGTGGGAGCGTGGACGGGTAAGCTAATCACCGGCCAGACGCGCGGCTCCGCAGACGTGGCGGTCGCGCCGGCTCCGATGCACAAGGATGCCCGCGCCCTCTACGAAATCTGGCAGCAGCACGCCCGTCTCAGCGGCGACATCCCCGGCGCGCTCGTTGGCGAACTCGCGGCGGCAGTGAAGAAGTTCATCAAATACAACCCGAGTTGGAGGACGGTGCCGAAGCTCAACGAAATTCTCTCGCGCCTCGACTCCACTCGCGATTGGAAGCCTGCCGCCGCCATCGCGCTGCTGGATGAAGTGGCCGCCGTGGAGGAGTCTCTGCTCAACAAGTATACGAGGCACTCGAGGGCACTCCGACCCGTGAGTGTTCCCGGCAGTGTGCAGGCGATCGGTCATGGCGAGGCGCTGCCGAAAAACTTTGCCGATGCCCCGTGGGGCGAAACCCAGCCCAACGGCCTGCGCGCGGCATGGGTGCTGGAGCCGGGCGCGGCGGAGCACCACATGGACACCGCGCTCAAGGAGCGGCTGATCGTGCAGAATAATGGCAGTGTTGCTGTCATGGCCCGGGTGCCGACATGGCATCAGGGCGGCGTGAACGGCGTGACAGCGCGCGATGCCACGGGCGCGCAGGTCCGCGTTTCGGCGATCGACCCGACGCGCGCAATGCAGGGGCACTCTGTGTTGCAGATCGTTCCCGTTCGCCTCATGCCGGGTGAGTTCATCGAAATCAACGCGCCGGGCGTCGGCCTCGGCGAAGACGCGGGCAGCGGACCGTGGGCCGGACCGCGCGTCGGGTTCAAGGTGCTCGCAAAGCCAGGCGACGAACTGACGCTCACGCACAGCCCCATTCCTCTCGACGGCAGCGGTGTGGGAATGAGCGACGACGCCCCGCCCGTCGTCGTCGCTGGCTGGTGGCTGGCACACATCAAAGCACGCCTCGCGCGGGAACTCCCGCTGCCAGCCAGTGCCGCCGAGCGCACACACCTGCTCGACCGCGCCGTGCGCGAACTGTTCGCCACAACGCCCACCGCAGACGAAATAGCCGCCTTCGCCACCGACCAAAGCGATGGCGCGTTCGATGCCCTCGTGCAGCGCTTCGCCGCCCGCGCCGATGTCGTGGAATTCGCCGGCTCGCTGCCCACCGTGCCCGTGAAATTCCGCGTTCTCCCCGCCGACCCGCAGGCCGACAAGGTGCCGCGCATCGTGCTCGGTCCTGGCGAGTATCCGCTTCCCTGTGAGACGGCGGAGAGAGGCGATGCCACGCTGAAAATCGTCGGCAGGCCGGTCGGCGACCGCCGCACAAACGACGCTCAGCTTTTATTCGAGGCCACAGAGGCGACGGGAGCACGCCCGCCGGCTCCTCACAAACTCGAAGTCCCCGACAGTTGGGGCACTTGGGCCATCGTCTGCCGACCGAACGATGGGTTCTTCTACCTGCTGCACAAAGGAACCGTGCGGAAGATCGACTACAGCAGCCCGGGGCACGTCACCGACACGCCCGCGACCGACCTCCCCGCCGAGTTCCGCGACGAAGTGAAGCGCCAGCTCGACATCGCCGGAATCTCCGACTTTCGGCAGGCGGAGATGCTTGAATCAGCGGCGGCTCCCGCAGCAAGCCTGCGCTCTGACGTGCAGGAAAAGCCGAAGACCGCAGCCACCGAAGGGTTGGCCGAAACGAGAAGGCTGCCTGACTGGGTCGTTGCCTGGGACTTTCGCAACAAGGCCTTGAATCAGCGGTACGCGAAGATGCGCGTTTCCAGAGACGGAATATTGGAGACAATATTGCGTGAACCGCCTTTGCTTCGTATGCAGCTCTCGTCGGATGAACTTTCTAAGCTGGTTGCCCTCGTGGCGAAGAACCCTCAAGCACTATCTCAACCGGTGTCGAAGGTCGCTGAGTATTCGAAAGCCATCTCGCCGACACCTGCGCTATTTGAAGCCCTTAAGAATGTGAATGTGCGTTCGGAGATCGTAGCCGTTGTTCATGAAGGCGAGCTTTTCGAGCTCGACTTGAACACCACAGAGGCAATGGTCGTTGATACCCAACTGAGGAAGTTCGTCGGGCTGGCTGCGATCGGTGGATCACAAGAACTTTCCAGGCTTGTCGAATTGGCAAATCGGGAACTCATGCGGAAGTACCCCGACCTTTCTAAACCGATCGATCCATCCCATTTCGACTATGGGACCGTGGATCGTCCATCGGGCAAGATCTCGGTCTGGTTCAACTACAGCATGAATCCAGAGTCAACAGACGGGCAGATGGTACTCCTCCGCATTTCAGAGAATGGGCGACCATCGATTGAGCCAGTGGTCTTGCCCAGAGTCGTAAAACTCGATGAGTCAGAGTGGAAATTGCCGAATGTGGACTTCCCGCTGCTTACACGCGAGGAAGATCAGGGCTCGGCTTCCAATCCCGGTTCAGAGACACCAAAGCCGAAGTCGGGCACAATGCTCAAACCCGCCACCGCGCAAAAGCTGAAATGGGGCGAGCCGGTGAATGGGCTGCGGATGGCGCTGGCCTGGCCGCCGACGCTCGGTGAGCCGGGACTGGGCGATACGCCGGAGTTTTATCTCGTCGTGCAGAATGTTTCGGAAAAGGGGGTGCGGCTCACGGCGAATGATGCCGCGCCAAATCCCCGCATGCTGAACCTTTTCGACGCAACGATCGTGTCGAGAACCGTGGATGACGTGCCGATCCCGGGTGACTGGCTGCTTCAGCCGCACGAGGCCGCGTTCGTCCGCCTGTTCCACGCAGAGCAGAAATTTGACGACGGGCGCACGATTTCCGTTCTGAAGGAGAATGTCGTGAGCACCCTGGGGCAATACAGCTACACGGCGGAGATGAGCATCGGGAAGGCGCCGGCGGGCGCGTGGACGGGGAAGCTGGTGACGGGAGCGACCCGCGGCTCGGCGGACGTGCTTGCCGCAGGAAAACCAATCGAGCTGAGATCGGCGCCGCCGATGTCCTGGGGTTTGCCCAAGGATGGACTGAGAGGTGCCCTGCGAATCATTGGCGAACTGCGCACCGGCAAGGAAGCGAAAGCGGAATTGTGGGTGCGTAATTCCAGCTCGGAAACGGTGAAGTTTTCCTGGACGCATCACCCCGATGTCGGTCTAGCAATCGTGCCGACAAATGGAAGTGGCCCTGGTCGCGAAGCGCACATGACGCGCGGCAAGACAGAATTCCAACTGCACTTTCTGGCGCTTCCTGCCGGGCAGGCGGTGAAGCTGAAGGAATTTACGATTCGACTTGGCAGTCCTCCAACCGATGGCCCGATCGGCGTCGTCAGCCTCGAACTCACGCCGGGCGACTGGACGCTGCAGGCCAAGTGGACCGACACGCTGCACATCATAGAGGCCGCAATGGAATGGCGCGGTGCGCTGAACACGGCCGAGATAGAACTGAAGGTCACATCTGAAGGTGCGACCGTGGTCGAGGCGCCGAAGCAAATTCCGGAATCGCTCAAGCCTGCCGCGCCCGCGACACCCGCGAGCCCGGCTGCATTAGCGCCCACTCGCGAAGGTCCGAAAACTGAAAAGTCAAAGGACGGCGCGGCTCCGACGTCTGCGACGAGTATCCCACCCTTGAACCGTCAAAGTTCGAAACTCCTTCCCGCTACCGAGCGGAAACTGAAATGGGGCGAGCCGGTGAACGGGCTGCGTGCGGCACTCGTCATGCAACCCGTACCGGACGAGCCCGATGCGGAGGACAAGAACGATATTTTTCTGGTGGTCCAGAATGTGACGAAGGGGGAGGTCTGGCTCCACGCATCCGACGCAGCACCGAATCCCCGGCGGTTGATCTGGCGGGACAAAGGGGTCCTGGAGACGATCACCGAAGTGGCAAAACCGATTCCTGCGGATTTCCGGCTCCAGCCTGGTGAAGTGGCGTTCTTTCGCATGACTCACCCGCCCGGTAAGAGGAACCCGGGAGGCCGGAGCACGGGCTCGCTCATTGAGGAAAGCATCCGCAAGGACCCCACGTTTTCACTTGAGGGATCGATGGAAATTTCCACCGCTCCCGACGGCGCGTGGTCGGGCAAGCTGGTGAGCGGACGAACGGAAGGCGGCTCGGCCATTCCGCCGGTCCCCGCGGAGGCCGCGACTGTCCGCTTAGAGGTGAAGGGGAAGGACGCTGACGGCAAGACTGTAGTCGTGATGAGCTTTGAGGAACTGCAGCGTGATGAAGCGACATCCACCGTCATGGTCACTTACGCTGGCAATGGCGTCTCGGTGGATGATCCCGCGATGTTCATCGTCCGCGGTGCCTGCGAGATTGCGAAAGCGCGAGGCGCAGACTACTTCGCCAGTCTCAAGGAATGGGACGGTGAGGATGGAACCTGGATGGTTCTTTTCGGATTCTCGAAAAACAAGGACATTAGACCGCTCACGAACGTACATCGGAGCCCGGTTTTTGATGTACGAACCTACGAACAGTACTTCAAGGATCAGCCGGGCGTGGATGCCGACAAGCCGCAGGACAAGCTTGCCAAACTGGATGCGAAATTCGCAGCTCTCAAGATGGAGCGAGCGAAGTTGAGCGAATCGTTGGCTCCGAATCACCCGAACATTCGAAAGCTCGATGCGGAGTTGGAGGCATTGGAGGAGGCGCGAGCGTCGTTCATCAAGACGAACCCGCAGGCCGAGAACGTCAAACCGGCCGCAGCCTTGCCGCTATTGTCCGAGATCGTTTTCATCACGCGCGACACGAAGGCTCCGGCCAAGCTCGATGCGGGCGACGGCGTGATGGTGGAAGTCCACAATGCGATTCATCACGGCCCGAATCTGTGGACCACTGCACGCCTGCGTTGGTCCGCGAAAGACGGCAGCGTAACGGGGCACGATGTATTCGTTGGCGCTGACTTGCTGGGTAATCGTTCAAAGTGGGCCGTGGCATGGGTGCGCGGCACGAAGACGCTTTGGCATGTGGATGGCGGATTCGACGGCAAAAGGCTGGAGCTTCACCGCACGGAGTTTGCCGACTCGAAGCGCATCGTGACGGACTACGAGGATTTCTACGGAGCGTTGCCGCTCGACAGTCTCGGCATCCCGGCGGAGGTGCGCGCGAAGTTCGAGCAACACTTCGACTCAGTGAATCCGAATCCCGTGACCAGACCCAAAGGCAATCATGGAGTCGGCGGGAAACTCGTCTCCGCCGCGCAGCCGCTGTTGCCCAACGGCAGCGCGCCACAGAGGAAGGAGCCAGACGGGCGGGACCGGCATTGGACCGTGCAGTTCGTGAATGTTGAGACCGGCCAGCCGATATCTCGTCCGCGCGCGACCATCACTTCCCGCACGGCAGACGGCTCGCGCACGTGGTACGTGACGAGTTCTGGTTCTGAAGACCCCGTCAAGCTGAACTTCCCCGCAGACACTTACGGATGGGTGTCCGTCGTGGATGAATCGTGGAGCAACGCCGATGATGCCGTGCGATTCTTCGGCAACGTCCCCGCCGATGCGCAGGCAACGGAGAAGCACACGGACCCGAACGCGCCATTCATCGTGAAAGTGAAGCCGCGCGCAAAACAAGCGAATGCGGGCGCTGCCGCGGACCCAAAACTCCCGCCCGTGGACGGCCCGCCCGTGAATGCGAGGCTTGCCGATGACCGCTACGTGAAGAGCGGCGTGCCGCTCGCGGAGCAGACTTGGCCGATGCCGCCGTGGGGCGTGGAGAAGGAAGGGCTGAGCACCGGTCTTCGCATCATCGGCGATGCGCGCATCGGCGGCGAGGTGAAGGCGGAACTGTGGGCGCGGAATTCCAGCGCGAAGGATGTGAAGTTTTCGCAGTGCCTGCGCGCGGATGTCGGGCTCTCCGTCGTGGCGAAAGACAAGGACGGGAAGGAGCACTCCGCGGACATCACGCAATTCTTGGGGAGGCCCGTTTTCCATCACTTGCTGCTGCCGTCGGGGCATGGCGTGAAGGTGAAGGATTTCTCCGTGAAGTTCGGTGCGGGGGAGAACGACAAATTGGAACGGCGTTGGGTGAATCTCCAACTCACTCCGGGCGACTACAAGCTGCGCGCGGTGTGGAGCGACACCACTTCGCGGGGTGCCGTTGAAGGCGAGTGGACCGGCAAACTCACGACGGGCGAAGTGGATTTGAAAATCGCGGCACGAGACGCGACAAAGGGCGGCGCGTCACCAGGGCCGGGCGGAACTGTGGCGCAAGGCAAATGGCCGCCGGTGCGGCAGAGTGGAGCGTGGAGCGTGGAATTCCTGGCGCACAGCAAAACAGTCGCAGAGGCCCGCGGAACGCCGGATGCGAAACCCGAGGACCTCATCGCGTGGGGCGCGGAGGAGGACGGGCTGCGCACGGGATTGCTCATGGCGCCCCGCGTCACGTTAGGCGGACAACTGCCAACGCGGATGGTGCTGCGCAATGTTTCTGGCGAGGCAAAGGAACTCGGGTTATCAATTTCTTTGAATCGCCTGGATGCCCGGGCACGGACACCTGATGGAAATGTGCTCATGGTTCGCAAGGTCGTGCTGTTTGGCAACGATGCGAGTTATCAAGTGACACTGAAACCGGGTGAGCAGGTGGAATTCGAGGGGCCGCCAGTGCAGTTCGGCGTGGAGCATGACGGGGAAACGAAGACGGTGAAAACGCCGACGTTTCCTATCTGCGGAGTGGAGACAGGGGAAGGCAAGGTGCATGTGCATTTCAAAGTGCAGGCCCGGACTGGTGAGGCAGTCGTCGAGGTCTCGGCTGTGAATGCGGATGCCGGGAACCCTGCCGCTAAGCCGCCGGGCGCGAACATCGTCAAGGTCCCCGACGACGAATACGTGAAGTCGGGCGTGCCGATTGCCGACCTGGACGCGCTGATGACGTGGAGCGGGGAGCAGCATGGGCTTTGCCTCGGGATGCGCATCACGGAGGACGTGGACTGGCGCGTCGGCAAGGAAGTGAAGGTGGAACTGTGGATAAAGAATCCGGCCGGGAAGGACGTGAAGTTTCAAAGCATCGGACGAAACGACCATGGGCTGCGTGTGCTGATGACGGGCAAGGACGGGAAGGAACATGAGGCGGGAATCATGGATTTGTTCCTCGAATTCCCGGTCGACAAACTGCTGCTGCCGTCGGCCCATGCAGTGAAGGTGCGGGAGTTCTCCGTCGTGCTCGCGCCGCCCGGCGCGACGCCGGAGAGCCAAAACCCGGTGTTCGCGCTCGCGCCGGGCGAATACAGATTGCGCTGCGAGCATGATTTGATTGGGACTCTCGTCAATCGCGCCAACCGCACGCCGCTCGCCCCCCCGGCGATTGTGCGAGCGGGACTGCTCAAGAGCGGCGAGGTGGATGTGAAACTCGTGGCCGCGGATGCGCCGAAGACCGCCGGCGCGAAGGCGGAGGCCCCGAAGGCGGATGCGCCGCCTGCTTTCGCTGTGCCAAGTGTGCAGCCGGACTTGAAGCAGCTCTTCAACGACGACTACGGAGCCATCGCCGTGCAATCGCAGAAGAACGTGAACTTTGTGCTCATCTACCGGGGAGCTCTTGCCAACGGGATCACCGAGTCGTCGTCGGGGAGCGGCGCGAACGCGAAGTGGAGATTTGAGGGCAGCGTGCACCTCGTGGACCTCGAGAAGACGGCGGCGTCGGGCAAGAACGTGAGCAAGCGCGTCGTCGCGTTGAAATACACGTCCGACGCTCCGGCGACGCTGTTCCTCGATGGCAAGGCCTATGACCTCGCAGCGCAGCCGCGCATGACGCCCATGGGCGCGCTCGAAGCAACGCCGGGGCGCGTGTTCCTGCTGCGCGATGAGGGCGAGCCGTTTCAGACCCACTGCACGCTCGCGCTGCGAAACGAAGAGGACCTCGCGACCATTGGCGTGTTCGCCGTAGGTGACTGTTTCGACGCAGGGGTTTACGCGGAGAGCCGACGCGTTCAGCAAATGGAAGGCTGGGTGCTGGCATTCGACGTCCAGGTTCCTCTCAGGCGCAGCGGCGGTGAGCGCTCTGCCCGGCTGCGGATTTTTCCCGATGGCCGGGTGTTGTCGCTCCCCGATGGGCGGAAGCTGAGCGAACTGAAAATCTCCGACGGGGAACTCGCAGAGCTTTTGCGATGGCTTGCCGAGGACCAGAAAGTCCCCGCGTTGAAGCCGCAAGCTGCGCAGCCCGGTGATCCCAAACCGGCAATCGCTCAGGAGTTCGATACGTGGGTCGGTGGCGTGAGTCATTTTCAGTTCAAGTATCACGGTGAACTGCATGGCATGACGGTCGGCAGCCACCTGCGTAATCCAGGCACCGGCAAGGAACTGGCCAATCCGGGCGCTGGCGCTTTCAAAACAATCTCTGAGCGGCTGGCGGAACTGGTAAGAAAAGCGGTTCCTGCGCCGGTGAAAGCGGGCGCGGATGCCGCGAAGCCTGACGCCAAGCCGCCGGGCGCAAACATCGTCAAGGTCCCCGACGACCAATCTGTGAAGTCCGGCGTGCCGGTGGGCGAGGTGAAGGGCGTGATGTGGAACGAGACGCAAAACGCTCTGTCGCTTGGCTACCGCATCACGGGCGACGAATGGCGCATCCTCGGCAAGAAGGTGAAGGTCGAGTTGTGGGTGCAGAATCCCGGCGACAAGGACGTGAAGTTTCAAAGCACCGCGCGCCCGGATATCGGACTGCAAGTGAAATTGAAGGATGCGAAGGGCGACGATCACAACTCCGAAATCTGGCCGAACAACACGCCGCCGTCAGCCGAGCATCGCCTGCTGCCGCCGGGCCATGCGTTCAAAGTGAAGGAATTCACCGTCTCGCTCTTCAGGCCCGCGAATGATGTGTCGGGAATCAAAGGCTACTATTTCGCCATCGACCCCGGCGCATACAAATTCCACTGCGAGCTGGACCTGCCGGGATTTGCCGCCACGGGCAAAGGTGGCAAGCAGCTCACGCCCGCCGCCGGGGAGTGGTCGGGCAAGCTCACGACCCGCGGGTTGAATGTCACGGTAGTCGCGCCGGATACGCCTGCGCCCACGCCGCGAATTGAGCACGCGGATGTGGATCTCGAAAAAGACGGCACACTTCACCTCAACAGGAAAAAGGTGACGCTGAACGAGTTGAAAGCGCTGGTCGCCAAGGATGCGAAGAAGCGGTTCACGATTCGCGCAGACAAGGATGTGCCCTACGCAAAAGTCATCGAAGTGGTGGACGCGCTGAAGGCCGCGGGAGTCACATTGTTTTCGTTCAGCGAAGCCCGCGTGGGTGATGGAAAGTATCGCGTCGCCAACCGGACGGGGACTTACGCGTTCGACGACAAACACGGCTTCTCCATTTGTCGGCCGAGCGAGCGACCACAGTGGTTCACGGTGAGCTGGCCTGCCGAAGGAGATCGCCCGGCGTGCGCGCTGAGGACCTTCCCGAATGTGAGCGACAAGGCCGATGGCAAATGGGCCGTGGTGTGGGAGCCGGGCACCGATGTCCTGTGGTGGGTGGATGATTCGGAAGTGGGAAAAATGACGCTGACCGACCCGGCCCACGTCATCGTGGACCGCGAAGGACGCACGAACAATTTCTCCCGCGACTTCGATCTGCCGGAGGAAGTGAAGACGGAATTCCGGCGACTGGGTTTCGCCATCGGTCGCGACAAGGTGCCGGGAGTCGGAAAAGTCGCGGGGAACAACACCGGTGGCAACAGCGGCGAGCAGACCATCGTCTCGGCGGAGTTCGGGTGGTGGTGCATCGAAGGGACCGTGACGGATGCGGACGGCAAGCCGCTCGCGAATGTGCCGGTGCGCGTGAGCACGAATCAGGAAGTCATGACCGAGAAGACCGACCCGAAGGGGAATTACCGCGCGTATTTTTCACTGTCCCTGCAATTGCTGGCGCACTCGCGTGCCCTCACGGTGAAGCCGGTGCTCGAAGGCTTCACCGATCGCGACATGGCCAAGTCTGGCGAGTTCAATGTCCTGCTTCGCGTGGGCGAGGAGCCGCAGCGGGTCCGCCTCGCGGACGACAAGGATTTTCAGCCCGGCCCAATTCCGCGTTTCGCCGAACGCGACCTCCTGCCCAGCCAGCCAGGCGTCTCACCTGGCAAACCGGGCCGCGCGGATTTCGTGATGCTCAAAGTGGGTGAAAAAGGCCCGGTGAAAATCGAGCGGCTTGTAAATGCAGCGAGCTCACCGGCAGAAGGAGTGATTCGCGGCAAGGTGCTCAAGCCCGATGGCTCACCCGCCGCAGACATCGAGGTGCGCGTTGACGATGGCATCAAGCGATGGAAGTTCCGCGGGGAAGGGATTCCGGACCTGCCAAAGGGGGTGAAGACGGCGGCAGACGGAACATATTCCATCGAAGTGCCGAAGGGCTCGGTGGCGACGAACTACGAAGCCTTCGCCAGCAGCGATGATTTCGCTCCGCTGAATGCCAAAGTGCCGGAAAGCGGTGACGTGGGCGTGATGCATTTTGCGAAGGGGAGTCGCGTGACCGGACGCGTGATTGGCCTTGATGGTGAGGGGCTGGCGAAGGTCGGCATCTGGTGCAAGCGGCTCGATTGGCAGGGGCGCGGCCCCGCTCCCGCGAGGCTCACGAGTACCGGTGCCGACGGTACGTTTTCCATCCCTCCCATCGCGACGGGAAGACACGTCCTGCAAATCCTCACTCGCGACCTCGGTGCGAAGGAACTCACGGTGGCGTTTGCGGATCACGTCATCGAGACGACGGACGACGCGCCAGTCGCGGTGGAGATTCGCCCGCTGCCGACGGTGGACCTCACGCTCGATGCGCGCGTGCTGCGCGGGAGGCCAGAGTTCCGCGATTTCGAGTTGCGAGTGTCGGGCACGCTGCCGGGTACCAAGGCGGGGGAACCGGCGAGTTATTGGACGCGGAACGAAACGACGAAGCTGACGGAAGGCAAGCACACCATCGCGGTGCCCGCCGGTTTGCAGAACGTCACGTTGCGGGCCGATCGCATCTACATGCGGAAGGACGACGAGCCATTATTCCTCTGGCGGCGCGAGGGTGAACGAAAGCGAATCTCGACCAACACACTCGAACTCGGGCTTATGGATCAACCGCAGACCATCAGCCTCGCCGTGCACGACGCGCCGACGAAAGTCGGTGTCCTCCCCGTAAAACCCGGGAAGAAGCCGCCAACTGATTCAACAGCCCACAAGGACGACGTCAAGGATGATTCGGCCCCTCCCAACCAACCTCAAGCGGTACAGGGTGACGAACAGCCCATAAAGACGATTCCGGTGACCAGCAAGAAACTCAGCGGTATCTGGTATGGAGCCACAGACCGCACCGGTGTCGTCGTACGTTTTATTGGTCGGGAATCACGCGTCAAAGGCACTCGAGGAGTCGTGAGTGGCAATTGGATTGTTCACGTTGCCAGTGGAAGCATCGGAGCGGCACTCGATTTTACAGACGATCCGAAAGCGGGCGTCGTCACTCTTACCGCCGATATGTGGGACGACAAAAAGAAGCAGCCATTCACATCGTCACTCGGGTCGATCGAGCGGGGCGAGGATGACACGCTTTACCTCACAATTCACGACAACCCGCGAGAGCCGATGTATCTGCCGACAAAGCGGATTCCATTGATCTACATTGATGACCGGGTCGAGATCCGGCGCTCTGATGTCGACAAAATGCAGTCCCTGATGGGCAGCCTCAAGCCCCGGTGACCGCCGGTCAGTCCACTCAACCGGGCGAACCTTCACGACCTCGAGAATTCCGTGGCTTCGGTCACACAAACAGACGAGAAACAAAATGCGAACGTCACTGATCTCTCTGAGTTTTGCTGTACTGGCCGTGATGGCCTTTGCCGCATCACCGGATGACAAACCAAAACCATCGGATGGCGATCAGGCTTCCGCAGCGAACCGAAGAGGCTGGCCGGAAACGGACGAGATGGTTGCTGGCCGGCTGGCGATTCAGGATCACGGAATGCAGCAAGGGGCTCATGTGCTCTCCGTTGTCGTCGAACTGAAGAACCGATCGGGCCATGCGCTTGAAATGGAATTCGATCCGCATGATCTTCACATCGAGATTTTCAACAGTGACGGCGGCCGTATCGAGGAAGCAGCGCAGCATCGCAGCGGTCCGGTTCCTATGTCACATCGAATGACGATTTCCGCAGACGCGTATGCAGGTTTGCCGACTCATCGCGGCGGTATTGGCCTGCCAGTCGGTAAAACGATGCTGGCCGCCGGATGGCAGGTTTGGACTCTTCCACCGGGCAAATACAGCATGAAGGGAACTGCAAAAATCAGCGCTGGGTTTGGCTCAGCAGTACTGGATTCGGGGTTGCCGAGTCGCATTTTCAGAGCCAAGAAAAATGACTTCCCACCTGTCGGCGAAACGAAATCGGTCTCCGTCGAGCTTCAGGCCGCGAGCTGCCAGGTTGATGCGGTCAACACCGAGAGGAAAGCCGCGGCAGCGATGCCATCACCGGAAACCTCAAACGGCGGCTGGTCCGAAGCGATCAATGGCTTGCAGGCCCGGCTGCTGTTGGTGGAGAAAGAACCACTTGACGGGCATCGCTGGCTGGTTCCGTATTTAGAACTTCGCAACGTCCGCGACCTGATGAATGCCATGGAAGTGGATTGCAGCAGAGATCGGTTGAAAATCGAGCTAGTGAATCAAGACGGCCAGCCACTCCGCAGCGGATCGCTGAAGCGCAGCGGTCCACATGCCGAATTGGGGATGTTGACTCTTCCGTTCGACAGCTCCTGTCGCGTCAGTCTCGAATGTCGCAACTGTGGAATGGGTGGAACCGCGATGGTCGCCACTGACAGTGGGGCCTGGCACATTACCACAAAGGAACAGGGCAACGTTTTCTTGAGAGCCACACTGACCGGCGACAAAGGGAAACCGGAACGGAAGACATGGCATGGCGAACTGCGAACGCCTCTCATTCCAGTCACTTGGGGCGACGGCGACCAACCGATCCACTCGCTGACCGTGAAAGTTGCTGCACTTGAGACGAAGGTCGCCCAACTGCAACAGCAGACTCAGAACGACAAGAAGGTCTCATTGCTCGATGGTCATTACTGGGTGGAAGAGTCGCGGGTTGTGGAAGGGGAAAAAGCGGAGCAAAGCGACGAAGTGGCCTGGCGGCTTTCGACTGATGTTTCATCAAATCGGTACATCCTTGGCCCAGAAGTGTCCTCGTATGAATATGGCCCATTCTCCCTTGATGCGTCAAAAGAGCCTGCGTGGATTGACTTCGAGGTTCAACGGTCCGGGCAATCACATACAGTCAAGGGGATTGCGCCGACTTCGTACGGTCGGTGCGAAATCGCAATTCCGGGCAAGCTGTTCGACGGCTACACATTCCTGGATCCAGCTCGTCCGACAAGCTTCAAGTCCACGGCTGACAACGGATACGACGTCTACAAACTGGTCCGAGAGCGGTATAAAAAAACCGGAGTTTGGAAGTGACGGCCAAACGTCCACCACGTTCAGGAGGCATTTCAATGAAGAGAACAGCACCGATAGCGGCTGGCTCATCTCGAATTCGACTCACATTCCCCACACGAAAGACGAACCATGCAACAATCCACTTCCTTCGGCGTCGGCTTCACTCTCATCCTCATCGGGCTCGCCGTATTCTATTGGATCCATTCGATAGACCCCGGTGACAACACTTTCCCTGGAATGTTGGTTGGGTCCATCGCGATCTGTCCGGGCGCTATTCTCATTGGCCGCGCCATCTGGCCGCCCACTCGCGACAGATGAAACACCCCCGGTGGAATGACCAGCAATTCTTCTCACACCACAAGGAGGCACGACACACCGATCATGGGAAACCCGATTGACACCAGACCGAACGCCGGCCAACAGCTACTCAGACTGTTGGCTGACCTCGGCGAGAATCCGTTGACTCCGGCACCACGGGAGACCATCGCGACGGTACTCAAAGAGATTTGGGGGTGGTCCAACAGCGGTGAACCGAACGAGAGTGTCTTGGACTTTTTCTCTCAAATCCTGCCCTTGAGCGGCCATTTCACGAACATCCTCCACATTTGGGGAACGGATCAATTCCTTTACGATCAGAAGAACTGTGCTCCGATGTGCAATATCCCTTCCGCATCAGGACTATTCGCGTTCGCAGATTGGAGTGGCGAGAGTGATGGGGACGCGTGGTGTTATGACATCAATTTCAATTGCATCCGCTGCATTCCTGTGGGATGTGGGGTTGCGGACGCTGACCGATCACGACTGGACTCGTACGGCGTATTGCCTCATTTCGAACACTTCGCTGCCTACTTGCGTTTCGAGGCGGAACGGCGAAACTTCCTTACTCCACGTTGAGGAGTCATTTCCATGAAGAGAACCGAAAAGAATGTTGACATGACAATGGGAACGCTACGCCGGTCGGCTGTTGTGGTCGTCGCCGTCATAGTTGCTGGGATAGCCGGTCGGGCTTGGGGCCTCGACTTCGGTCTTGGCGAGACAAAGGAAGAGCTAAGATTGAAGTACGACATCGCCGTCGAGGAACACTCATTCGACGGCGATAGTACGGGGCGGGTCACCGTCGTGTTGACGATTGCTGACGAGGGCAGGCTCAAGCCGCTGGACGGGGTGGAGTTGGGCATCCCGGCCCAGGAGAAGAACAAGGACGGTAGCAATTGGATGGACCTCGCCGTTTCGATCGACATGAGGAAGTCCGACGACGGCAAGCGTGTGGGGCGGGTGCATCTCAGAAAAGATTTGGCCGAACGGGCGGTGATTCGTCTTAACACGCGCACGATGGACGGAATGACGGGGCTGACTGGGATGTACCATGCAATCCCGATGGCGAAATACTTGAAGAGTGCTCCAGCCGGACCGGCTGGAACACGTACTCAAGTCGTGCTCAATGGTGTTGAATTTGCCTACCGTTGGTGCCCTGCCGGTGAATTCAATATGGGGGCGTCAGCCGACGAGAAGGAGCAATACAAAGATCGTTCTGTGGCACAGCATCGGGTGCGCTTATCAAATGGGTTCTGGATGCAGGAAACAGAGGTCACTCAAGCGCAATATGAGATGGTGATGGGAAAGCGGCCGTCGTTTTGGCAATGGCGGACGAAGATGCATAACCCAGTGGAGCAGGTCTCGTGGCACGAAGCGGTGGAGTTTTGTGCCTGGCTCTCAGAGATGGACCCTGGATACAACTATCGGCTGCCAACTGAAGCCGAATGGGAATATGCCTGTCGCGCCGGAACGAGTGGCCCCCGCTACGGTGACCTCCTTGAAATTGCCTGGGTATTCAACAATACCGATGAATTCGCCGAAGGAAGTGATGGGCACCGGCGTGTCGGCACAAAGAAACCAAACCCCTGGGGGCTGTATGATATGTTTGGCAACGTGGCGGAGTGGTGTTCCGATTGGTCCGGTCCGCCATCAACAGTGAACACCTCAGATCCGACCGGCCCCAAATCCGGAGAAAGTCGTGTCGTTCGTGGTGGCGATTGTTTCGCTGATGGTGGTCATCCGGATTGCTTAGCCGGCGCCCGTGCAGCGTGGCGTCCGAGCGAGCCAAGTCGAACTATTGGATTCCGGGTCGTACGGATCCCAGTCACCGTAAAACCGAGCGAGGACAGAACAAAGCGGTGAACCATAGCCGCCGACGACGCGGATTATCAACTCTTCTTTTCTCGCGACAGCCCAGTTGACTGCAAAACCGTCTGTTGAATGCATTACCATTCCGACCGACGAGAAGCGATGGATCCCCGTTCTAGGAATGCAGCTCGAATACCGGAAACCCCTGCGGTGTTTGGACGTCGGGGCACGTTGACGGAACGCTCGAATCCGATTCGCGCAGCGGCGTCAGTAGCTTGCGGACGTGTTCCAACTCGGGTCCGATGAACTGAAAGCGGTTCTTGGGTGCCGCTTCAACGGCCTGCTGATAAAACGATTCGGCCTGCGCCAAGTCGCCGTCCCGCAGTTCCACCTCGGCCGCCACCAGCAACGGAAATGGATCCCCGGGGGCGGCGTCTATTGCGCGCCGGACCTGCGTCGAAGCGCTGTTTCCTTGGCTGTGATCACAGTCGAGCAAAGCCCCCAGCGCAAGGGTCGCAGAGAACTGTGGCGCCGCGCGCGCCAGGTTCCGCCAGGCGGAGCAAGCCTCCGGGATGCGTCCCAACCTCGTTAAGGCCCGAACTTGCAAAACCATGGGATCCGGATCCTGCGAATTCAACTCGGCTGCCCGTTCGACGAGTTCCAGCGCCCGCTCGGGCTGGTTCAAGTTCAATCGCAAATCGACCGCCCAGAGCAGCGGCAGCAAAAACCCCGGCCGGTCGTCCGCGAGGCGTTCCAGTTCTTCACACGCCCGGGGAACGTCGCCCAGCACTGCGCGGCAAACCGCGACGCTGATGCGCACGATCGGATCTCGGGCGAGAATCTTCGGCTGCGCCTCGGCGAGTTCAATGACTCGGGCGAAATTGTGCACCATCATGGCCGCCGTCGTGTCGATTCGCAGGCGCCGATTCGGACGCCGCCATAGTCCATACAGAATTGCCGCCGAAACCAGGACCACCCACAACAGCCATCCAATGGGAACAAAGTACTGCAACGCCTGTGCGAGCGGACTATTTTCGTCGGTCAGAGAAACCAGCACACGAAAACCTGCGACGTTGAGAATCAACAATATCAGTAGCGCCACCGGGACCGTTCGGCCCCACTCCCGCGCCACTCTCCGCTGAGTCAGACGCGTTGACGACCGCGCCGCCAGCCAAAGTAGCAGGCCGGGAGTGTAAGCGACCGCGACGAGTCCCAATTCCCAGCACCACCACAACCCCGTGCGTGCCGCCGCCACTCCACCCCCAACGATCACGGTCGCCCAAATCGCGAAGAATAGCCACGAAAGGCCGGTTCCGACGGGTTCAGTCGCCGCCTTTTCGCCGGCTGCATCTCCGGGAATGGTGCCTGACTTCTGAAGACGCTGGATTCGTTCCAGCCGTTGTTGAATCGAGGGATGAGTCGATGTCGCGTCAACCCAGCGGCGCAAAACGCCGAACGCGGTCATTGAATGCGCAGCATACAGCTTTGTCAACGCCGAGGCGTAAACCGTTGGACTGGTTGCAAGCGCCCCACGTACATCGCAGTCGAACTCCAGCCACCGCGATACGACGCGCGAGAGTCCGGCGAAGAGTGCCGCAATCAACAGCACACACACGTGCCAACGACACCAGGCATCCAGCGCGGCTCCGGCGGTGACCGAAATCGACATCGCGATGGGATAGATCCAGAGCGTGTGGTTGGCCAAGTGCCCCAATTCATGCGCGACAATCGCATCGGCCTCCGCCTCAGTCAGGCGATTCAGAAATCCATCGGTCACGACAAGTTGCGGCGCCTGCGGAGTGCCAATCCAGGCGAGTATCCTTTGATCTCCGCCGACGGTTGGAACCAGTCGCACAGTCGGCAGGGAAACTCCCATTCGTCCGGCCAGTTGTCGCACTCGGTCAACGAAGTCTCCCGACTCGATAAATGGCATTCGCTCTCCGCCGGAGGAAATCCAAACTGGCGACCGCATCAGCAGGTGCGAGTACAATAACGCTGTGGTCCAAGCCGCAATTGGAACGAGAACGTCAAAGGTTTTATTGCTGGCAGGTTGATAGAGTGTCATCCAGACGGCGACCGGCAGGCTCGTCAATGTTGCCAGATAGGCGGCCGCCATGGCGCGGCGCCCGAGCGACGATGGACCATCAACCGATCGAAACATCCGAAATCCCGACAAAACCACAAACGCCGCCAACCAGGCGGTTCCTGGCGAGAGAATCCGGACAATCGGCGAAAGGGGCGACGGAAGCGGAAACAGAGCCCGATCCGAATTGAAAATCTCATTCAGATTCTCGATCGCCGCAACGGTGAAGTTCATATTGAGAACGTCGCAGGGAATTGTCTGGAAGGTCAGAACGAGTCTTGTTCGAGTTGGATCAAGAAATGCCTGTTCAGGTACGCAGTTCGTTACCGCGCCTCGTTTCGAGTTTCGACCTTCGACCTTCGACCTTTCTCGCGTCTCCTCTTCGAACGTCGACTTCTTCCGCATCAAATGGTGACGATGGACAGTGCCACCCGCAAGGCATCACTGCGAATTCTGCGGGCGTCGCGGGACACCCATCAGCGAGGACGTGAAACCGCGTTCTGAATCCACGCGGTCGCAAACAGGATTCCAGGCCCAAACCCTGGGCATTAGGGCGCGTCCAGTCGTCGTCGCCGAACGGCCGACCACGCCGCACCGAATGACGCAATCACTGCAAGTCGCCGCTCGAGAGCGGCTCGTTGACACGCTTCCACCAACGCGGTGCTTGCATGCCACGCCAGTGCAGCGGGTCGTCAGCGGACAACCAGCCGGGCAGGCTCAACCATTTCCAATGCTCGGCTCGAGCCACCTATTCGGCACGCACGGGATTGCGCTCGACGTACCGCGGCACGGTGGCCAGGTGATCGTCGTTCTGCAACGGAGACGCCTCGAATCTTCCCTGCCACACGTGCCCGGTCGTGAGGGCTGGCCCACGAGAGCGCGTCCCTTGTCCGGGAGTTGTTCCGACCCTGTTTTGAACACCCTCCAGACGGACGCGCCGACCATCCTGAAAGTAGTCTTCCGCGAGGCTATCGTTGGTTCCTGATGAGGATCGGCCGGGCCTGGCTAAACCTGCGATCGGTCCGGGTCGGTTTCCGACGCGGGAGAGAACGTCGAATCATCGATTGCCTCCGCCGGAATTTGTTCGCCAACGTCACGACAGTTCCCGACCAAACGTAGTGTCGGGCGCGCCGCCCGCCGCGATTCAGCCTGAGGGGCTGTCAGCTCGCATCAATCTACGAATCGTTTCTCCCCCCTTTTCAGGTGGAGCCCGCTTCCCGCGGAGGACGGCCGGAGCCACCTCAGTCCTCTGAAGGGGGCATGTCGCCGGTGGCCACGAAGCAACCCAGCTCAAAACAAACAGACCAGCCCGGTCAGGCCCTGGATCGCCTGGTACACACCGATCACCTCCCAGGCGTTTTGCACGCGCGGCTCGAGTGTGATCGAGACGTGCCGACCGCCCGCCGTGTGCCGGATGCGGAAGGGAGGATCGACATCCTCGGCAAGTTGAGACCGAACGGCGGCGACCGCGCGGGCGACGAAGCCATCGTCGGTCTTGCCAATGACTTTGAACATGAACTGACATGGGAACGAATGCGTCTCTTCAAGCAATTCGATCGAGGGGAGCATGTTCATGGGGGCGGTCCAGAAACGAGGCGCGGTGATCCCCCCAGTATAACAGTTCTGGTGTGAATGGTCCGGCTCAGAGAATTGGGGTCCGCGTGGTCCGTGGTCCAGCGGCTCGGGGAATTCCCTTCGCCCTATCGCGGTTTGGCTTCGGTGGCTACCATCCAGATGGAATCTCGGTTGTGCCGGTCGTGAGTGCTGGCCCACGAGTGTGCGTCGCGTGTCTGGAAGTTGTTCCGACCCTGTCTTGAACATCCCCCGGACGGACGCGCCGGCCATCATGAAGGTGGCCAACCGCCAGGCGATCGCTGGTTCCTGATGTGGATCGGCCGGGTCTGGGGGAGCCTGCGATCGGTCCGGGTCGGACGCCGACGCGGGAGAGAACGTCGAACGATA
Organism: Planctomicrobium piriforme; assembly: GCA_945860955.1. Classification (GTDB taxonomy): domain Bacteria; phylum Planctomycetota; class Planctomycetia; order Planctomycetales; family Planctomycetaceae; genus UBA10511. The sequence continues at coordinate 19,872 of CAMATH010000117.1, forward strand.
GATTGTCGCCGCCGGGAACGGCCGTGGACGTCACGACAGTTCCTGACGATACGTTGTGTTGAGCGCGCCGCCCGCCGCGATTCAGCCTGCGAGGTTGGCAGCACGCATCGATTTACGAATCGTTTCTCCACCCCCTGCACGTGGTGCCTTATGCCCGCGCGCCCAATCAAAGCCTGCTCAAAAACCAGTCGGCAAGCCGAACTGGTGGTAGCGCGCATTGCGCGGTGCCATGATATGGCCCCACACGACCTGGGCCTGGTCCAATCCCAGCGCTCGGGCCATCTGTTCGCGCTCTTCCGGGCTGGGGAGCCAGCGCCCCTCGACGATCGCCGCGACGCGGTCGAGGGTCAGGCCGGCCCGGTCGGCCACTTCTTCGAGCGACAGCGTCGATTGTTCAAACAGCAGATCGATGGTCTGGGGGGCCATGGTGTCTCGTATCGTGACCTGGGGCATCCGCGTGTACTGAGCCGGCATTGGAAACCGGACCGGCAATCGAAACCGGGCCGGCACTCTGTTTTCAGGCAACTGACTTTCAGGCAACTGTCCTGTTTGGGCCGCCATTCGCACTTCGCGGGGCGGCGCGTCTGACGATTCTGTCACTTTACCACACTTCACTTCCGGGAGCATTTCCACCATGACGACCCAGACACTCGAGCGTTCCGCCGTGCAACAACAGCGCGCCACGCCTCCGGAAGACGCTCCTTATCCCGGTGTCCCGACGACGTGCGACGGGGCCGAGGCGGTGGTCTGGGTCGAGACAGCGGTCTGCCAGGGTTCGGGCGCGTTCCCGATCACCAGCTCGACAACCATGGGAGGCGGGTTCAACGCCGCCGTCATGAACGGCATTCCCAACCTGTGGGGCGACCAACTGATCTTCGTCGAACCCGAAAGTGAACACTCGGCGGCCACCTTCTGCGAAGGGTTCGCCCTCGCTGGCGGTCGGGTCACGAACTTCACCTCCGGTCAGGGGCTGATCCTGATGAAAGAAGTGTTGTACACGATCTCCGGGAAGCGGCTCCCGATCGTGTTCAACATTGGTGCTCGGGCGCTGACCAGCCAGGGACTCAATGTTCACGCCGGCCACGACGACGTGATGTCGGTCGCCGACGTGGGCTGGGGAATGCTCTTCGCCCGTAACGCCCAGGAAGCGGGGGATCTGTGCCTGATTTCCCGCCGGGCCGCCGAAGCGTCGCACACCCCGTTCATGAATGTTCAGGACGGTTTCCTCACCACTCACACGGTTGAGTCGGTGCGTCTGCCGGAAAAGGAATTCATGAAGGCGTACATTGGCAAGCCGGAGGATAAACTCCGCAACCTGATGGACCCTGCGAATCCGCTGATGTCGGGGGTGGTGCAGAACCAGGATTCCTACATGAAGGGCAAACTGGCCCAGCGTGAGTACTACGCCACCGTGAAGCCCGCACTCGCCGAGTCGTTCGCCGAGTTCAAACGCCAGACAGGTCGCAGCTACGACTTCGTCGAACCGTACCGCTGCGAAGATGCCGACTACATCCTGGTGGGGATGGGGTCGTACATGGAGACCGCTCGGGCGACGGTTGACTGGCTGCGTGAAAATCGCGGCATGGCGGTCGGGTGTCTCAACGTCTGTTGTTTCCGTCCGTTCCCCAGTGAAGAAATCATCGCCGCCCTGTCGGGTGCCGACGCCGTCACGGTGATCGAACGCATGGACGACCCGCTCTCCACGACGGGGAACCACTTGACTCGCGAAGTGAAGGCGGCGTTCGTCGACGCTTTGCTCGGCCAGGCGGGGGTGTCGAAGATCCACGCGATTCCCCGCGTTTACAACTGTGCGGCCGGGCTGGGTAGCCGGGATGTCCGTCCGGGAGATCTCATCGCGGCGTTCGAGAACATGCGCGATGGTGGTCGCGACTTCTTTTCGCTGGGGATCAAGCACGCGACCGCGCTGCCCGCCCGGGAGGATCCGGATCTGCGGCCGCACGGCGGGTACTCGATGCGCGGACACTCGGTCGGCGGGTTCGGCTCGGTGACGACGAACAAGGTCATCGCGACGATCGCCGGCCAGGTGTTCGGCAAGGACGTGCAGGCCTATCCGAAATACGGTTCGGAAAAGAAGGGACTGCCAACGACCTACTACCTGACGATCGCCGACTCGCACATTTTCACCCACAGCGAGCTGGAACGGGTCGATCTAGTGGTTCTCAACGACACCAACGCCCTGTTCAGCGGCAACCCGCTGGTCGGGCTGGTGGAAGGAGGGCGGATCTTCATGCAGAGTCCCCATACGGCGGCGGCCGATGTCTGGCGACGGATTCCCGACCACCACAAATCGACCATCCGTCGCATGAATGCCCATGTCTACTTCATCGACATGGTGAGCATCGCCCGCGAAGTCGCCTCGGAAGCCGACCTCGAAATGCGTATGCAGGGGATCGTGCTGCTGGGGGCGTTTTTGAAGCTGACCCCCTACCAGCAGGAGAGCGGCATGACCGAGGAGCAGGTCTCGCAAGGTGTGGAAAAGGCGCTCCGCAAGTACTTCGGCAAACGCGGTGACCAGGTGGTGAAAGACAACCTGGCGTGTGTGATGCGGGGTTACCGCGACATGCGGGAAATCCCCCGCGAGTTGATCGAGACCGCGAATTGAAACTCCGTCGGGGCGATCGCGATTGCCCCGAGTCAATTGTTCCGAACATTTCCCGCGACAACGCGCCCAGGTGATTTCCCATGGTTTCTCCCGAGAGTTCCGCCAGCGTCTCCCTCCCTTCCATGAACGGGGTGACGCCCCGTGATCCGCACAACAACAATTCGTACGGCACACTGGTCGACGCGCCGTATAAGCTGGTGCGGCTGCCCATCCTCGACGTGGTCGACTTCAACGAACGGATCATTCGCGCCTACGAGGAAGGGACGGGCGAGAAAGATCTTCCCGCCGACGATACTGTCGCCCATTCGTACATTCCCGCCGGGACTGCGGCGCTGCGTGACTTCAGCTACGTCGCGCCCGAGATTCCCGAGTACATTCCCGAAAACTGCACCGGGTGCATGGACTGCGTCACCGAGTGTCCCGACACGGCGATTCTGGGAAAGGTGCTCGCCGAGAATGACCTCGAAACGAAGCTCGCCGGCCTTGCGGATGAAGGCGAACGGACGATGTTCGGGGCGCAGTGGTCCAAGACCCGCAAGTATTACGAAGGCCCGAAAAAGAAAGGTCAGGAACCGGGCCGGTTCGCGATTCTGATCGACCCCAGCAAATGCAAGGGGTGTGCCGAGTGTGTGACGGTGTGCGACGACCTCGCGCTCAAAATGATTCCGAAAACGGAAGAGAAGATTCAGGGAATCCGTCGCAGTCATCGCTTGTTCAAGGAATTCGGCCCGTCGGACGAGCGGTACATCAACGACAACCTGCTGGTCGACATGATGCTGCGGGAGAAGACCCACATTTACGTGGGGGGGGCGGGGTCGTGTGCCGGCTGTGGCGAAGGGACCGCGCTGCGAATGATGTGTGCCGCGACGGGGGCGAAGTACGGCGACCAGTGGGGCATTGTCGCCGCCACCGGTTGCAACACGGTGTACACTTCGACCTACCCGTACAACCCGTACCTGGTCCCCTGGACAAACTCGCTGTTCGAGAATGCTCCGGCCGACGCGATGGGCGTGCGGGCCCGCTGGGACCAGATGGGCTGGAAGGACAAGCCGTTGTGGTGCATCGGGGGTGACGGCGCGATGTTCGACATCGGCTTTCAGTCGCTGTCGCGAATGTTCGCGTCGGGAATGAATATCAAGGTGTTTGTGCTGGATACGCAGGTCTACTCCAACACGGGGGGACAGGCCTCGACCAGTACGTACACCGGCCAGAACACCAAGATGAGTGTTCACGGCAAGGCGTTTGGTGGTAAACAGGAACGCCGCAAAGAAATCGCCCAGATCGCGATGATGCACCCCCGCACGTACGTCGCGCAAACGACGTGCGCCCATGTGAACCACTTCTACAAGTCGGTGATCGGTGCGCTGGAGTTTGATGGTCCCGCGATCGTCGTCTGTTACACCACGTGCCAGCCCGAACACGGGGTCGCCGACAATATGGCGACCGATCAGGCGCGGCTGGCGGTCGACACCCGGGCGTTTCCGCTGGTGGTCTACGATCCGCGGAACGGCGACTCCATCAAGAAGCGGATTTCCCTGCAAGGGAATCCCGCGGTGAAGGACAACTGGTACGCCCATCCGAAGACCGGCAAGCAGATCGACTTCATCGATTTCTGCCGCAGCGAAGGGCGCTTCGCGAAGCACTTCGACAAAGACGGAAATCCCAGCGAGCTGCTGCTGATGGCGAAGCAGGATCGACTCGAGAACTGGCAGCTCTTGCAGGAGCTGGCGGGATTGCGATAGTCGATTTTGAGCGACACGAAACTCAGGTTGCGCGCAGTAGACCTCCGACGGCCGGCCCGGCAGCAGTGGGCCGGTGCGTCGGAGTGCTTCGCTGAATCAGGCGTGGTCCGGGAAGTCCGGACAGGCCGTGACCTGGGAATCTCCGACCTGTTTTCACAGACAGCTTCCGAACATGCCTCACCGCGTTCTCTACTTCAGCAGTTTCGAGCAAATCCGGGAGGAACTGGATCACCTGTGTTCGCGCGGGTACGAACAACACGGCGACTGGGATCTATCTCAGACGTGCGACCATCTGGCATTCTTCATTGAGGGTTCGCTCGATGGACACCGCTTTACAACACCCTGGTTGATCAAGACGTTGTTCGGGCGGTTCGTATTACGGCGGATTCTCTCGCAGGGAAGGATGCCCGATCGGGTTCCCAGCCCCCAAAAGCCGCCCCCCGCGCCCAGTGACGAAGTCGCTGCTGTGAATCGGCTGCGAACGGCGCTCGATCGCTTCGAACAACACACCGGCAAATTCCACGATTCGCCGTTCTTTGGGCACCTCACCCCCGACGAGTGGCGACAGTTGCACTCGATTCACTGTGCGCACCACCTGGGGTGGTTGTCGCCAAAGTGAGGTGAAGTTTTTGACGTGTGGAGCAGAGATCTCGCCCTCCAGGCGAAGATCGTTTCCTACTCAGTGCAATTGGATTTTATCCCGCGAGCGGAAATGGCGAGTGATTCCATCCTGTTCATCCCTTTCATCCTCTTCATCCTGTCAAACTCTTTCCGTCCGTCTGCCCCATTCTGCAAGCCGCACGACCACACATCGCGGATTGGAAAAAGTTTTAGACAGGATGAAAGGGATGCCCTTTCACTGGAGTTGGTCCAATCCTACGCCGCCTTCCGCGCCTCCATCTCGGCGGCGTTGACGGCGACGATCGCGATGCCCGCCGCGTCGGCTTGGCGGAGGACTTCTTCCTGGTCGAGCATGATCGTCATCCCCTCTTCGATCGCCAGCACTTTCGCGCCACACTCACGCATTGTCTGAATCGTCTGCTGGCCGATCGTGGGGACGTCGAATCGCCGGTCTTGCTGTGGTTTGGCGACTTTCACGATGGTGAACCCTCCCTTGCGGCACAGTTCACCCGCGCGGCGGATGCACTGGTCGGTCCCCTCGATCGCTTCAACCGCGAGGACGGCGGTTTCTTTCACCATCACACTCTGGCCGACGTCCAGCCGGCCCATTTCCTTCGCCAGCTCCCAACCGAAGCAAATGTCCTTCCATTGGGCGGCGGTCGGTTTCCGTTTGGTCAGAAATCCGTGGTTCACAAGCAGCTCCGGGCAGTAGTCCAGGGCGGAATCAAACGAGATGCCGTCACGTTCAAACTCGCGAATCACCGCGAGCAGCAGGGTGTCGTCCTTTTTGTTCCGCGTCGCGTAGCGGAACCACATGTGCAACGTGCGCCAGTCGGGGAGCAGCCGCCAGAAGAGGAACGGTCGCACGAGGACCACCTTCTCGATCTTGCCAGCCATCACCACGCGGTTGATGGCACCGCGGCGGAACTGACGGATCGCGCGGCCGATGCGGGCCAGCGGGACGAACTCGCAAACGTCGCAACAGTCGGCGAGTTGCTCACTCGCCATTCCGTCGACGCCCAGGCAATGCACGTACAGGCCCTGCCTGCGGGCCGCCTCGGCGAAGATGATCGGGAACCGACCTGCGCCAGCGAGCAGGCCGACGCGTCTGGGGAATGGTTGGTCTGGGTTGTAGAGTTGCACGGCTTAGCCTCTCTCGGAGCCAGCGGGCGAGTCAAGTCGTTTTTCGAGCGCCTGCAGTCGGGCCTCAAGATCACGGATCTGCTTGCGCATCTCGGGAGTTCGCGCAGTGGCCATCACAATCTTCAGTTCTTCCAGTTCGGGACGAGCCGGTGCCCCCACGTGGGTTTCGCCGGCGGGAATGTCTCGATGCACGCCCGATTTCGCCCCCACCGTGCATCCCTGTCCCAGATGTACATGGTCGGCGACCCCCACCTGCCCCGCCAGGCGGACGAAATCTCCCGTGGAACTTGAACCGGCCAGCCCCACCTGCGAGGCGAACACGTTGTGTTTTCCCAATTCGCAGTTGTGCCCGATCATCACTTGGTTGTCGAGCTTGGTTCCCTGACCGATGATTGTCGGGCCGATCATACCTCGGTCGACCGTAGTGTTGGCACCGATTTCGACATCATCGTGAACAATGACTGTCCCCAATTGCGGGATCTTTTCGAAGCGGGCATTGCGGAACCGATATCCGAACCCGTCGGCTCCCAGAACCGCCCCCGCATGCAGAATGACCCGATTTCCCACCTCGATTCCCGCGTAGAGAACGACATGGGGGTGGAGGACACAATCGTTGCCGATCTTACATCCCGGTCCCACATACACACCGGGGTATAAATCACAGCGGGATCCAACCTGAGCCCCTGCGTCGATGTAAACCCCGGGGTAGATGTTGGTATCGGCCCCAACCTGGGCCGTCGGAGCGACATGCGCAGCCGCCGAGACTCCGATTGTCGATCGGGGAGGTTGTGGCCTGAACTCCCGCAGGATCAGCAAGAACGCATCCAACGCGTCGGCGACCGCCACCAAGGGGAATGGCAGTCCTTCGACACTGGCAGACGAAACGAGCTTTTCCGGAATGACACACGCGCCGGGTCGGGCGTCTTTTTTGAGTCGCTTGAGGTTCTTTTCATCGACGGCGAACGTGATGTCATGCGGCCCCGCGTTCGCCAATGAACTCGCACCCCGAATTTCCAGGGAAGAATCCCCCAAAATTCGCCCGTTCACGCGGTCCGCCAGATCCTGTAGTGTATGCACGCTCATCAAGGGAGTCCTTTCCAAGGGCGGGTTTTAGACAAACTGGGAAGAGGAGTGCAAGATCAGTCGGTTCGGTATGATGAAAATCAACCGCCCGAATTGCAGTTCGTATCACCGAGATGCGAATAGTCATGCCCGATTGACGTTCGCGCGACCGGCAGGGATCACCAACCAGTCGTGGCGATCTCTAACCAGCGCAGCGGACAGTGCGACATTTCATCCGAGCCGCGCCCGTTAGGAAGCGGGTATCGGCGACCGCTTCCTGACGGGCGCGGCTCTGCGGCAAACCTTGCCTTCAGGCGCGACGCCGCAGGAGCGTCGTCGC
>CAMATH010000118.1 GCA_945860955.1 Planctomicrobium piriforme
GCACCCGAGACCGGATAATGGCAGCGGCCTGAGGCAACTTCTCCACCTCCGTAAACTCGCGCACTCAATCGACGCCTGCGACGAGCGCCGCCGGACCGCGCGCCGACCGCGGGGTTATTGAGCAGTTACGACAATTCGCCCAAGACGTCGCAGTCCTTCCGGCAACTGGTACGCCTCGGTAAATCTCTTCATCATTTTTCTGTTATGCTTCGCGGAATACTTATCCCGAAACTGCAGAAACTCAGCGTCGCTGATGGATTCAAATGCCTGCATTTTCATCCAACTGAATCCCGGCAGTTGTAACGCCTTTCTGAGTTTAACTCGTGTCTCGGAGTCCTGTTTTCCGAACATGCGGCGGATCCCTTTTTTCTCGGGGAAAGAACTCGCCCAGTCACAAATCTCCATGATTTCCTGAGGCGTCAACAATTTCATCTTCGCCGCCTCCGAAAATGACGCGACAATTTTCGAAGCCACTTTGAACATACCCTGGCCTGTGCCGCCCAACTCCTGATCGGCCTTGATGACAAGTGTCCTGCCGTCATTGGAGTACAACCGGAATACCTTGTTCTCCTTGAGGACGTCCGCGCGAAGAACGTCGTTGGCGACGATCTTGGAATGCATGTCAAACGACATTTTTACTCCCGCAATTTGATGTCGCCGTTGGCAAGAACCGCGAAGTCTTGGGATCCAGAGGGTTGAGAACCTGTTGTTCCGACTTCGCTGCAACGTCTCGCCAGTCTCAATGCGGGCGATGATTGCTGAACTCACTCCGTATATCATCCAGGGAAGAGCGGGTCAACTCTCTGGGGACTTTACTGCGAGAACTGAAGCGGTTTGCAAGAGCAGTACATTGACAGTGAAACATCAAACCGCCGCTGGGCGTGAGGCGGTTTGCGGGTCGGGGAACGGGTGGATATTCTCAAGGAACAGAATCCGACGGACAGATTCTCACAATCAGTTCGGTATCCCGTTTCGCTCATCGCGGGGCGGAATGACAGAGTCGAATATTGATGACCCAGACGAATGAACCCCTCACCCCATGTGCGTGCCATGCATCGAATTCCCTGCCTGATCGCAGCCACTCTGTTGTTCGCACTCGGGACCATTCGTTCCGACGCGGCCGAACCGGAACTCCTCATCGGGGTCGCCGAGGTGGAGATCACCCCCCCGATCGGTTTTCCCATCGCGGGCTACTATCACGAACGCCTCGCCACGGGAGCCAAAGATCCTCTCAAGGCGAAGGCGATCGTCTTTCGCTCGGGCGATGTGCAGGGAGCCCTTGTCGCGTGCGATCTCGCGGGCGTCGCTTTTGATCTCACCGCCGAAGTCCGGGCACGCGCTTCCCAGGCGACGGGGATTCCGGAAAAGGCGATCATACTCTGTGGCACACACTCCCATACGTCCCCCGATTACGGACGCGATCTCTTCAACCATCTGGGGGGCAAATCGTCGCAGACGGCCGACAAAGCCCCTTACTCGGCGACGTTGATCGAAGCGGTCGCCAAAGCGGTCGTACTCGCGTCGAAACAGGCGACCCCCGCCCGATTGGATCTCACCACGGCTCAACAGAAGACTCCCGTGTCGTTCAATCGCCGATTCGTGATGAAGGATGGATCGGTGAAGACCTGGCAAAGTCTCGAGACCCCCGGAGTCATCCGGGCGGCGGGTCCGATCGATTCGGAAATTGGCATTGTCGTCGCCCGGTCGGCCGACGGGAAACGGCCGCTTGCCACACTGACCAATTTCGCCCTGCACCTGGACACCGTCGGCGGACTGGAATGGAGTGCGGATTACCCGTTCTACATCGAACAGGCGATCCGCAAGTCGCTGGGGAACGAGGTGGTCTCGATCTTCGGACTGGGCTGTTGTGGTGACATCAACCATGTGAACCCGGCGAGCAAGGAGCGCAATAAGACCGATTTCATCGGCCAATCGCTCGGCCAGACCATTGTCGCCGCGCTCCCGACGACCAGGACGATCGAATCCCCGCGACTGCGTGTGGTCTCGGAGGTGGTTCACGTGCCATTGCAGGAACCGAGTGCCGCCGAGGTGAAGGAGTCGCAACTGCTACTGTCGGCGATTCAAGCGGGGCAGAAGGCCGACTTTCTGGATCAGGTGGCGGCGTACAAACGGATCATGCTCGATCAGTACCTGCACAAGACACCCAGCGCGCCGCCGGAGAAGTGGATCAACACCGGTTTGACCCATCGGCTCGCCGGCATTGGACCAACACTGCCAGTGGAAGTTCACGCGATTTGCGTGGGCGACGAACTGGCGATTGTCTGTCTGCCGGGAGAGGTGTTTGTCGAATTGGGGCTGGCGATCAAACAAGGCTCGCCGTTCAAGACAACGCTTGTGGTCGAGCTGTCGAATTTCGTCGAGGCCTTCTACATCCCGAACCGGCCGGCGTACGCTCAGGGAAGTTACGAAGTGACAAATTCCGCATTGCAGGCGGGATCGGGAGAGATGCTGGTTGAGTCCGCGTTGCGGTTATTGCGCAAGGCCGCGCAATAGATTCACTTCAGCTTCAGTACCCATTCCTTCAGCAAATCCACTGCCTGAGTGTCGACCCGCGAGACGGCGAGCGGGGGCATTTGCCCCTTGCCGCGCTGCGTGAGGCGTTTCAGCATCACCGACCGTTCGGGTGCCCCGGGGGCGATGAGCCGGGGGTCGGGGATGCCGAACTTATCGTGCAGCGGCGCGACGTCGACAATCCTGGATTTGTCGGTCGGAGTCTTAAACGCCAGCTCCATCGCGGCGTTCCCGCCCCCCGCTTCCACATGACAGTGGGCGCAATTGGCATGCAGATAAGACCGCACCCGCGCTTCCAGTTCCGCGGTGGCATCGAAGGGATCGGGGAGTCTCGACAAGTCCGCGGGACGTTGCGACAGCTTCAACGACGTCCCCTCTTTCTGGTCCGCAGCCGGCTTGAACAGCCCCAGGTGTTCGAACGTGTCGAGCTGATTCGCCTTCACGCCGTTGTAATCGTGGACTTTGTTGAGCTGCGCGGTCGAGACGCCCAGCACATAAACGGCCGCCCGGCTGTGGCAGACCATGCACTCGGCACGACTGGGATAGTGCCAGGTCTGCGTCCGTTTTCCACCGGCCGCTGAAGGATCGCGAATCTCGAACGGCTGGTCGGCCCCTTCCGAGGCGACCAGTTCCGCATCAGTCTGCTCGTCGTTCCAGCGGTACGAGTAACCGACCCATTCGTTCTGCTGGATCACCATCACCCGGGTTTCAACCCGCCGGCGTGACGCGGGATTTCCCTCCTCCGTATCGAGCGCGAAGCTTTTGACCAGGACGGTTCCCTCGGGGAACTTCCACGCTTCTTTCTCGGAGAATTCGATTTGCGACTCTCCGGGCAACGCCAGGAAACGTTCCTTGTGAGCGCCGTCGGACCACAGGGGTGAATTGACCGAATACGGGATGAGGGCCGGGTCGACCTGATTTTTCGCGACATCGGTGAACAGTCCGGTTTCGCTCAAACGCCGGGGAAAGGGCGGGGGAGTGGTCGTCGCCGGGGGGACCGGTTCCAACGTGTAGACCGCTTTGCCACTGTAGTCGACGAAGTAGATCTCCCCTGCCGCGTCGATTCCGAATCCCAGAATCTGGTACGGGGTGTCGGCGATTTCCCGCAGGTCGATCACCTTGCCCTGGGCGGCGCGGGCCGCCCAGATCTTGCCGGTCCCATAATCACCGTAGATGTACGCCCCCTTCAAGCCTTCGAGCCGTTTTCCCTGGTAGGTGACCCCTCCGGTGATCGAGCGGGCCTCGGAGTGAGGATGTACGATGGCGGCGGTTTGAATCGGGGTCGGCCCCCGTTCCCGCTCCAGATAAAATGGGTGGCCCCCTTCCATCACGCTCCAGCCGTAGTTGTCCCCCTTCTGAACCAGTTCGATCATCTCGTATTGATCCTGGCCGATGTCGCCGCACCAGAGGTTGCCCTGCGGATCGAAATGGATCCGCCACGGATTGCGAAAACCGTACGCCCACAGTTCGCCCCGCGCCCCTGGAATCTTCAGGAACGGATTGTCGGAGGGAATCGCGTAGTTCATGCCGGGGGCGGGATGATCGACATCGATCCGCAGCATTCCGGAAACGAGATCGCTGATTTTCTGGCCGGTGAGATTCGTGTCGGAATCGGTCGTCCCATCCCCCGCCGACGCGTACAGCATGCCATCGGGACCGAACGCCATGTCCCCCCCGTTATGCCCGTTCGAAGCCCATTCGATAATGATGTGGGCGCTGGCCGGGTCGCAATCGTGGGGGGCTTCGTTCCGCACAGTGAAGCGGGTGATGCGATTGAACCGCTCTTTCGGATCCGATTGCGGACCATTGCTGAAGACGTACACGAACCGGTTGGTCGCGTAATGGGGATGGAACGTCATGCCGTACGTGTCGTGATCTTCAATCGACACAAACGTCACCCGATCGCTGACGGCTGGGTCGTTGGGGAAGACGATGATCCGCCCCTTCTGTTCGACAATGAAGATCCGTTCGGGGCGTCCCGCCGGGGACCCAACCGCCCCGTTTGGCTCGGCGATGATGTGAAGCGGAAACTCCAGCGGCAGGTTGGGAAACGCCCGAACCGCCTGGAACGGCAACGGAGGATCGGGCCGGCCGATGACCCGCGACGTCGTCCAGGAGATCCGTTTCGCGATTCCGGTCGGGGCCTTGGTCACCTCTTCAGCGGCGCACAACGGGACTGCCGTGGCCCAACTGCACAGGAGCGACAGACAGAAACAAAGACGTTTCGAAGACAGGAAGTTCGTCGGCATGGCGAAGTCGGGTCGGTGCAACGGGGCCAGCGGTGGGGAGCGCGGAATCTCACGCGATTGGTAGCATCGTCAAAACTGTCGCCGCGAGCAATCGTCAGTTGAATGTCACTAGCTCTCGATCCCAAGCTCTCGTAGCTCTCGTTCCCAAGCTCTGCTTGGGAACGCATCGTCACGAAGCTCTGCTTCGTGACGAGTATCGCAAAGAGTGTTGACGCCGCCGCTGAATTGTCTGTCGCCCGAAGCAGAGCTTCGGAAGGGCTCGTTCCCAAGGAGACCTTGGGAACGAGTTTACCACCGAGTTGGTTTGCCCTGGCACCGAACCGCGCGTGCATTTGACCGAGCCAGACCCTAAGCTCTGTCGGCGCTCACTTCCGATTCCACGCGACCGAAATCACCAGCCCCAGCGCCCCGTCGTGGCGGGGGCCGCGGTTCCCCAATCCTCTCGTCAGACCTGATCCATGATCGTTCGAGCGTGTTCGCATTTCAGGGCCGTATTCCTGGCACTTGTGCCGGTGCTGGTCGCCAGCGTCGCCGTCGGGGCCGAAGGTGGCGACGACGGTCCCAAACTGGGGAATGAACTCCCGATCTGGTCGGTTTTTCCGTTTCTGGGATTGCTGGGGTGTATCGCCCTGCTGCCATTGTTCGCCAGCCACTGGTGGGAACACAACCGGAACAAGGCGATCATCGCGCTGGGACTGTCGCTGCCGGTCGTGGGGGTGTTGTGGGGGATGTTCGGCTCGCGCGGAGCCCACGCCCTGCACGAGTCGCTGCATGAATACCTGTCGTTCGTCTGCCTGCTGGGGGCGCTGTATATCATCAGCGGGGGGGTCTATGTGAAAGGCTCGCTCTCGGGGACGCCGCTGGTGAACACTGGCGTGATGGCGTTTGGCGCCGTCATCGCGAATCTGGTCGGAACCACCGGTGCCTCGGTGCTGCTGATCCGGCCGCTGCTGCGCGCCAACGCGTCGCGTACGAGGAAGGCGCACATCGTGGTCTTCTTCATTTTCATCGTCTCGAACTGTGGTGGTTTGCTGACCCCGTTGGGAGATCCCCCTCTGTTTCTCGGGTTCCTGAAGGGGGTTCCGTTCCTGCAGACCCTGTCGTTATGGAAGCAGTGGGCGTTTGTGAACACGCTGTTGCTGGTGATCTTCAACATCTGGGATCAGAAAGTCTTCAACAAAGAAGAGCTGGAACGTCCTGGCTCGCAGCTTGAAGAAGTCCAGAAACACGAACCGCTACGGGTGCTGGGATTGCACAACCTGGGCCTGCTGGCCGGGGTGGTGGCGGTGGTATTCTGTGCCGGCCAGCGGATTGGATTTGGGGGTGAAGAGTGGCCCCAGTATGTCCCCCAGGGATTGACCGCCGGCCTCGCGATCGCTTCGTACTTTCTGACTTCAAAAGCGATTCAAGAATCGAACAAATTCACGTTCGGTCCGATCCTGGAAGTGGCGATTCTGTTTATTGGAATCTTCGTCACCATGACCCCTGCGTTACAGATTCTCAACGCCCGGGGTGGGGAGTTGGGAGTCCGTGAGCCGTGGCAATTCTTCTGGGTCAGTGGAGCGCTCTCCAGCGTCCTCGACAACGCCCCCACCTACATCGCATTCGCCGCCACCGCGTGTGGAATTCACGACGTGCCGGTCGAAGGGTCCTACCTGGCGGAATTCCTGAAACAAGAGATCGGCTGGAAGCTGCTGGCGGCGATCTCATGCGGTTCGGTGTTCATGGGAGCCAACACCTATATCGGGAATGGTCCGAATTTCATGGTGAAGGCGATCGCGGAAGAGAACGGCGTGAAGATGCCCAGCTTCTTCGGCTACATGCTCTATTCGGGCGGAATTCTCATTCCGATTTTTGTGCTGGTGTCGCTGCTGTTCTTCCGCGGTTGACGCGCGGACTCAGCCGATGATGTCCCAAACCGGTTCCCCCTGGCACAGTGGCCAGGGACGGCCGAGGGGGTCGTAGAGAGTCTGCTCGCGGTCGATACCCAGCAAGTGGTACACGGTGGCGGCGAGGTCGTCGGGAGTCACCGCGTTTGACGCGGGATAGGCCGCCAAGCGGTCGGAAGAACCATACACCGCGCCGCCGGCGATTCCCGCCCCCGCCAAGAGGACCGTGTTGCATGCGGCCCAGTGGTCGCGGCCGGCGTTGGCATTGATCTGCGGCGTTCGGCCAAACTCCCCCAGCCACACGACCAGCGTGTCGTCCAGCAGGCACCGCTGTTTCAGATCGTCGAGTAGCGTGGAAAACCCCTGATCGAGATTCGGGCAGAGTTTTCCTTTGAGGTCGATGAAGTTCTTGGCGTGGGTGTCCCAGTAGGCGTCGTCCCGCTCCCAATTAACCGTCACGAGCGGGGCACCGCGTTCGACCAGCCGGCGGGCGAGCAGGCATCCCTGGCCGAACGGCGTGCGGCCGTACGCGTCGCGCGTTTCGACCGCCTCGTCCTCGAGCGCGAACGCCCGGCGGACTTCAGGAGTGGTCAGCACGTCGAACGCTTTGGCATATTCTCCGGTCAATTCACGGACCGCTTTGGTCCGTTCGACCCGGGAGAGTTCCTGTTCGACGTGGGACAGCAGTGCCTGCCGACTGAGAAGCCGACTGGCGCTGTCGACCGGGGGGAGCGGGCGAAAATCGGCCGCGTTGGCATTCTGCGGGACGAACATCGGGTCGTACCCGCCCCCCAGGAAGCCTGCGAAGAAACCCGGGAAAATGTGATTGTTGGCCGACACCTGGTTGGCGGGGGCATTCAGACTGATGGCGGCGGGCAGACTCTGTGCCCCCGGGTGGGGGGACTGGGGCCGGCGGTTGCGTTTTCGTTCCTCGTGGTTTACCACTGCGCCAAAACAGGGGAAGTCGTCGGGGGCGTTTTGGGGATTTGTCGCGGGGCGCACATGCCGGCGCCCGGTCAGCATGTGATGCATCGCGACGGTGTGGGTGTTGTCGAGATGGGTGACCGACCGGATTTGCGCGAACTCGTGAACCCGCTGGGCGAGTTTGGGGAGGTGTTCGCCGACAAACACATCCGGAACACTCGACGGGATCGGCTGGAACTCGCCCCGGATTCCCGAGGGAGCGTGAGGCTTGAGATCCCACAGATCCTGGTGAGCCGGCGCTCCGAACATGAACAGAACGATACAGGACCGGGCCCGGCCAAAACTCGATCGGGCGACCGCCGGCGGGGCAGGAGCGGCCAAAGCCCGGGCCGACAGCAGTCGCGGGAGAGACAACCCAAACGCCCCCAATCCTCCGACGCGCAGCCACTCGCGGCGGGAAACTCCCTCACAGTTCCAGTGGGGTTGGCCAGGTAGACTCAGCATGCGGGAATCTCCAATGAACGCATCAGAGTATATCGACCCATCCTCGCGGTTGCATCCGATGGCCACGATAACTAGAATGCCGAATTCGGTTTACGAATCCACACCATGCCGGTGCGGGTTCGTCTTGTTTGCATTCGTGGAAGCGCGTTCCTGCCGCGGCGGCGCCCGGAGGGAACCCTGGGAGTGTGCGGCGTGGCGATTGACAAGAGTCTGAAGCGGAAGGGGCGATTGGTCCGTTCGCGCAATGTTCTGAAGCGTGAAGAGCGCGTCGACCAGATGAAGGCCCAGGAAACCTGGCGCGAAGGGATCAGCCCGATCGGTCTCCCCAAGACCCGGGTGATCAAGATCTCGACCAAGAAAAAGGTCAAGAAGAAGGAAGAAGCGGGCGACGCCAAGGGCGGAAAAGCCGCTGGCAAGGCGGCAGGCAAGGCAGCCGGCAAAGCCGCTGCCAAGAAGTAGTTCGCGTCGCGCGGCGTCAATACAACGGCGGAAGTCGCATCGCACTGGCGGTCGGCTTCCGCTGGTGCGTTCTTTGACGTTTCAATCTTCGGTAGGCCACGGACGGCCCATCCCTTCAGTCGACAATCCCCGCTGGGAATTTCATGGTGTCGCCATTCGGTCCCCCCGCGCCCCATTCGGAGTGGCGTGACAAGTTTCCGGTTCGGCCGGGTGTCGCCTACCTCAATCACGGCTCATTCGGCCCGTCTCCCCACGTGGTTCTGGCGGCTCGAAACGAATGGTCCCAAAAGCTCGAAAGCGAGCCGATGGACTTCTTCCTGCGGCAGATGGAAGACCAGCTCGACCTTGCCCGGGATCAGTTGGGGAAATTCGTCGGGACCGCGGGTCGGCAACTCGCGTTCGTCGACAATGCCACATTCGCGATGAACGTGGTCGCCGAGGGGTTTCCGCTCAAACCGGGCGATCAGATTCTCGCCAACGACCACGAATACGGCGCGGTTCTAAGGATCTGGAGACAACGCTGCAAAGAGGCCGGTGCCGAGCTGGTGGTGCAGTCCCTTCCCGAGCGATTCGAGACCGAACAGCAAGTGGTCGACGCATTGTTCGCTCTCGCGACCGACCGAACTCGCATGGTCGTCATCAGCCACATCACGTCTCCCACCGCGGTCGTGCTCCCTGTCGATGCGATTTGCAAACAGGCCAAAAAACGAGGGATCGCCGTCTGCATCGACGGTCCGCACGCCCCCGCCGCCGTCTCGGTCAACATCGATCGGCTGGGCTGCGATTTCTACTGCGCCAGTCTGCACAAGTGGCTCTCGGCTCCGTTTGGGTCCGGTTTTCTCTACGTTCATCCGCGCTGGCAATCGCGCATCGAACCGACGATTGTCAGTTGGGGCAACAGTCTTTCGGGACGGACCAGTTCGTGGCTCGACCCGTTCAACTGGCTGGGAACCCGCGACCCGGCCGCGTTTCTGGCGGTCCCGACGGCGATCGATTTTCTGTCGGGACTGACGGCTCCCGATTCAACCGACTGGGACGGCCCGCGATCCGGTGTCGGGGTGTTTCAACACTATTCCCATGAGCTGGTCCGCTACGCCCGGAATCGAATTGTCGGACTCACGGGATTGGAACCGATGGTTCCGGATTCCGTCGATTGGTATTCGACGATGATCTCGCTCCCGCTGCCGGCGTATGTTCCGGAACCCGAGTCGCCCCACGCCCATCAGATGCAGCACGAACTGTGGCGACGATTTCAGATCGAAGCGCCGATTGTCAATTGGCGCGGGAGACGGTTCGTGCGTGTCTCGGCGCATCTTTACAACGGGGTCGCCCAGATTGATCGACTGGTCGACGCGCTGGCTGAGCTGCTCGGCGAACTGAAGTCTGCGGATTGAGACGTCGATTCTCGCGAAGTGTGAGAACCTTTCCGTAGTCAATTTCAACGACAACAACCAAACCCGATCGACAGGTAAAAAAAATCGTCGGTGTCCCCAAACGGGAACACCGACGATTCTCGAAGCGACTCCGACGGGACTTGAACCCGCGACCTCTGGCGTGACAGGCCAGCGCTCTAAACCGACTGAGCTACGGAGCCAAACAAGAACTCCATTCTATCGACCCCGTCGCCGACGTCAACTCACTTGACGTTGAGATTTGTTCGGCGTACCGTCGCGCCCATGCGGGATCCCCCCGCCGGAGAGAAAGTGTGAATTCCAACGGTCGCGTCGCCCTCATAACCGGCATCAGTGGTCAAGATGGATCGTACCTCACTGAACTGCTGCTCACAAAAGGCTATGTCCTGCACGGACTGGCTCCCTACCTGCGGTACGGACTCCCCGTGGATCCCCGGGTGACATTTCACCCCTGCGATCTTTCCGATGCGTCGAACCTCTCTGAGATTCTCGATCAGGCCCAGCCCGACGAGGTCTACCATTTAGGAGCCCAAAGCCACGTCAAACTGTCGTTTGAAATTCCCATTCACACCGTCGACGTCACCGGCCTGGGGGTTCTGCGAATTCTCGAAGCGATTCGCCAGTTCCAGAACCGCTCTGGCAAACAGGTGCGGTTTTACCAGGCGTCGTCCAGCGAAATGTTCGGTCAAGCGGTCGAGTCTCCCCAGAACGAACGAACCCCGTTCCATCCCCGCAGCCCGTACGCCTGCGCCAAGGTGTACGCCCATTGGCAGACGATCAACTACCGCGAGGCGTATGGAATGTTCGCGTGCAGTGGCATTCTGTTCAATCACGAATCTCCCCGACGGGGGGAGGCGTTCGTCACCCGTAAGATCACTCTGGCCGCCACACGGATCAAGCTGGGACTGCAGCACGAACTGCGGCTCGGAAATATCGACGCCCGGCGTGACTGGGGGTTCGCGGGGGATTACGTCGAGGCGATGTGGCTGATGCTGCAACAGCCCGAGCCAGACGATTACGTGATCGCTTCGGGGGGACAGCATTCCGTCCGAGAATTTCTCGATGAGGTGTTTGGTTGTCTAGATCTCGACTGGAAGAAGTACGTGGTGATCGACCCGGCGTTTTACCGCCCGGCTGAAGTCGAGACCTTGCTGGGTGACGCGACGAAGGCGCGGGAAAAGTTGGGGTGGAAGCCGCGCGTCGCGCTGGCCGATCTGGCCCGTATGATGGTGGAGTCGGATCTGGAGTTGGCCCGTCGCGAGGCGGCCGCCGCCCGCGCTGTGTAAATTGCGAGCGTCACGGTTCCAATTCGTCTCTTACTCGTTTCTCACCAGGTGCCGGCCGATGGACCGGATTGACTCATGCCCTCCGAGAGCGCGAGCTACGCCGACTGCTACGATCTGCTGAAATTGCCGGGAGACGATCCGCGGGTGATTGAGTCGTTGCGTCCGGTGGGATTTCGCGAACTTCGCGCCGCCCGCGACCGGTTGCGATTGTGCCTGACGGGGGCGGGAGATCCAGCCGCCTGCGCCGCGGTCCTGCCAACACTGCTCCTGTCGATCTCCGACGCCGCCCAGCCCGATCATACCCTGCTCAATTTTGAACGCTTTGTGCAGAGCGTTCCCGATCGGCCCAAGCTGTTCCAGACGCTGGCGGCGAACCCCCGCGGGATCGAGATTCTGATCCGGCTGTTCGTCGGGAGCCAGTTTCTCACCGACATTCTGCTGTGCAATCCGGGGTATCTCGACCGCCTGATGGAACAGAAGCGGCTGGCCGACCTCAAGAGCGTGCAGCAGTTGTATATCGAGGCACAAGGGGTGTTGCGGGGAATCACCGATCCTGAACTGCAGATCGACGCGCTCCGCCGATTTCAGCGCTGGGAGCTGTTGCGTATTGGAGTCTGCGATTTCTTTGGGCTGCTCGACTTGCGGCGGGTGACCGTGCAACTATCGCTATTGGCAGACGCGCTCACCCGTGCCTGCCTGACCCATGCCTATGGCGATTCGGGAGGAGCCGAGGAAGGGTTCTGCGTCATCGCGATGGGGAAACTCGGGGGTGAGGAACTCAATTACAGTTCCGATATCGACCTGCTGTTTCTCTCGGGGAACAATTCGTCGTCGCACTGGCGGGTCGGGCAGAAGCTGATCAAGGCGCTCACGGGGGTCTCGGCGGCCGGTTTCATGTATCGGGTCGACATGCGGCTGCGTCCCTGGGGCCGATCGGGGGAACTGGTCTCCGCGGTCGACGCGCATTTGAACTACCTCGCACAGCACGCCCGACTGTGGGAGAAGCAGTCGATGTTGAAGGCCCGGGTGATCGCCGGCGATCTGGCGATGGGGAACGACTTTCTCAAGCGGGCGGCTCCGTTCCTGTTTCAAAATCCGCCCGAACAGGTTCGCGACAGCGTTCGCGAGATGAAACGGAAAATTGAAGCCGACCTGCAGAAAAAAGGCCGGCTCTGGGGCGAGGTGAAACTGGGGGAAGGGTCGATTCGCGACGTCGAATTCACCGTGCAGTACTTGCAACTGGTTCACGGCGGAAATAGGCCCGAGGTGCGCAGTTTCAACACGCTCGACGCGCTGGTGCGTCTGGCCGACATGGGCTTTCTGCATGCCGACGAATACCGGCTGCTCAGTGACGGATATGTGTTCCTGCGGACGGTCGAACACGCGTTGCAGTTGATGCACAACAAACAGACGCACGAATTGCCGCGCGATGAAGCGGAATTGGCGTACCTCGCGCGACGGCTCGACTTTCCCACCAGCGCGCAATTCCTGCAGCATTATCAGAAACATCGCGAGGGAGTCCGCAGAGTCTACAACCGCTATCTGGGGGATCGCGACAAAGTTCGCGAACAGGTCAGCGAAGACGAAAAACCGACACTCAATCGCCATCTCTCCCGGCTGCGGGGGGATTATTCGAAGGCGTTCACGGAACCGGACATCGAACGGCACGCAATCCTCGCCGACCGTGTCACGCAAAGTCAGCCGGTGACGGTGGAAGCGGTTGCCGACGGAGACGACTGGCGGGTGACCATTGTCGGATATGACTACCTGGGGGAACTGTCGCTGATTTCCGGGTTGCTGCTGGTGTACGGGTTCGACATTGTCGAAGGACAGGTCTTCACCTACGCCCCGATGGCCCCGACACGCTCGTCGCCCTCCAAGAAGCCCGCGACCCGGCCCGCCTGGACGCGGCAAGCGTTCCGCAGGCCGTTGAATCGTCCCGATGCCTCCGCCAGTCGCGAGTCGAGCGAAGACTCCCGGCAGAAGATTGTCGACGTGTTCGTTGTGCATTCGACCCGCGGTCCGGTCGATGCCGACGTGTGGAAAAACTACGCGCGCGATCTGCAGGAACTGCTGAAACTGCTTCAGGCCGGTCAACGCGACGAGGCGCAGGGACGGGTCTTGAAACGTGTCGCGTCGACATTGCGGACAATGCCCGCGGAGACGCAGCAGATTCTGTATCCCATTGATATCAAGATCGACAACGCGGTTTCGGACCAGTACACGGAACTCTTGATCGAGGGGCAGGACACGATCGGGTTCCTCTATGAACTGACCAACGCGCTTTTGTTGTCGGGAGTGTATATCGCGCAGGTGCGGGTGCTGTCTGAGGGGAATCAGGTTCACGACACGCTGTATGTGACCGATGCTCAGGGCCAGAAGATCAGCGACCGGCAACGGTTGTGGGAATTGCAGGCGACGATGGTGCTGATCAAGCACTTCACGCACCTGTTGCCGCGCTCGCCCAATCCGGAAGGGGCGCTATTGCACTTTCGCGATTTTATCGCGCAACTGTTCGCCCGTGGCGACTGGGCTGAGGAACTGGCGTCGCTGGAACAGTCGGATGTTCTCGAAGCGCTCGCCCGGCTGTTGGGCGTGAGTGATTTTCTCTGGACCGACTTCTTGCGGATGCAGCATGCGAATCTGTTTCCCATTCTGCGCGACGTCAAGCTGCTGGAGCGTCCCCGGTCACGTGCTGAACTGGAATCGGAACTGCGGAAGTCGATCAGCCAGGCGGCGGATTCTGCCTCCCGACGCATCGTTCTCAACGCGTTCAAAGACCGCGAGATGTTCCGGGTGGACATGCGGCACATTCTGGGGCGGATTGTCGAGTTTTCGCAGTTTTCAGAGGAACTGACCGACGTCGCCGAGGTGACGGTCGGGGAGGCGTGCCTCCTGTGCCTGGCGGAGCTGCGGGCAGACTACGGTTCGCCGGTCGATGAAGCGGGGCAACCGTGCCCATGGTCGGTCTGCGCGTTGGGGAAATGCGGTGGCAGCGAGCTGGGTTATGCGTCGGACATCGAGCTGATGTTCGTGTACCAGGGCGAGGGGAAGACAACAGGACCGAATATCATCAGTGTCACGGAGTACTACATCAAGCTGGTCGAGTTGGTGACGCAGGCGATTCGGGCGCACCGCGAGGGGATTTTTGAAATCGATTTGCGGTTGCGTCCCTACGGTCGCGCGGGGAGTCTGGCGGTCTCGGTCCCCGCGTTCGAAAACTATTTCAGTCCCGACGGGCCGGCCTGGCCCTACGAACGGCAGGCGCTCGTGAAGCTTCGCCCGATCGCGGGAGACGCCGCGCTCGGGGCGGAGATTGTCACCCTGCGCGACGCGATGATTTACACCTCGGGCAAGTTCGATGTTGGGGCGATGCGGGGGATGCGCCAGCGTCAGTTGAGACAATTGGTGACGGCGGGGATGTTCAACGCGAAACTCAGTCCAGGGGGACTGGTCGATGTCGAGTATCTTGTGCAGGGGTTGCAGATCACGCACGGCCCAAAGCAACCGCAGTTGCGATTGACGAATACCCTGCAGGCGGTCGCCGCCCTGGAACAGGCGGGAGTGATCTCCGCCGACGACGCCGTCAAACTGTGCGAGGCGTACAACTTCCTGCGGCAGTTGATCGGGGCGCTGCGGGTGGTGCGGGGCAACGCCCGCGACCTGACGGTTCCCGAAGGGCACACGGAAGAATACAACTACCTGGCCCGCCGACTGGGTTACGATGAGGATCTGGATCGGCTGGCGGCGGACCAGTCACGGCACAGTAGCAGTTTGCTGGAGTTGAGCGAGCGGTTGTTGGGAGAGTGAGGGCCTGCGGCCCGCGTGTCGCGGAAGATCCGCAATGTTCTGTCAGCGCATTTCAGGAGACGATTCATGCCAACCAGTTTCTACACCTCACGGATTGAGCCAGGGGAATCGCTGAGAGGGACACACGCCGTCCGGGCGGGGAACCTCGTTCTGGTCGGTGGCTTGATGTCGCTGGACCACGCGGGGAACGTTGTCGGGAATGACATTGTCCTCCAGACCACGCGCGTGTTCGAATTGCTCAAGGACACTCTGGCCCAGGTGGGGGCCGACCTGAAGGATGTCGTCAAGCACAACATCTATTTTCAATGCGAAGGAGACGACGCGGCGGTCGCGCAGTTTCTGGAGAAGATTGACGCGGTCCGACGTGAGTATTTTTCAGAACCTGGCCCGACGACGACCGAAACGCGGGTCGGTCTCGACATTCCGGGAGCCTTGATTCAAATCGACGCCTGGGCGGTGGTGGGTGAACCGAGAGAACGTCTGGCCCCTGTAGGTCATTGGAACTGGGCGAAACCGTCGCTTTTTTCCCAGGGGTGGAAGGTCGGCGACATGTTGTTCATCGGTGGCCAGCGTTCGCTTGATTCAACAGGACAGGTTCAAGGGGTCGGCGACATTGAGATTCAGACCGACCATGCGTTTCGCAATCTCGACACGATGCTGCGCGCTGGTGGGGGAGATCGGCACAGCCTCATGCGGCAGAACACGTACTTCCGGTTCTTTGGTGAAGGGCGGGAGGTGACCGATTACTGGGAGAAAATGACCAACGTCCGTCGGCGGTATATGTCGGTTCCTTCGGCGGCCGGCGCTGGTCTGCGGATCACCGGGTTCCCGAATTCGACCGAGTTGATTCAGGTCGAAGGGATCGGGATGCTGGGGGAAGACAAGCAGCGTCTGCAGCCCGAAAACCACTGGGACTGGAGCATTCCCAACACGCAGTTCACACAGGGGTGGCGGATCGGCAAGTACGCGTTCATTGGCGGTCAGATCTCGGCGGACAACCAGGCGAAAGCGGTCGGGGCCGACATGGAGACGCAGACTCGCAACGTCTTTCAGTTCATCCGCAACGTGCTGGCGGAAGGTTCGCTGGACGAGCGGGACGTCG
Source organism: Planctomicrobium piriforme (assembly GCA_945860955.1). Lineage (GTDB taxonomy): Bacteria > Planctomycetota > Planctomycetia > Planctomycetales > Planctomycetaceae > UBA10511. Next base: position 16,168 of record CAMATH010000118.1, read on the forward strand.
CCAAGCTGTATATCTACTACCACTGCGATGGCGACTGGAAGCAGATCGCGGAAACCCGCAGGACGATCGACCGCGTGCAACGCGAATTCTATCCCGACCCCGGCCCCGCAGTGACCGCGATCCGTGTCTCGGGATTCGCATTTGAAAACCTGCTGATCGAAATTGAGGCGTTCGCGATTTGTCGGGATTGAGGACGAACCGCACTCCGTGGAATGCCTGACCTGCGTGCGGTCAGTCAATCCTGGCCACCGGCGGTTCCAATTCTTGCGATTTGCAAACGGCGGCGATTTCGACGTTGTGGCGAATGTGTTCCAGTGACAATCCCCCCACAACCAGCCCTGTCACACCGGCCGTGTTCAGGACAAAGGGTATCGCCACATCGGCGGGCAGGTGCCCCGATGCCAGTCCTTTTTTCACGAGAATCCCGATGCCACGATCGCACGCCGTCGCGATGACGCTGGCGTGCGATCGGTCGTTCACGTGATACTCGACCATCAACAGGTCGGCCCAGTCGAGTGCTTCGAGCGCGGCCGGCACGGTCTTGCCCGAAAACCCAATCGCGCGAATCGATCCCGCCCGTTGAAGATCTTTCAGTGTTTCGACGACGGCTGTTTCACGCAGGACTCGCAAGTCGTCGGCGGGAGCGTGGATGCACACGATGTCGAGAATCTCCGTCCTTAACAGCCTCAGGCTCCTCTCGACGCTCTCCCGGACCGCCGTCTTGCCAAAGTCGTAGCGGGATTCGCCGTTTTCGAAGATCTCCCCCACCTTTGTCGAAAGGACGAACTCCTGTCGACGGCTTGCCAATGATCGGCCGATTCGTTCTTCACTCAAGCCATACGCGGGCGCGGTGTCGATGTGAGTGATTCCCAGATCCAGCACCCCATTCAACAGTCGCGAGACCGCCAGTTCGTCTGGCAGGTCGTACGGTTGCGGGTATTTGATTTTTTCGTTGCGGCCGATCTTGAACGCGCCAAACCCGACTGGACTGATGGAAAGTCCCGTATTCCCCAATACACGCGAAATCATCGACTGCCTCCCACGGATCACGCCGCGTTCCGCCGCGCGGGCCGCCGACGGTAGGGCAACCAGTTTCGGATCTCCTCCCACGCCGGGCTGGCGACTTCGGGATGGGGCCAGTGTCGTAATACGTCGAGTGACGTGGCGGGCGAGTTGGCGGCGCTGGCTGGCATCTGCTCCAGGATCGCAGCGGCGAGTTGTGGTGCCAATACGAGTTTGGTCGGCCACGCGGACAGCACGTTCCCTTCCTGAAGCAGTCGATACGAGTCTGGCCGGGCTCCGCCCCGCGTCGTACCCTCGGCCCGATCGACCCGGCAGGTGGTCCATTCCGTTTTCGAAAGATCCAGTCCGGGCATCACCGCCTGAAGTTCCGACTGGGTCAATTCCAGCAGTGACTCGGCGTCCATGCGAACGCCATCTTCCGAAATCTGTCCGCCAACCTGCCAGACAACGCGGTTGTTCTGATCGCGTGACGATGTGATCGAGACCCGCGTCCGATTCAAATCGACACAGTGACCATGGAACTCGGGAAGATCCCCGCGCAACAGCACATAGTGCAACGGCCGCAACTGCATCGCGCCCGTGTCCAGTCCCAGTCGGGACCGCAATATTCCATTCCCCTTCCCTGCCGTCAGAATCACCGACCGGGGTTCGACGCGCACCGTCAGATTACGTCGGGCGGCGTGCAGGTAGATCCGGCGGACAACCCCTGGTGCCGTCGTTTCGAATTCAACTTCCGTGGCCGGATCGACCCGAACGATCACGTCCCGATGGGGTTCCGCGAGGGCGGCGACCAATGACGCCGGGGCGATGACCTGTTCGTCGACCCGGAACACCGAACCGGGACAGTCGCGAAGCACCGTGGGATACTCGGCGCGGGGCACGCTTTTGGGTGTCACCTTGAGACCGAGCTGGGCCCCCAGCAGGCCGATGCGGGATGAAGCGCTGTGTGTTCCCCACAGATGAAACGACTCAGACGAAACCGCGACCGCCGACAGATTGGGTTCGGTCTCCCCGGCAATGCAGCGTCGCCACAACACAGGCATTTCACGCGCCTCGCGGGCGGCATTCGTCAGGACACCCGCCAGCGAGTACTTGAGTCCGCTGTGGAGAATTCCCTGGGACGCGATCGTCTGCCCGCCCCCCAGGCGATGACCTTCAATGAGCATCGCCGAACGCCCCGATCGGCGCAGCGCGTCAAGCGTCCACAAACCGGCGACTCCGCCACCGATGATCAGCGCGTCGACCTTCAAACTCTCCATGACATCCGCACCGTCCCTGGCGAAATCGTGACTGGGGGGCGGAGTCTACGGGTTTTTGACGGCTGTGGCCAGAGAGGTTTGTCGAACTGACACCGCCACGCCGCCCGGGCGCAATCCCGGGGAAGAGCAAAACGGAATCACCCAGGCCGGGTGGGAGGGCCAACGTGCTCGTGAGAACACTGAGCTGCCATCCGCACCATCGGCGTCAAGCAAGCTGCTGAATGGGATCAAATGATCCTGTTGGAAGGGCTGGCCATAGGGGCTTCCGGGCACTCTCGAGAACCCCAAAGGGCGGGCGAAGTCGAATCTCAGTCTCGGTCGCGCGCCAGAATCCGCTTCCAGCCCCGGATCTTCCGTCCCAAGGTCTCGAGGATCCCATAGTCATGACAGTGCACCGGCTCGCACCGCTGGTGCCGGAGAAGTTCATCCGACAGTTCCACGGACGACGAAATCCGATCGACCGGATTGAGAGAGAGCGCGCGTCGCACCAGTGTTTCCACGTCGCGCGGGATCGATGGACGAATCGTCCGCAACGGTCGCGCCGCCAACGAAGAGGTTTCGGTTTCTTCTTCCCGTTCTCTGGTCGGGAACGGCGGAACGCCAGCCAACAGGTGATACAGTACACACATGGCCGAAAAAACATCCGTCTCGTACCCCACATCACTACGGGAGGCGGCGAGCGCCTCGGGGGACAGATATTCGGGGACACCCATCAAGCGACCGGTCGACGAGAGATTCTCATCTCCCACCAGCGACCGCGCCAATCCGAAGTCAATCAGCTTCAGTTTGCCCCTCGCGTCGAGCATCGCGTTCGCCGGCTGCACATCCCGATGGACAATTCGTTCCCGCTCCAGATGACGCAGGGCCGATAACAAATCCCGCGCATAGCGAATCGCTTCGGGAACAGGCAACGCCCCCCGGTCATTCATCATTTGTCGCAGACTCGGGCCCGGCAATAGCTCGATCGCGAAGTACTGCCATCGCTGCCAGACGCCATACGCGATATGTTCGACAATATGGGGGTGCCTCAGTCGGGAGAGCAGGTCTGACTCCCGCTTGAACCGCTCCGCGAGCTTCCAGTGCGTGCCATGCGAAAACCGCGATATCTTGAGCGCCACTGGTTCCCCCCCATCGCGCCTCCGTGCCCGAAACACCAGTCCCATCGCCCCGTGCCCCACCGGTTGTTCCACAACGAACTCCCCGACACGCTCGCCCGGCCCGGGTGGCTCGCACAGATCGGCGGTCGGTTTTTGTTTCCAAACGAGTTCCTGGAGCATGCCGGCGTACTGGGGAAACCGCGCGGTATACATCGCGACCACCGGGTCCTCCCCCCGATTCCTGCGGTAGAAGAGATCGATCTCCACGAGTTCGCGAATCAGCATCCCCAGTTGCGGCGCGGGAAGATTCAGCACGAAATCCTCAATGGCCGGCACCGGCGTTCGCTTCCACGCCCATTCGAACGCGTCGACCCGCAGGTCGATTTCCCGCCGCCAGGCCAGATACGGATCGGTCGCTCCCGCTCCCGCTCGCGACTCGGAATTGGTTCCTCCAGTGGTCATGCACGCGAATCTAGTTCACCAAAGTCACTCGACGCCAGTCTGGCGACGTGAGATACTTGGCAACCCTGCCAGTCGCTCACGTTCCCTCCTTGGGCCACTATTTCTGGTGGCTCTCAGAATCCCACCGCGCCGATGGCGAAATCGACACCGCAATTTGATTCCCTGTCGCCGCACATCGATCGCGACATGCTGAATCGTTTTATCACTGACCACTATGAACGGGTCGTGCGACAGGCGCGTCGCAATCTGGGGGGATTCCCCCAAACGTCGTTTGACGCGGAAGATGTCGCCGTGAGCGCGTTTCGCAGTCTGATGAAACACGTCGCCACCGATGACGACGGTCAGCTTCGCGATCGCACCGAACTCGTCCGCCTGCTGTTCACGATCGCCCGCAAGAAGGCGGCCGGCGCGGTTCGCAGTGAAAGCGCACTCAAGCGGGGACGGTCGAAACGAACCTCATTGTCTGAGTTCGATCCGGTCGATCAGACCGCCGGCCCCGACCACGTCGCAATCCTCCGAGACCTGTTTGGCACGCTCCTCGGCACCTTGGACGATGATCTTCGCGACGTCGCTGAGTTGAAGATCCAGGGTCACACGAATGTCGAGATCGCCGCAGCGCTCGACGTGGCACTCCGGACCGTCGAACGCCGACTCGGCAGCATCCGCGAACTCTGTTTGCTGACATTCACCTGACGCGGACAGGATCGTGAACCGCTCCGGGTGAGTTCACGATCCCTTCCATCGCTGGACTCCGACACGCGTCTCCTGTTTCAGGCCCCGTACTCAACTTGTCGTCCCCCCTCCCCGCGGGGAGGGAGTCGACCGTTCCCCCAACGACGTGCGTGCCGACTCGACCGGTCGTGACAGCACCTCGGCGAGTGGTCGCGGTTCCACCTTCAAAATCACGGGCAGTCGGATCGTGAAGCGGCTGCCTTTCCCCAGTTCGCTTTTCAGACTCACCTCGCCCCCCAGGAGCTTCGTGAGTTCCTTCACGATCGACAGCCCCAGCCCCGTCCCCGCGTATTCACGGGTCAGCGAACTCGCGCCGCTCCCCGGCGTCGTGTTCCCCTGCCGAAATTTCTCGAAGATCGAGTCCTGGTCTTCAAGCGGGATTCCCACTCCGGTGTCCTCCACGGTCAATTCGCAGAACGCTCCCGCATCGGCGGGAATAGCGGACAATTCCACCCGCCCCCCCTCGGGAGTGAACTTCACCGCGTTCGACAACAGGTTGTACAGAATCTGCTGAATTTTCCCCGCATCCTGCGAAAATACGGGCAATTCGGGTTGGCAGACACAGGCGAGTTCGATGTTTTTGCGTTCCGCGAGTGGTCGCATCATCGATGCGAGTCGCTCCATCAGATCGTCGATGGTGAATTCGACGAGGTGCAGATCCATTTTGCCCGCTTCAATCTTCGCCAAGTCGAGAATGTCGTTGATCAGCGTCAGGAGGTCTTTACCCGACGATTGAATGTTTTTGACGTACCGCTGTTGCCGTTCTGTCAGATTGTCGGCCCCTCCCAACACATCGCTGAAGCCCAGAATGCTGTTGAGCGGCGTGCGCAGTTCGTGCGTCATCGTCGCCATGAAGTCGTTCTTCAGGTTGTTGAGTTCGTACAACTGAAGGTTGGCTCGGGCGAGCTGGTCGACCTTGGAGTCGAGTTCGCCATTCACCTGGCGCAGCTCCTCCTGAACGGTCACCAGGTGGCGCAACATGCGATTGAAAGCCTGACTGAGTTCTTCGAATTCGTCACCCGTACGGATCTCGGCCCGGCGGTCGAGATTGCCCCGCGAGATGGCGTCGCTCACTTCCCGCAAATGCAGCACCGGCTTGACGATGACGTAGCGCACAATCGCCCACGAAGCGGTCATCGCCAGAAAGACCGTGACGATGGCGGTCGACAGCAGGACGGCGTTGTTCCAGGCGAGCGAGCGGTCGTTTTTGGAGATGGGCAACACAATCGCCGCCATCCCCAACAGTGTTCCGTTCTCGGTCGCCGTTCCGTTGATTGTGTGGTGATAGTGGCATTCGAGACACGACTTGGTCGCCCGGACCGCCCCGTAGTAGCGCATTTCGCGTCGCCCTGTGTCATTCCGGACAATGCGCGAGTACTCCCGGCTGTCGGGATCGAGTTCGAGCGCCTGGAGCGCGGTGAAGTCAGCCTGATCGCTGGGAATTTTGTTCGGGTATTCGTCGTCGGCGCGATACAACGTCCACGAGAAGCGTTCGTTGCCATCGACGTGTGTCTCTGGGGGGCGCAACTCGTCGGAAAACCGCTCGATAATCGACTGGAATTCGGGGTTCTTTCCCTCCTGGTAGGCCCAGTGCCAGCGCTGCACGAGTGGCTGGATCATCATCCGGCCGGTCATCAGGTTTTGATCCTGAACCAGCCCGGCCGTCAACAGGTTGTAGGAATAAAAACTGCCGGAAACGAGCAGCAGCAGCCCCCCGCCGAAGAGGAACCGGCATTTTCGTTCGAGACTGGTTTCGCCGAGGAGGCGTTTGAAGGTTCTGTACGACATCCGGCTGGGAATTGTACCGGAATCGATTTGACAATGGCACTCCGCACTGATACCCTCAACACCGTTCTATTCCGCGATGTTCTGTCGCGAAGCGTGGTTTTGTAGGGTCGTCACATGCTGCATGTGGAATTGAAGGTTCTGGAAGGTCGGCAGGCGGGCAAGACGATTCCATTGAACGTGCGTCAATTTCTCATTGGGCGTGAGCAAGACTGTCATTTGCGTCCAAATAGTGATCTAGTCAGCCGACACCATTGTGTGTTCACGATCGATGAATTCGCGGTCCGGTTGCGGGATTTGGGCAGCACTAACGGCACATTTGTCAACGGCGAGCGATTACAGGGGCAGGTTGTCCTCAAGCCAGGGGACCGGGTTTCGGTCGGGAAACTGGCGTTTGAGATTTTGATGGAGGAACAGGTCGAGGCGGCGCTGCCAGAGGCGGCTCCGGAACCAACCGCTATTGGTGATTTTGGGGCTGCGGACGAGGCCTCCATGACGATGGAGTTTCCCGCAGTCGCGCCGGCGGACGACACGACGGTATTCGCCTCGGTCGAAACCGCGACGGGCATGCCGGTGGCATTGCCTCCCGGTTTCGCTCCTGAGATGCCTTACCAGGGGGTGCCGTACGGGATGCCCCCGCAAGGTTACGCGATGCCCGGCTACCCACAGGGCTACGGGATGCCGGGTTACCCCGCTCCCGGCTATCCGCCCCAGTATCCTCCGCAGTACGCAATGCCGGGTTATGCGCCGCAACCGGGGTACATGCCCGGCTACGGCATGCCGCAGATGATGCCCGGCTATTCGGTTCCCGGACCGTCGGTCGATACGTCGGCGAATGCGTCGGAACAGACCGAGGCGAGTGGCTCGCGGTTGACGATTGAATCGCCCCCCATGGTGCTGCCGGATCCGGAAACGACGGGGGCGAAGGCACCCCCGCCCCCTCCTCCCCCGCCTCCTGGAGAAGCGGGCGCGCCGGCCAAGAAGCCGTCTGACGCGGCTGCGGATATTATCCGGAACCAACGGCTTAGGCGGTCTTGAACCAGTTGAAACCCCGTGGATTTTGACAGGCTCCGTCTCTTTTCTGATTCGGAAGGTGTAGTGTGGCTGACCCGAACGATCTCCAGCGGAACTACAAAGAGTTCCTCGATCTCCTCCCGCTGACCATGTCGCTGGCTGGCTTGCCGCACAGTAATCAGGGAAGTTACTACACCGAGGACCAGATCGCGGCGCGGGTTTTTACTGTGAAACACGCTTACCGCGCCGCCCGGACGCTCATGCGGGAGTGTATTCGACCGGATTCCGCTCCACCGGCGAATCGCTGACCCAAGAATCTCCCGCAGTCGGCGAACTCCTCTCGGCTGGAAGGTTTGGGTTGTGAGTTTCCGGTCGCGAGATACGTCGACAGAGGTCCGCCGGATGAATGACTTGAGTCCGATTGAAGAGCGGGAGCTGGTCCGGCTGTGCCTGGCTGAGGATCCCGACGCCGTGCAGTCGTTCGTCCGTCGATTTCAAAACCTGGTGTTCGGAGTCTGCGTCAGAATCCTGGGGCATCGCCATGACGCCGAGGACGTCACTCAAGAGGTGTTTTTGCGGGCGTTTCGCAGTCTCGCGGGGTTTGATTCCACCCGGGCGATTCAACCCTGGCTGCTGACGATCGCCGTCAATCGCTGCCGAACGCACTTGGGATTGCGCAAGACCCGTCCCTGTTCCATCGACTATAGCGATGAAACGATGGACACCCGACCGCCGGATCACGATTCCGATCTGGCCGAGGAATTGCAGCGGGCGATTGAAACCCTGCGTGAGGATTATCGGGTATGCTTTGTGTTGTTCCACGATCAGCAACTTAGTCTGCCCGAGATCTCGGCGATCATTGGCAGCCCGGTTGGAACCATCAAGACGTGGCTGCATCGCGCCCGCAAGCAGCTTGCCGTTTACTTGTTGGAACGGGGCGTCGCCCCGGTGTACTCGCATGAACTGCACTGAATTCGATCGACTGTGGCAGCGTCGATTCGACGGCGAAGGGAGCCTGGTTTCGCTCGCCGAGGACTCGCATTTGGAGGGGTGTGAGCGCTGCCAGGCGCATTACGAGGCGGGGCTGCTGCTTGAGGAATCGTTGGGGGCCTGGCGCAGCGAACGTCCCCAGGTCGACCTCGCGCGGCAAATCGTTCGGGCATTGCGCGACGATCGACCGATTCCCGGCACCGTGGCCGCCACGCGGACTTCGGGCGAGACCAATGTGTCGTCGATCGCGATCGCCAGCCGTGTCCTGCCGACCCAGTCACGGACCGAAAGTCGCGATCGCTGGCTGCGTCTGGCGTTTGCGCTGGTGGGGGGCGTGGCGACGCTGACGGGGGTTTGGGTTTTTGTCGGGGCTCACACCGCACCTCCAGCCGCGGCACCCGTCGCGAATAGGGAGCGTCCCGCAGCACACGAACGGATGCGCAAAACATCCGATGTGCGGACACGCAGTGATGCCGACCGCGATCAGGAAATGGTTCGGCGAACGCGTCAGGCGTATGAGCCGATGGCGCGAAAGGCGGTGGGCGCGATCGATCAAATGGCGATGATGGTGGTTCCCGGCTGGGCGCGGATCGGACCGACTCCCGAAGTGATGCCGGTCAAACCCACGAATCGCGCCGACGATTCCAAACCGTCCGACGAGCCTCACCTGCTGCAACACCTCGAACGCGAGATTGGTCCGATTGGGAAAGGGGTTGGCGAGGCGCTGGACTTTCTCTGGATCGCTGGCGATTCGCAAAACGCGGCCTCGTTGGAAACTCCCGACGAGCGCTCGACCGAGCGCGGCACCAATTGAGAAAATTCGCTGCCGAGACCCCTGCCCCCTGAAGTCTGTCGTTTTATACTCCACGCGGCCGAAAACGTAACATTGCACCCAAGCCGGCAGGGGGCTTGCGAAAGCCGGATGGCGGTTGGTGTTGGTGCCGGCCCCATCCACCTTGTGTGGATTGGTGAATCAGATCTCCGCTCTGCCTGCCACGCACGACGTTGTTGACCAAGATGTCCATACCAGTGATCAAGCCGTTGGGCAGAAACTGGAGGGGACTCTGCCCCCCCCCGCTTGGGTGCCACAGCGTCGCATTTGTCGCCAGTGACTCCTTACGATTTCCGGTGACAGGGCACTCGTTTTGGTTGCGGCCCCGCGAATCGGGGCCGCGCTGGGTTCCCCGCAACGAATGGTGACCAATTCCGTAGACGCTCGCTGGCCGTGGCTGCGTGTCTAAAGCGTCGGAAACTTGATGTCATTCATCACGCGGTCGTACCGCGGATCACGGAAGCCCTCGTAGAACTTCATGCCAAATCCCTGATTCAGCTCATACTGCGCCCTTGCTGACCACGGGGTGTTGGGATGCGTCTTCTTGACGAACTCGAACTGCTGCTTCGCCTTTTCAAGCTGTGATTTGAGTTCATCGACATCGACTTTCGTCAGTTTCACCTGCCGGTCGGTGGGAACCAGCATTTCTTGCACCCGTCCGATGTTCCAGACATTGTTCTGCAACACTTTCGGCTTGGGTATGTCGGTCAAGTGGGCGTCCATGACCAGCAGAAACTGAAACAGCCGCACGCGGTACGCCAGCAGTTGGGCGTACGCCAGATCGAAATTCGCACGCCAGCGTGTCGACTCCTCTGTCTCCCGCAACGGCTTGACCTTTTCTAATACGCCAATCGCCTGATTCATCAGCCCCATCGCCCGAATCGCACGTTGGGTCGAGTCTTGTCCAACCGAGCGAAACCGCGCCGGATCAGTAGGATACCACGTCTCTTGAATGTTCAACTGCGGGTCGACTCGCGGATCCAACAGCCGAACCGCCTCGGCGATCGCCAACCGAAACTTGCTTTTCGACCGCTGCTCGGCGTACCGACGACGGGCCGCCAGATCGGGAGTGTACTCCTTCATGTCGAGGAACTTGTACTTACGGGCGTCGATCGCCGCCTGCCCGACCAAATTTTCTTCCTCGTGAGGCAACAGAAAGTAGACCCCTCCCGACTCTTTCGCGAGCCGGGCGAGTTCGTACGGCGAGAAGCCACTCGGATGCGAATCCCAGCGGTCATGCAATCCATCGTACTGCAGCGCTTCCGGATACGGGGTCTCTGGTCCTCGGTGGATCACCAGCCAGTGATCGAGACCGTACTTCGGATCCGTCCAGCGCATGCGGGCATACTTGTAACCAAAGAGCGATTCGCGTCCCAGAATATAGACTGGCGCGCGAGCCGCCTTGCAGCTTTGAATCGCCTTTTCCAACAGCTCTCCATCGCCATCGTCCCCTGATTCGTCGGTGACGATCA
>CAMATH010000119.1 GCA_945860955.1 Planctomicrobium piriforme
GCGACTGCGACCCCCGCACCCGAGACCGGATAATGGCAGCGGCCTGAGGCAACTTCTCCACCTCCGTAAACTCGCGCACTCAATCGACGCCTGCGACGAGCGCCGCCGGACCGCGCGCCGACCGCGGGGTTATTGAGCAGTTACCTTCCTTCCATGCCGCGTTGAGAAACCCGCAGATGAGTCCCTTCATGTCGGCGTCCTGAAGCTCAGCGGCGACATCACGCAGTAGCTGAGCGTTCTTATCGTTTGAAGCCTGCTTGATTAAGTCCCGTAATGCCTTCGGGTCGTTAAGGGCGGCAACGAAAAGTTGGCCGGGATCAATTCCCCGTGCCCTCCACTGCTTCGAGACTTTTCGGCAGGACCTGTAAAAATGCCTTCTATAACCGGGAACAGTTCGGACGGAGCCCGTCCATGCGCTCGCCGAGCGGCCGCCATCGGCTGGCGCTTCTCGCATCGTCATAAAGTAGGGTCTCGTTTTCCGGCATTGGTCCACCTGGCTCACGCAGAGCTTCTTCCCGTCGACACAAGGATAAGCGACTGGCTTTACTTTGTCAACAGCTACTGAGTGAAATGCAGAAAAAAGTAAAGACGGCGGCTCGGCCGAAAAGGTTCGCGGCTGTCCGGACAAGAGACGATTTAACAGCCCCCACTTTCCGGCGGGTTGAATCCGTTTCACCGGGCAGTGTTACGATCACCGCAAGCAGTGGCTTCAGGACCGAATGGAATTTGTGGCCAGCGTACTCGCTAGCGACTTCATGGAGTTCGCGACAGAGAACGGTGTTCTTTATGCCAGAAAAACGTATCCGTCGGCCGTCAGGCTGGCATGTCTCTCCTTGAGAGACGAAATCTGAGGCGGTTTCGATCCGCTCCGATCAGAAAGACATCAGCCTCACAGGCGTCGGGCCGGGCTGTCTGACTGATTCTGAGAACCCGCGAATTCACGACGCTTGAAACCAGGTGACCCATGTTGCGAAAACTGATGCTGGTCTCGTTGGCGGTTGGTGGCGTGTTGACCCTGGGAATCTGCATTCCCTTCGATGCGGCCGGTCAGGGATCCGGCGGTGGAATCTTGCCCCCCGGGGGGGAGACCTTGCAGGGCGGGGCGATTACTCTGGAAGCGCTCGCCGAACTGGACTCGGCGAATTCCGTCATCGATCAGCGACTCCGCCTGTTGCGAACAACCGGTCCGTTCCGCCCTGAATTTCCTGTTGCACGTACGGGATCTCGACTGGATCATCCGTGACGAATCCGTGACGATCACAACCCGAACTGCCGCGGACCAAAAGCTTGAAACCGCAGTTTATGACGTTTCGAATCTGGTCGCCGAGGATAACGGCCTGACCGACTTAATCGATGCAATTCAGTCGACGATCGAGCCGAGCGCGTGGGAATCCCTGGGAGGTGAAGGCTCGCTGCGCGCGGTGGGAAACCTCCTGGTGATCCGCCAGTCGCAGCGGATGCATGACGAAGTTGCCTTGTTGCTGGTGAAGCTGGGCAAGGTCGCGACGAAAAATAGCCCACAGGCCAATGGCGGAGCGGCCGGCGATCAAATGTCGGTGAAAGTCTACGGGGTCAATCGACGGGGTGCCGCAGAGCTGGCTGATGTCATTACCACCATTCTGGAGCCCAATTCATGGAAAGCGAGCGGCGGAGAAGGGGTCGTACGGTCTGTGGAGGACGCGATCATCGTCTACCAGTCCGCACGCATGCACGCCCGAGTTCGTCGCCTGCTCGCGGATTTGCCAAACCGGGTGGATTCCGCGACCAATGTGGGAACACAAGGGCAAGCCGGCGGCTTCTTCCAATGTTTGGATTCTCGCCAGAGTTCTGCGCCTGGACGTAACCGTTCCCAGGAACCGGCGAGGCAATGGACGGGTGTTCGATAACTATCGGCGGACATGGCCAGGCCAACTGAACTTCGACGTTCGCATGGCACAGTGAATCACCCAGTTCCGATTTCGCCGAATTCGACGCGACTCTTAAAAAAACGGCTCGCTTGGAGGCTAAGTTGTGTGCCACGGCTAGCGAACGCGGCGAATGGGCCGTGAAGCCGAACTGCGGAATGTGGTTGTGCAGTTATGAGGGTGAGTACGACGGACGGAAAGAATTTGACAGGATGAAGAGGATGAAAGGGATGAACAGGACGGGGTTGCGCGCCATTCCTGCTCTCTAGATCAGTGGCTGAAATCGAAAAACTCCCAATCCACGCGATTGACCGTCACCTCAGCAATCCTGTCCCGCCAACGGCTAAGGCGTCTGGTTCGGCCACTGCTGCCCACAGCGCCGGCCCCCCGCGAGCCGGGATGCCTCCGCGCGCCCAACATCACCTCGCGGTCCTATCGCTTCTTCCCTCCGACTCCGGGCAGGGCCGCGATCGGATTCATCCACTCCACGACTTGCCCATCGCCACCGGCGTCACTGGCGGAACGGGCACGAGCGCCGCGCCGTTCACGAACAGGAGCTTGACGTGCCCGGAGAAGCAGCCGCAACCGGCTGTCAGGCATTCTCAGCGTTACCAGCCGGGGCGTCCCAGTAAGCGCCGGGCCGATAGTTGCCAAAGTACCAGTTGTGGCCTTCGAGGTCAGTGACGCCGTAGCCACGTGCTCCGTACTCTTCATCACGCAAAGGCTGAATGACTGTCGCTCCTGTAGCAACTGCTTGCGCGAAGTGTTGATCGGGGTCCGAAACGTAGACGCTGACTGTCGCCGAATTACCACCCGCTTTGCCCGGAGGTTGTTGGCCCGGCCTTGGCGAGCTCACCATCACGACGCCAGTGCCAAGGCTCAGCTCGGAATGCTGAACGATTCCGTCGGGACCGGGCACGACCAGACGCTTCGTGAAACCAAAGGCCCGGCAGAGCCAGTCAATCGCCGCAATCGCGTCAGCGTATGTCAGGCACGGATAAATGTCAGCCGGCGCAACTTGCTCGATCATGGGGACGCCATTCGTCGTCGCAGATGGACAAAAGAGGAACCGTGTGGCCGGGAAAGAGACCGGGAAGCAAGCGAATTTGTGAGAGTGCGACGGTCACGGCGCACAGGTCCATGACGATCGTCGAATCTCTTGAGCCTACCTTCCCCTCCAAGTTGCTGTCAAACTTCAGGCGCAGTTCACATCTCGCCGGGTGTGTCCGGCCCGGAGAATTCACAGGCGGGCGAAGTCGGACTGCGACGGTTCGCGTCGGGCGCTGGGAGCCTTTGTGCCGAACAACGGGCACGCCACGCACACGGGAGGCAGGCGGAGCGATTCTGAATCATGTCGTGACAACGCGTGACATTGTCGAAGGGACTGATGGTCGCGATCACCGAACCGGCTGGACTCGAAGCGTACAAGTCCCCGCCTGATCGGGTTCGTTCTCAGTCACTCCCTGATGAAACCGACAATCGTCTAGTTATCTAGTCGAAAGTCTTGACAGCGATCGGGGGCTCGCGTATTATCGTCTAGTCTACTAGACGAAGTGAACCCTGCGTGACCGAGGGAGTGACTGATGCCGCGGCCTGTTTCGAAGTATCCGACCGATCTGGAATTGCAGATCCTGAAGGTGTTGTGGCACCAGTCGCCGCTGCTCGCCCGCGACGTGCAGGCCGCGCTGGGTGAGGCGGGGCGGGAACTGGCCAAGACGTCGGTGATCACGACGCTCAACACCATGGTCGGCAAAAAATACCTGAAGCGCAAGAAGCAGGGGAACATGTTCCTGTTTACCCCGTGCATCACGGAAGAACAGGTCGGCAATCGAGTACTGGTCGATGTCGTCGACCGAGTGTTCGACGGGTCGGCGTCGGCGGTGATGATGAAGCTCTTCGACGTGAAAGACCTCGATTCCGACGAACTCCGCGAACTGCGAAGTCTCATCAACCGCAAACTCAACGAATCGTAACGGCCCGTTGGCGCAAACCTGTCGCTCCCTGTGATGGAGTCATTTTATGAACACCTCCGACCTGATCGATCCGTCGTTCTCCTACCGGCTGATCAGCACGCTCCTGCACTTTCTCTGGCAAGGGAGCCTGGTGGCTCTGCTGGCCGTTCTGGGCGATGCGTTCTTACGCCGGGCGTCGGCCCGTCGGCGATACACGCTGCACGTGGGAGCCCTGCTCCTCATGATCGCCTGCGTGGCGATTACCTTTCTAAGAGTCGCACCGCCACCTCGCGCTCCCGCAACGGCGCAAACGACCGCACCGATCACGCCGGCCACTGCGCCGAGCGCCCCGGGGCCTGATGCCGGTTCCTCCCCAGATCAGCCGTCGGAGGGGGCGCTGGCGTTCGGTGGAATGGACTCATCACCCCCGGAATTGCCCCAGGCGGCAAGCCCTGTCGCAAGTGTCAATCCGCCACTGGGGGGTCACGAGCTTCCCGTGGGTCAGGACAATCACTGGCCATCACTTCAAGACTTTGCGCCGCACATCGCACTCGTCTACTTTGTTGGCTGCGGAGTGCTTCTGGCGCGACTGGTTCGGGGAACCTGGGTGGCCCATCGGCTGCGGAGGCTGGCGATAACCGTGAGCGATGACTCGCTCGTCGCCATGGTCCACAGGCAATCCATGGCCCTGGGACTGCGGGTTCTGCCCCGCGTCGCCTGGTGTGCCGAGGTGTCTGTTCCACTGGTGATCGGAATTCTTCAGCCGCTGATCCTGTTGCCGGCCGCCGCTGTGACCGGTTTGTCGCCCGATCAATTGCACGCGTTGATCACCCATGAATTGGCTCACATCCGTCGTTACGACCTGTTGATGAACCTCGTGCAGCGAATCGTCGAGTCACTGCTGTTTTTTCACCCGGCGGTCTGGTACATCAGCCGCCGCATCAGCAGCGAGCGCGAGCAAGCGTGCGACGAACTGGTGCTGGAGTCCGGGTGCGAACGTCTGCGTTACGCCGACGCCCTGGTCCGGATGGCCGAACTGTCGTCGTCGCTGCGTCGCCTGGCCGCATCGGCCACGGCGACTTCGCTCGCGGCGTCGGGAGCCAGCTCGTCCGAGTTCAAACGCCGGGTTCTGAAGATTCTGTCCGACCCAACCACCTCCGACCTGCGACCGAGCCGAATGGGCCTGCTGGGCATCCTGACGCTGATCGTCGGCGCGGTGGTCTCCGCCCCGCAGTGGCACTTCCCGCTCCTCGCCGAGACGCCCCCCCAGCCGGAGTCGACCGAAACCATGCCCCCTGACGGTCTCGAATTCCTGAAGCCGTATCCCGGGCTGCATGGCTTGTCACTCGACATGACCGAGCCGCAGATTCTGGAGATCGTCAAGCGGCAGGAGCTGAAAACCCGCAAGAGTGTCGACGGGAAAGCTGTCACGCATCACATCGCGCTCGGCGACGGGCACACGCTGATTGTGATGTTCGGCGAGGATGCGAAGTGCCGAGGGATTCAACGCCTCCGCAGTGAGGAGACACCCGACCCCGAAGTCGGCGCACGGCCAGGCGACTTCATCGCCACCTTGCCTGACGGTCGCAGTGTCGAGTTCGTCGGCATCACGAACAATACGGCACCGGCGAAGAAGGGGTGGAATCCAGACGGCACGCCGATTGGAGATGTGGGGTACTGGCCGTCAACGATTGTTCTCCACAGCGAGAACACGTCGTCGGCCTATGTTGAGAACGGGCCGCATCCGGAACCGGACGCCGACGCGATCGACCTGCTGTTTCGTTTCCGGGGATTGAAGGAACAGCCGTCGCTGCGGTTCGACGTCGCCACGAATGGAGAGAGCCGGCATCTGCTGCCGCTGAAGGATCCGTACGAAGTGCGTGTCTCGACGCGCCGCCGCGGTGAGCCCCCTGTGGGAGCGAGTTGGAGCATCCCCGATGGGGAATTCCGCATCGGCTTGACTGACGAACCCTGGGGCAAGTGGGTGCAGGTCGATCCCACCGGCGACGTACTCAATCCGCTGGTCGATGGTGATCTGCATCGCGCGATCTACGAGCAGATCGTTGTCACAGGGGTGGCTCCCCACGATCGGGCTCCCAACAAACGGACCCTGGTGCTGTGCCTGCCCAGAGATGCTCGGGCCCTGTTCGCCTTCGAGATTCGGGGCATCGACAACGAGGGGCAACGCCAATCGGTGACCGACTGGGGAAGCCCCGAGGGCTCGCACAGTGATCCGTCGGAAAGCCACTGGGACCTGTCGACAGCAGAACCGCAGCCCCTCGCCCGTTACGAATTCCGACTGCGCCCCTTTCGCGACTGGGTGACGTTCACAGGCGTGTCTGTCGAGCCGGGAAAGGCATCGGACGTGAAGATCAATGTCGCAGCGGTTCCGCGGGATGCGAATGATGACGCCGTACTGGCCGCGCGTGCGGAAGAACAGAAGAGTACCGTGGTCGGAACCGTGATCTCCGTCGAAGGCAAGCCGGTCGCGGGGATCGAAGTTCTGGCGTTCCACGGCGGAACACAACTCGAACAGGAATTCACGACGGATGCGCGAGGAGAGTTCCGCGTCCCCAGAGCCTGGCGTGCCGTCGATCACTGGCTGACGGTCGTCGCCCGGGACGGGCGGCGTCGGCTGGGTTGGTTCGACTTCATGGTTCATGGCCATTCCGACAACGGACAGAAAGCCGCGGACGGTTCCTTTCGGCTGGTGCTGTTGCCGATGAGTCGCACTGTGCGCGGCCGCGTGCTCGACGAATTGGGCCGGCCGCTGGCCCAGATCCCCGTGCAGATCACTCAACTTGATCATGAGAACAATTTGTCCTCGGTTCACTGGCGATATCAAAAACTTGGGGGCGGGGCGTTGGTTCCCGGTGCGGTCACAGACAACGAAGGACGGTTTGAGCTGAAGCTGCCTGCCCACACTTTGGCCTGGCTGGGAACATCGCACCCCGACTGGGTCGAGTCTCGAGTCCGAGTGATGAAAGAGAATGACGCGGTCGGTGACACCCGTCTGGTCCGCGCCGCTCAAGTCGCTGGCCGAGTCATCGACGCGCGGACCGGAAAGTCGCTGGCGGGAGTCACGATCGCAGCGCGTGCCAAAAAGACTGAGATTTTCGAAAGCAGCGGAGGCGAAGCGATTTCCGATGCCGACGGGAAGTTTCTCATTCCGGGACTGCGCAGCGGCGAGTACACGATTCAGTTGGCAGGGAATCCCTTCAAAACACTGACGGCGCCCGCCTTGGCGGGCTTCGTGCTGAAACCGGGTGAAAAACACAGTGCCGACTTCGCCTTGAATGTCGGCAAGCGACTGACGGGGCGCGTTCTTGACATGGACACCGGCGAACCGATCCCGGACTGCAAGGTGAACTGTACCAGCCCCGCGCAGCCGAACGGGGGACTCGACACTCAGACCAACCCGCAGGGCGAGTTCGAGTTCATCGTCCCTCCGGGCTCTTGCAGTCTCAGTTCCACCGAAGGCCGGCGGTTTGGCAACGAGTCGACCCGCGAAGTCGAAGTTCTGGAGGACGGCGATCCCGAGCCAGTCGTCCTCAAGGTCGGCCCGAAAACCGAATCCGCTCCCGGCGGTTTCAAAATCTTCATCGGCCTGCCGCTGGATCGAAGAGTCTCTCTGCATTTTCAGCGGGCACCGCTGGTCGAAGTTCTGACAGCCGCCTGCAAGGCCGCAGCCATCACACTCGACCTCGATGAGGACGGCCTCAAGAGTGTGGGCTACACGAAGAACACTCCAGTGACGATCGATGCCGACAAGATCACGCTGCGCGACGCCCTTGCGCAGGTACTCAAGTCCTGCGAAAAGCTCTCGTTCACGCTCGACAAGAACCAACTTTTTGTCAGCACCCGCGAGCAAGTTGAAGCCCGCGAGAAGAAACTTGCTCAACCCGACCCGGATCGCGACAAACAGACGCGGGTGTTACTGAAGTCCGACCCCATCACAAAGTTCGGCGATCAACTGGTCCTGAGCTGGGTTCACGAGGGGGATGGTCACCGTCACTCGGGCGACTCCGTCCGAATCGCGGTGCTGAAGGATGGAACCGTCATCGCCGCCGGTGACAGCAATCGCAATCGCGAGTGTCAGATTCAACTCACCGCCACGGAACTCGACCGTCTGCTCAAAGAGTTGGATGAGGTCGATCACTGCTTCGATCTGACTCCAGGCGGCGATCATGTCATCCAGCCGGGGCAACCGTACAATCAGTGGGATCACGGTGTCGATTGGCTCCGCATTCGTCGCGGCACGAAGGAGGTTCATGTGGGCCTGGTCGGAAACTGGATCGTGGGTCAGGAAGAACACATTCCCGGCGTCTCCACGTGTCGCGAAATCCTGGCCCGGCTCAATCCGCTCATCCACTTGACACGAGCGGGAGGCTGGGACGAGATCGAACGCCTATTGCCCATCGCCAACGCGGCGCTCAAAGAGTCGTTCCCGGAACTCCCACCGCTCAACATTGAGGATTTTTCATCTTCGGAGCGATTCCGGTATCCGGCACGATCCATCAATTTCCGACGAACAGGGGCTGACGGCGAAAACTTCGGTGTGGAGCTGGAACAACGTGACGACGGCACGGTAAATCCGATCTCCGTATGGAACGGTGGGGATATTCGGGATGTCGAGAAACCGCTGGTCGTGCGGGGACTCGATCTGTCCAAAATCCCGTTCACGAAAGAGTGGAAGGAGATGGAAAAGCTGCGGGTGCTGACCGACTCCGGATACACCTTTAAGCCCGAATACGCCGCGTACGAAGTCGCACCGGAAGTCTGGGCGTGCTACCTCCCCGGGGAAGACAAGTTCTATATCGAAGTCGGCAACAACCAGCGCCGCCGCAAACTCTATGGACCGGTCGCTGGCAATCCTCTCCGGGTACTCAACCCGCCACCGGTTCCCACGGAGGCCGGCCAAGAAACGGCAACGGCCAATCGGCAACGCGACCTGTCGCTGGCCGATCTTGTGCGGCTCTTCAACAACCAGAACCAACCAGAAAGGGAACGACTGAATCAGCCCGAGCTGACGGAAGAGGAAGTCAGCGCTGTCATCCAACGCGACAAGTGGCTTCGGGAAGATCCGCCGCTTAATGAAGAGGAGATCAAGGCGTTCAAGGCGATCGCCGTTTCGCAGCGGTTACCCGAGTACTCTCACTTCGACCTCGAAACCGAAGACAAGACAGAGACCTTCGTCTGGAAGAAGTTCTGGCGGGTGCGGTTGATGCTGCCAGCGATCGGGCGCGATGGCCATGTCGGCTTGACGATTCGCGACACCCGGGTGGCCGAAGAGAAAATCGAGCCGCAGCACGTCGCCTGGGGCACGCCGGATGCGGAGGGGCTGACGCTGGGCATCTACCTCTCGCCGAAAAAAGCTCTGTATGCGATCGGCGATTCGGTCCGACTGCGGTTCCTCGTGCGGAACAACGGCTCGCAGCCGGTGGAGACGCTGTGGCCCGGTGTCTCGGTCCCGATGCCCGAGGACTTCACCGTGACCGATGCGACCGGAGCGAAGGTTGCCGTCACCATCGGTCATCAGAACTGGGACTCACCCTTTACCACTCTCGTCAGGAAAGGGATGCTCGGTGTCGGCGACGTCCATGGCCTTACGGTTCCCTACGAGATCCGCATCGGGGGGGACGGCTCCGCGGACAGACTCATCGGTCGAGTCCTCAACGTCCGCCCCGGCCAGACGCTGCGACTTAAGGTCCGAGAGAGAAACGGCAGCAGTCGCGAACGTCCGCCGGGCGAGTCGGAGCCAGAGTCCGGCAGCATCACGTTCACGGTCGCTGAACCCCCTCAAAAGCCGGCGGCAACTCTCCCGGATTCGGGCGATGAAACGCCGACAACGGGCGACAAGAAGGCAGCACCGCAACCAGACAAAAACGCGAAGTCGAACGACCCGCGTCCAGCGCAGGATGAGGTACGCAACCTGCTCAAGCCGGCGCTGTTGCTCCCCGATCACTGGATCCTGCAGGCCGTGGCGTTTGATCGCAACGGCTGTGAGGTGATCACCGCTTCGAATCAGAGCTTCATCACGATTCGGCGGTGGGATCTGGCCGGCAGGTCGTTGATCAGCGAAGTCAAGTTGCAGGCCGATCGGCATGGGCGGCCGGTTCGCAGCGGAACTTTGAAGTTTTCCGGTGATCTGCGGCGAGTCATTGCGGCGACCGATGCCTATGTCGGCATCTGGGATGCGGTGACGGGCCAGTTGCTCAAGCAACTGCCGTTTGAGGCCAAAAGCGGCATTTATGACTGTGCCATTGATCTGCTGGATTGCACTCCCGATCTCTCGGTGATCGTTGGCCACCGGGCGCTTCCCGGACGCCTCACACTCTCCTTCGACGCACATTTGATTGTCTGGGACGGCAACACGGGCAACGTCGCGCGAACAATCATCGACAAAGGGGCGACGGACTTGAAGTCCATCGACCTGTCGACCGATGGAGAACGGCTCGCCACGACCAACGGCAGTGGAGCGCGGATCTGGGACACCCGGACCGGTCAGTTGCTGCGTTCCATTCCCAACGACAACTCAGGCCGAAAGCACTCGGAGCCGGATGTCTCCAGCCAGTACACAAGCCATGTCTGGAGCGTTCAGTTTTCCCCCGATGGCCGGCAGGTCGCGTTGGGAGACATTCTGGGAGTGAAATTGTTCGAAACGCGGTCGGGCAAACAGTTGCGGCTGTTGGAGGGACCGTATCGCTACAGCAGCAGCGCCAGTCCCGGGCTGGTGTTCTCGCCCGATGGCGAGCAGCTCGCGCGACTGGGAACGCAGGAGAAGATCGACGGCGACAAGCACCGCTACGTCGTGCCGATCTGGTCGACCCGAACCGGAGCGAAGCAGGTCGTACTGCACACCGAGGCGAACGACGCGGCGTTTTCTGACGATGGTCAATGCTTCGCAGTCGGGTTCTCCGACATGCAGCAGGCGCTCGGCGTTTATTTGTTGAGTGCCGACGAGGAGGATGCCCGTGAGTCCGCGGGACCCGGCCCGCACTCGCGCGTCGATCGCGTGGAAGAGAACGGCCACTATGTCGGAGCGAAGGCCGCCGAGTACATCGAGCGGTTCCAGCCCACCTGGGGCGAAGCACGGCTCGGCCTGCAATACGGCATCGCGCTGACGAAGCCCGGGGGGCGATTCCGCAGCGGCGAACGAGTGCCGCTCGTCGTCTTCATTCGCAACACGAGCGACCAACCCATCAAGTTCGACACCGCCCCCGATTTCTTCGGCAACGCACCGTTGGTACTCAATGCCCAAGGGGAACGGCTGACTCTCGAGAACATTCCGCTCCTCGGCAACATCCCGCACTACCACGAGACGCTCGCGCCGGGGGAAGCTTTGGGGCCGTTCTACTTGAGCATCGGACTCGGCGAAAACCCGCGCCCCACACAACAGCACTGGCACCCGATTCTCAAGACTCCCCTCGCAGGAAGCTACACGCTGACGCACTCAGCCATGATCAACGTCCCTGGACCGAAGGACGAGGCGGCGAAAAAGGAGAAAATCGCCAGCAGCACGATCGCGTTTGAGATCGTCGAGTAAGGCTTTTCCGTCGCCTGCCCCCCATCCTCAGCGCTGAATACAACAACTCCCTGGCGAGCCGGCCGGCGTAAGCCGCCGGGTTTTTTGCGATTGTCGGGTCGCTCCGATCACCGCCGTAGTTCATCGAGTTGGTGAAACCGGCAAGGTCGTACACGCGGGCTGTTGGGGACACGCACGTCGCCAGGTGTGCGACGCCCGCGAGTCGAGTCCGATCCAGGCCGCCGTTTTGCTGGGCATGCTGCGGGAGTTGTACGACGTCGAAGCGCGGTGGCGGGAACTGAATCCGGCCGACCACAAGGCGCGCCACCTCGACAGCGATCCTCTGCGTGCCTTACTTCTATGCCGGCGAACCTACTTCAGCAATCTCTCAATCGCCTCCCGGTCGACGGTGTATCGCATTTCGTGATCCAGCGCCCCCTTTCGGCGCTGTTCGATCTGTAATCGGATCTCGTCGGTTCGGGCCGCGACATAAATCCGATCGCGACTGCACACGTCGTCGATGACCACACCCTGTTCGCTGCAGCGCCATGTTACCGGGTGAATTCCGTCGGCGTCGACACGGAACAGGTCGGCTGGCTTCTGAAGCCAGACCGGCAGCGCGAATTCAAAGGTCGCCGGTCGCGGTTCCCCGAAGCGGAATACGTTCTCTGTGGGGTCCGCGACATAGGCGGTATCGAGGGCGAAGAGCACGGCTCCGTCTGGCGCGGCGATTGTCGCAAGGTCCCAGTCGGGAGCGCCGTCGCTGGCCGTTCGGCGTTCGAAACCAAACGCATCTCCTTCCAGATACAACGGCGCGAGCATCTGAATTTCTCGCCCGATGCGAGTCATTGCGTCCCAGGTATCGGGAAACTTGACCACCGATTTCACACTGAGGTTGAACCAGTAGAGCGACGTGATGCGGGTCGAGAGCGCATGCATCGCCTGCGCGCGGAGTTCGTCGGGCGTCGGTGACCTCCGGGCGCGGCCGCCGCGAAATAGCCCCCCTCCCCAGTCGTGATGCGGACCCTGCGACCAGACCGCACAGGGCGCCGGCCGGTTGAGTTCGCGGAGCGATCGCGACAGATCGCCGATGGTTTCGAGTGGCGCTCCC
This sequence comes from Planctomicrobium piriforme, assembly GCA_945860955.1. Lineage (GTDB taxonomy): Bacteria > Planctomycetota > Planctomycetia > Planctomycetales > Planctomycetaceae > UBA10511. Next base: position 12,493 of record CAMATH010000119.1, read on the forward strand.
CACCCGATTCGCCTGCCCCCCCAGCGGTCGTATTCTCGCCAGGCGTCGGCGGCTGGAGCCACCACACGGTACGCGTCGTAATGGGGATAGTCGGAGAGGCCCGCATAGTACCGCCAAGTTCGCTCTTCGCTGTGCGTCACGCTGGTCGCCAGCCGGCTGGTGCGATAGGGGAGCAACTTGTCGAAAACCTCCTGCGGAGGGACCGGCCGGCCGCCACCATATTGTGGTTCTCCCAAGAACTCCACGGCGTGGATTTTCGGAAGCCAGGCGTCGACGTCCCACTGTTCGAGCGGCTGCAGCCGGTGGAACCGTTTCAGAGGATACCGTTCGGCCATCGCCGGGTCGTCGGAGTAACCGGACGCGGTTTCGAAATGAGCCGTGTTCACGTGCATGTGGCACAAGAGGTCAAGGAACGGACTGACGCCCGGTTTGTCCCCTTTCCAGGGGACCTTCGAATCAAAAATCCATCCGCCGCTGATGTCAAAGGCTTCGGGCTTGATGCGCACTTGCGCCCACAACGGACCGGAGTCGGTCGCGAGCTCAAGAACGGCGTAGGTCAAAGGAAGCGGAGCGGTCATGATCTTCACGACGCCTTTTCCGCCCGATGGAATGCGGCCGATGGCGGCGAGCGGTGTTTGCGGCCACAACGTGTGCCAGCTCTCACCGGTCTTCGGCAACCACAACCGCAGCGAGGTTGTCTGAAGTTCCCGGGGCGAGTCGTTGGAGACGTGAAGCACAATCGATTCCGGCTGGGGCCCCTGCAAGGCGAGAAAGGTCGCCGCCGAGATCCAGCGCTTGGGGGCTGCGACGGCAACGGACTGTTGCGGAAGCCCGTCGGCTTCGAGGGAGAACTCGCGGTCGACTCCCCAGTTCGCGTCGCGACCGTTGAAGTTCCAGACGCCGAGTGCGTCGGCGGGAAGTGCGGGCTGGGCGTCGAGATCGTGCCAGGTCCAGGCGTCGTCCGCCAGAAGTTCGGCCGGTGACTTGCCTGCGAACCTGGGGCCAGCGACGGGGCCGCGGACGAAGAGCTGCACTCGTGCGCCGAGGCTGGTGTCGCGCGGCCGGCGGTAGCGCAGTGCGGGTTCGATGCGGTGCGGGGTGACGGTCATTCCGACCAGTTCGCCGGCGGACGAGCGGGGAATCTGCGACAGAACGAGAAGCAGCAGAAATACCCCGCACACTGTGAATCTTCGCATGTTGGTCCTCGCTGAGACAATAAACTCATCAACCAAGGCGGGAAACTTGGATCTGCGTGTTCATTGCCCCTTGACCGACTTCAAAATCGGTCGCAGAGCCGCCTCGAACGCGTCGGCTTGTCGCATGAAGCCCAAGTCGGTCGGGTGCGAACTGTCGACTGTCCCCTCGTTGTCCTCTCCCAGGAGATGGTCGCCGGTCAGGTAGTGGAGGTCGGGCACTCCCGCGGTTTTCAGCCGCTCATACGCAGCCCGCAGTTCGGCCCGACTGTCGGTGTTGCGCTTCTGCTTCGATTCGACCAGAAACGAATCGGAGTAGCTGCGGTCTTCGACCAGCAGAATCGGCGTTTGCGGATGGGCCTTTCTCACTGTCGCGACGAACGGTTCGACCCGTTCGCGGACTTCGCCCGCCCCCATGTTCGGCAGGCAATCGAGAACGTAGACCGCGGGGTCCAGCTCGGCGAAGAGGGTGCCCATGGCAGGCTCCATCCGACCGCTGCCAGAGAATCCCAGATTGATCACCGGGTAATTCAGGCGACGGCCGAGAATCGCCGTGTGGACCATGCCGGGACGCGAAGCGCAACCCCCCTGCGTGATGGAGGTGCCGTAGAACACGATGGGCTTCTCGTGACCGGCCGGGTAAGCGTTGGCCTGGGAAAGCTGGCTCTTTCCTGGGAGACCAATCTCGACAGAAGAGACTCCGTTGTAAAGGGGCAAGTACAACAGATATTCCCTTTCAGCAGTCGGCAAACCCGTGACGAGTTGAGCGGTCGTGGTCTGCGCTTTTGGAAATCCAATCGCCAGCCAGCGCCATGTTCCATTGTGTTTGACGTACAGATCGACGCCACTGACACCCGTCGCGGGCATGTGCGGCATTTCGAGTTTGGCACTGGTGAGAGTCCAGCGAACATGTACCGTCGGCGAGTCGGTCACAAAGCGGGCACACAACCCGGTCGAGTGCCGACTGAGCCCCCAGACCGACTCGGGGACGGCCGGCTGGGCTATCGCGGGGAGACGATCGAAAAACGCCGGCGTGTCGGTCCAGCCCCGTCCCTCGACATTCAGCAGTTTGAGGTCATACCAGGCGATGCCCGTCGCCTCGTCACGAGTCGCTTTCGCCGGGTCGACGACCGGACCGGCGGCAAAGGCTGCTGAGCCGACCTGCAGTGCCAGAAGAACAGCAGTGACAAGCGAAGTCGCGTGGCGCATGGAAGGATCTCTGGAGATGGGGGCCGATCGCATGGGGAGAGGGACATGTTACTCTCTGGTAGCACGTCCCGCACTTTCCTGATCGCGATTCCCGGCCGTCAATCCAACTTGACGCCCGACCACTCCTGGTCGGCCCGCAGATCGTTCGCGGCGGAATCGGTCAAGCCTTTGCTTTGGGCGTTCTTCGCCGAAAGATGGCCAACGCGAGGCATCCCACACCGAGCAGCGAAAGAGTCGTCGGTTCGGGGATGGCACTGGGATTGACCGTGGCGATCAGCGTGGGAGGAGCCAGACTCAAATCGTTTTCCTTGGAAGCAATGCGATGCGTGACGCCGTAGATCGTGTTGTCGAAAGCGGATTCGGTTTCGCGCCGCTGGATGAGGACATGAAACCCGGCATCCTGCCGGGAGTGATGCGGGTGGTGTGTGGCATGATGCGTCGAAGGATACCGTTCTTTCGCGCTGCGACCCAATAAATCGCCCCGTCCTCTTTCGCGTCTATACCGCTTCAACTCGTCTTGACGAAATTCCGCAATCTCCGTTACATATCCAACCCCCCCCCTGAGCGCACTCCTTGCGCTTCCATTGAGTCTCCCACTTTCGCGCATTCGTCTCTCCTCCCCGCGCGAGTTCCTCTCCCCCCAATTTTCCAGGACCAAGGCATGCCGCCTCGACGTCCCGCGCTCGCAATGTGTCTCGGCCTGGCAGCCATCTGCACGTCCGCTTGCACTTCGACCCGCCAATCCAATACCGCCCGCACCGCCACCGAGCAGTTGCTCATCGCGAATTCCATTGATCAGTCGCTCGACAAGGTCGACTTCACCCCGCTCTCGAACGCTTCGGTATTTGTCGAGGAGAAATACCTTGACTGCGTCGACAAGGGTTACCTCATCTCGTCCGTCCGCCATCGGCTGTTGCGACACGGGGCGGCCCTCGTGACGAAGCCGGAAGAGGCCGAAGTCATTCTGGAAGTCCGCGCCGGCGCTGTGGGAACTGACCTCTCCAGCTCGTTCATGGGTATGCCGGAAATCACCCTCCCGGGGATGCTCTCAATTCCTGAGGTCAAGCTGATCAGTCGCGACGCGCAAAAGGCCGCCGCCAAGATTGGACTGGTCGCTTACGACGCCAAGACCAAGCGCCTCCTGGGCGAAGGGGGTGTTTCGTCGTCATTCGCCGACTACACCAACACATTCGTGTTCGGCATGGGTCCCGTCCAGCACGGCACACTGAAATCCGAGATCGACACCACCATCGTCCCATTACCGGGACAGACCATTGATCCGTTGCCCGCTCAGGTGGCGTTCCACTCTCCGACTCCCGGACGCCACGCTCCCGAAGAAGCCGACGTCCAGCTCTCCAGTGGAGACCACAAGTCCGAGGCGGGCGAATCCCAGGTGGAAAAAGCGAGCGGCAAGCGATAAACGCGATTGGCTGGAATCGCGACTTTATACCGCACGCGGACGGAATTGAGACGTTGGGTATTGGCCGCCGTAGGACGGGTCTCTGGCCCGTCCGGAGCGGCGGCATCTGAAACGGGACACAATCCGCCATTTTGGGTGGCCGGGTCAGAGACCCGCCCTACCGCACAAACGTCCCGTTTTTGGCCGCGTGGAGTAGAGTCCGGCGTTGTACGAGATTCTTCAATGCGCTCGGAGTCGCGGCCTGTGACGGACCGTGTCGAGGAATCGGGAGTTCGTCTAGGGTTCCGACCGGCACCTGGCGGCGCATTGAGGCGGGCCGCGGAGCGTCTTGCCGACAACGAGTTCCCTGGAAGAGCCGCCGCGCAGGAATAGCGGCAGGTCCAATAGAGTTCGGACCACCGATAGCCCAGGAATGAACCGGGCGGAATGATAGAGAGTATGCGGAGCTGCACTGTGCAGTGCCAGAGTGTCCAAGTCAGCGACGATCAGAGTTTTTTCTTGGCCTCGTCCTGCGCCTTCAGTTTTTCCAGGTGCGCCAACAGTTCTTCTTCGCTGGCCAGGCCGATGAGGAAAAAGCAGATCATCTCGCAGGTGCGCAGCGTCGGCTTGCGGCCGGTGTAGATTCCCTCCCAGGAATACTGCCGAGATTCGACCAAGGGGTGAAACGGTTGCTGACCCACCGCGACCACCCTGTTGAATTCGCGCTCGCGAATCCCTGCTTCGAAGTGAACTCGGAGTACCGACGGCTGCCCCCTCACCAACCGGCTGCCACAGCGCCGCTGACTGACCGCCGCCGAATCTGCCAGCCGGCTGGAAGCCCGCCGGAAATACTCGCCCGACCGCCAGAATGGGATGCTTCGCCAGCGCCCGTGCCGTGTAACGCTCGCACGGCCGACTCCCGTTGGTCGCTGGCCGGGGCACCCCTGACGCGCATAGTCCCCCGTCGGGGCTTCGCCTCTTCGCCGCCATTCCCGCGCCACCCACAGCACCCCAAAAACAAAAAAGACCCGCTGTCAATGACTGACAGCGGGTCTTCACCAGTGGAGCGGAAGGGAGTCGAACCCTCGACCTCTGCATTGCGAACGCACACGCCCACCGCCGTAAATGAGAACGGGCAACAACTTACGACGCCGCCGATTTCCGTTTGCACCAGCGTTTGCACCGGCGAACCGGAAACCGCTAACGGGCCGCCCGCCGTCGCACCGATCGACCCCGCCCTGGCGACGCTCGCCGCGGCGCTCTTGAACCTCGACCCCGCCGCCCGGGCCGCGCTGGCGGCAATGCTCTTGAAGGCCAACCGCTGAACCCCCGACCCGCCCGGGGGACTGCGGGCGGGAACCTTGACTGACGGAGCGAATAACAACAATGCCCGCGTACCCTTCGACGGCTCGATTGATTGAAACTTGGTTGGCGTTGGTCGACGCCGCGCACGGGCCGCCCCCCGTGACGACGCTGCGCGACCCGCTGGCACTGCTGGCGAACCAGTGGCTGTTCATGGGGGCGGTGCTGGCCGTGGTGCTGGTTTGGCTCACGACGCGACGCTGGCCGCCGGGGTGAGGGGTGGCCGAAATCTCTCAGCGATATAACCAAAAAACCGCACTGAAATGGCGCACATATATCTGACGGATTGGAAAATCCCGTTTTCCCCGAGGGGGGGATTGGGGGGCAGTGCGCCCGGATCCCTCCCGGCTGACCGATTCGTGTTCACGGGGGGTTTTCGGTTTCCTTAGCTTCCGCCCCCCCGCCCCGTTTCGGGTCCCTCCCCTACGGTCGATCTGGGGTGCGCCCATGGGAACAATCGCAAGGGTAGACTGACTTACTCCCGCCGTGCCGGGGCGGGTCCTTCCAGGGGGGTTGCCCTCTTCGCGGTGCCCTGGCTTCGGGCAACTTTGGTACGAACTTCACACAATTCCCGAATCAACAACATGCCCGCCCGAACTACTGACACCTTGACCGTCCGAACGCTGGGGGACGTCGCCCAGCACTTCGGGGTGATGGAATCGACCGTTCGCGCCTGGCGGTTGGGACCAGACAAGATGCCGGGCCGCCCGGGGGCGTGGCCGCTGCTTGATATTGCCGAATGGCGTGCCCGCCGGAAAGCGAATCGGGTTCAACGCCGCGACGGAACGCCGCTGCCGGTGTCGAAGGCCCTCGAACGGTATCGCGATGAACGCGCCCGGTTGGCAGCGCTCGACCGGGTTGAACGCGAATCGTCACTGGTGCGACGCGACGCAATGACCCGATGGATGACGATGCTTCTGGCACGTCTCGACCGGGCCGGCGACGCGATGGAACGCCGGTTTGGTTCCGAAGCTGGTCATATTATGGCGGAGGCGGTGAACGAAATTCGACGACTGATCGACCTCGACGGAATCTGACCCCCGCCCCTATAACAAACGCTCGACGATTGGATATCATCACATGCCAAGTAGACGAATGCGGAAACGATACCGGCTCGAAGTCGAATCGACGAATTCCACGGCCGAGGCGACCGCGAAAACCCCCGGATTCGCAGGGGGCTGGGGGCGGGGTTTACCATTGCAGGGGCGCGACCTGGCGATGATACGCCAAGCCGTGCGGGAAGACTGGCCGACGCCGCAACCCGTGCGCGATCGAATCGTCGATGAACTGATGGACGTTTTCGAGAACGCCGACGCCCGTCTGTCGATCCGGTTGGTTCGACTGTTCATCGCGATGGACTTGTCACAACTTCGCGACTTGGAACGCGAACTGGGGGAACCGGGGGGCCGAAGTTGATTTGTGCCGCGACGACGATTGGGTAGAATTCAACCAGTACGGGACGGGCGACGGGGTTCGAAACCTGTCGTTCAAGCGGTCCGGGCGTGCAAGTGCGGTTCTCACCTTTCCCGCATTCACGCCCGGGCCGGCCCGCTGGAAAGGTGACTGTGCTTGGACGCCCGAGATAGACAATCGTTGTTGGCCGATTTTCCAGCAATGCTGGAAAAGCTCTGGGAATTGCTTCGGGCGATTCCAACGGCATTTGAGGCGTTTGAAAGGTCGAATTGTTCATTCGATCCACCCGATGATGAATGGGAAACCGCATTAGATTTCAGACGGTACCGAATCAAAGTCGACGCGGATGAACTCGCCAATTTGGCGAAGAAATGCAATCACCCGGCACTCGCACGAATCCTGTCGATCGTAAAGCGGGCGAACGAAGAAGCGACATGGATTGCGAGGAAGGGTTGTAACATCCACACAACCTACTTTGATCCGAAGGCAGCGCAGGAAATTCGGCGACGGATTGATTCTTCAATTCTCCCGCTGTCAGTCGAATGTCACCAGCTCGCCGAAGAATTACGCCTGCAACAGTCTGCCGTTTCGCCGCCCCCGCCGCGCGTCGTCAATGTTTGGGATGTGCTTCCACACGTCGAAAACTTGCTGCCAAAGCTCGACCGAATTCTGGAATCGGCCGACCAATTGAAACAACCGGAATCCGAAATCGGCGAACGCGAATCTCGCCGAGCGGAATTCCAAAGACTCGTTCGGTACGTTGAAGATACTCGTGGTCCGCTATTTGCCGCCTTTCGAAACGCAATGCAACCCGAAGATATCTGCAACGCGCTGGTGATGGATTTGGTTGATACCGTGAATCGCGTGCGATTGGCAATCTGCGGAATGGTGCACAGTTCATTCGGAATCCGCTTCTTTCCGATGGCAGAGAACGCCACAACCGGGGAATCTTCGATCGGATACTGGCAGAAGCGCGACTCCGAACCGCACATCTCCCAATATTCGGGAATGAAGCCTGTGCCCCCAATCAATCCGAAGAGCATGGAGCGATTGCAATCTGCCGCCGTCGAACTCCGTCGCGTCTGTGGCGAATGCCAACAATTGCCCCTCGAATTGAGACGACCGCCCATGACGCTTGGCGACATGTTGAGCGAACTGGCATGCGCTGAACAAGCTGCTGAACTGGGGCGAAATGCTTCAACGAAAACACGCGGATTCGACTTCAGTACCGTTCAGGCTTACGTAAATCTGGTCATTCAATATGCAAACCAGGAACGCGAACACCGAAAACGGATTGCCGAATGTCCCGAATCGTTAATGCTACAAACGCTCTGCGCAGCGGAAGGGATTGAGTTTTCCCGACAGTCGTTAATGAAATTGGCAGGGGCCGCCGCCCTTCGACGGAAAACGACTATCGATAAAATCGGGGCGCTGTCGCTGTCGGAGGTTGTGGAGATGTTGTCGCCGGACGGGGGCGACCGCTGGACTGACGCTGGTGCAAAGAACCAGTCTGACGACCCCAGCCCGGAAGTCGAATTCGTGTTTCGACTCGAAGGAATGAACTTCATCGTTCGCGCCTTTGGCGAATCGGGAACGATTTCCGCCAGTTTTAAGGGAATGCGACAGATTCACAAACTCATTCAAACGCCCGGGCGTTCGATTTCCTACCTCGACCTCGACGACGTGACTGTAACCGAAAAGCAACAGGCCGCCGCAGATCAGCGAAGCCGACAACCGCCGCTCGACACCGAAGGCTTTGCCGATATCAGGAAGAAGATTCAAGAACTGAAACAGGATTTCGCCGAAGCGAACGCCGGCTACAACGACACTGAGGCAGAGCGCATTTCATCGGAAATCGATTCACTAGAATTGATTCTACGCGATGCCGCTGGATTTCGTGGCAAAGGGGCCGACCTGAACAACGCCGCGAACGACAGACTGCGACCGAAGATCGCCGGCACAATCTCGACCGCATGCAAAAAGATGCGAGGCGGGAATCTCAACAAAACTGCCGATCACTTCGAAACTACAATTGCCGCCGATGGTACAGGTACTGGTTACCGCTATTCACCGGGGATTAACCCGCCGCCGGACTGGAAAGTGTAAGACGGAATCTTACGCGTAAGATGGAAATCTTACCCCATAGCGTACGGAAGCCGGGCGAACACTGGAAATGCCCGGAATCGTCAATCCTCGAAAGGGATACGCTATGTTTGTTTCGACTGCCCCTGAAACGCCCGCCGCCGTCTTGCTCGACGTGCGGGCCGTGGCCGCCCGGCTGGCTTGTTCCAGCCGCCACATCTACCGGATGGCCGACGCCGGAATGATGCCCCCGCCCCGTCGACTCGGGGCGTTGGTCCGCTGGTCGGTTGACGACCTCGACCGCTGGTTGGCCGACGGCTGCCCGAGGGTTCGCCCGTTGTCGAAAGGGGGTGCCCGATGATTGCCCCCCTCGACCGCTGTGAAGGCGAACGCCGCAAAGCCGACGCCCTGGCAACCCTCGAAGCGAACCGCGAACCGCTGGTGACTGCGGGCCGCCGGGCGCTGCTGAGAACGCTTCTGACCCGCGACGCCGCGACCGCCGACGATGTTCGGCAACTGGTCAAAACCCCGCCGGGAGTCGATCCCAAAGCGTTTGGGGCGGTGCCCGTGGGGTTGGCTCGGGCAGGGATCATCCGCCGCCGCGGTTTCGTGCAAACGGCTCGACCGTTGGCACATGCCCGCCCGGTTTCGGAATGGACGCTGGCCGACCGCGGCAAGGCGGAACGCTGGTTGCTCGAACATCCCGAACCGCTGCCGCAACCGCCGGCCGCCCACTTGAACCCGTCCCCAACAAACGACGCGGGCGCGCCGGCTGCAACCGGCACGCCCGCCGAATCGAAAGGAACCCCGAACGATGACTGACCGCAAGAGGCTCTCCGACATTCTACACGGCGCAACGGGCCGCGACCAACTGGCGTTGGCTTGGAACCGTACCGAAGCCGCGGGGGACTTCAACCCGATTCCATCGGGAAACTATGACTGCCGCATTGTGAACGGTGAACCGTTCACCAGTCGGTCGAACTCGACGCCGGGTTACAAACTGACGTTCCGCGTTCTCGAAGGGGAACATACGGGCCGCCAGGTGTTCCACGAATTGTGGCTGACCCCCGCTGCGCTGCCGATGACGAAACGCGACCTGGCGAAACTGGGGGTAACGTCGCCCGACCAGCTCGACCGACCGCTGCCGCCGCGAATCCGCTGCCGGGTTCGGGTGACACTGCGAACGGCCGATGATGGTTCGACCTTCAACGCCGTGAAGGGGTTCGAAGTGCTGGGGATTGACCCGCCCGACCCCTTCGCCCCGACGACGGCCGATGCGGTTGCACCGCCGCCACGCAAGCCGCCGACGACGACGGCAACCGGTTCGTGGGAACCTGGCGACGCCGCTGAACCTGTCGGGACTGCTGACACCAGTTTCGACCCCTCGACGTTCGAAGGGTGACAGCATGACACTGAACCACGGTTTTCGAATCGTGGGTTCGTGTGCGGAGGAACGGCGGGCCGTCAATTGGCCCGCCGCGTTCGCCGCTTACACTGCCCTCGACGAACGGGCCGAAGTGAACCGCGAAGGGTATCTCTCCGCGTTCACGTTCGGCGACGACTTCCGGCACTACCTCGACGCGACCGGCTCGACGAAAGGATTTTCGGGGGCGTGTTGTGCTCCCTGGCTCTGGTTCGACTTCGACCGGGAAGACAATCTCGACGCCGCCCGCCGCGACTGCTGCCGACTGGCCTTGTCGCTGGTCGAACGCTACCGAATCGACGACGACGCTCTGCTGCTGTTTTTTTCTGGTTCGAAGGGGTTTCACGCCGGGTTGCCGACGGCGCTCTGGACGCCGACCCCCTCGACGACGTTTCACACGGTTGCCCGCCGGTTCGCCGAAACTCTGGCCGCTGCGGTCGAAGTGCGAATCGACTCGGGTGTATACGACCGGGTTCGGGCGTTCCGTGCCCCCAACTCTCGACACTCGAAGACAGGCCGACACAAACGCCGGTTTACCCTCGACGAACTGACTGGGTTGTCGATCGGCTCGATTCTCGACCGCTCGAAGGAACCCGCCCCGTTCGACCTGCCGACGCCCCCACCGCCGAACGCGAAGGCCCTCGACGACTGGCGGGCCGCCGCTGATCTGGTCGAACGGGAAACGACCGCGAAGGCGCAACGCCGGGCCGCCCCCGCCGGGGGGGCGACGCTCAACCGCTCGACGCTCGAATTCCTCCGCGAAGGGGCCGGGACGGGAGACCGGCATCGGTTGCTGTTCGCCGCCGCCGCGAACCTGGCGGAATTCGGTTGCCCGCCCCCGCTGGCTCACGCTCTGCTGATCGAAGCCGCTCTCGATACGGGGTTGCCCCCTGCCGAAGTGCGAAGACAGATCGATTGCGGACTGGCACACGCCCGAGGCGGTGCGTCATGACGACCGCCACCTATCAAACAGCCGCCGACGCCCTGGCGACCTGGCGCGACGATCTGCTGACCGGCAAGCCGCCGACTTTCTTTCCGATCGGCGACGGCGAACTGACCCGGCTCGAAATCGGGCCGGGTCTGGTGACGCTGTTTGGCGGTGCCCCGGGGGCCGGCAAGACTGCGTTTTTGATGCAAGCGGTTGTCGACGCCTTGCGGCTCACGCCGACGCTGCGGGCGCTGGTCTGCAATATCGAAATGCCCGCCGCTGTGCTGCTCGACCGGCAACTGGCCCGACTCTCGGGAATCGATCTGCGGACGATTCGATACCGCAAGCTGACGGCGGAACATTCCGACCGCATCGACCGGGCGCTGAACACGCTCGAACCGCTGGCCGACCGACTGGCGTTCGTGCGTGCCCCGTTCAACCTGTCGAACGTGGCCGCCACCGCCGACGCCGTGGGGGCCGATCTGGTGCTGCTCGACTACATCCAGCGGATTGCCCCGCCCGGTGAACATGGCGACAAGCGGGGATCGGTCGACGCGACCATGAACTATCTGCGGCAGTTCGCCGACGCGGGGACGGCGGTTGTGGTTGTCTCGGCTGTCGGTCGAACGAAAGACAATCGCGGGCGTTCGTCATACGACGGCGACGGGTTGAACCTGGCATCGTTTCGCGAATCGTCGGAACTCGAATTCGGGGCCGATGACGCGTTCATTTTGGTGCCCGACCCGAAAGCCGACGATCTGGTGACGCTGCGCCACTTGAAGGCGCGACACAGCGAAGCCCGCGACCTCGAACTGCGTTTCGACCGTCGGCTGCAACGCTTCACGCCGCTGGCTCCAGGTACCCGAACCGCCGACGACGGGAAGCTGCAAGCCGCCTTGCGGGCCGCTTGGGGGGCGACCGACGCCGCGGACGATGACGACGACGGGGGGAACTTCGGATGACGAACGGAACCTCCCCGCCGACGCTGGCGGGTTGCGAAGTGCTGCCGCCGATGGAACCGCCGCCCGAGGGGCCGCCCCCCGCCCGCCGCTCGAAGACCCCTTCGAATGGGGGAAGGGATCGACCGAAGGGGAAAAGCGGTCGGTTCGCCATTCTGAACACGTTTCTCGACTTCACCCTGGCGACGCTGGGGCGGAATGAGATTGCGGTCTGGTTGCTGCTGTACCGCGACACAAAGCCCGAGGGGACCGCCCGAACCTCGATTGCCGATCTGGCCCGCCGGGCGGGAGTCTCGAAGCGAACCGCCCTTCGAAACGTGGCCGCCCTCGAACGGCGGGGGTTGCTGCGAATCGTCCACCGGGGGGGACTCAACCGGGGATTGTCGATCTATCGGGTTCTGCCGCTGGTCCGGGAATCGACAGGTGACAAAGCTGTGTCACCCTGACAGGTGACAATTGACGGCCGAACTCGGTGACAAAGCTGTGTCACCCTTCCCATAAGGGACCAGAAGCGGTGCCCCCCTCGACGGGGGGACCGCAGAAAGACAGACGTTGAAAGCGCCCCGCCGGTTCTGTATCATCCGGTACACCATGCCGCCAAAACTGACGATGACCGACACTCTTCGAAAGGCGATTGCCGACAGCGGGAAATCGTTCCTGGCCCTCGAACGCGAATCGGGGGTTGTGCGGCAGTCGCTGATGAAATTCGCCCGAGGGGAACGCCACATGCGGGGCGACCAGCTCGACAAGCTGGCGGAATACTTCGGGCTGGAACTGGTAGCCCGCAAACGACGAAAGAATTCGACCGATGACTGACCGGCAAAAGCTACACCTTGAAGAAACCCTGAAAGCCGTTGCTGAAAAAGTGCGGCGATTCAAGGGGCGTTTCATCGGTGAACAGAATACAAAGGCGTCTTTGATCGATCCGGTTCTGGAAGCGCTCGGTTGGGATGTTCGGGATTTCGATGAAGTTCATCGAGAATTCAAACCGACTCCAAAAGATAGTCCAGTCGATTACGCTTTGAAGATCATCAAGAAAGCGCGGCTGTTCCTCGAAGCGAAGGGACTCGACGAGAACCTTTCGGATCGAAAATGGATTGCGCAGGTTCTCGGGTACGCGACGGTTGCGGGCGTGGAATGGTGCGTTCTGTCAGACGGTGATGAATACCGATTCTACAACGCAACGGCTCCCCTCGACGCCGACGAAAAACTGTTCTGTCGGTTGCGACTTTCGGAAGTCTCTGAGTCGGAAGCCGCGCAGACGCTGAGCATGATTTCACGCAGCAACATGCAAGACAATTTGCTCGACGTCCTTTGGTCGGCGCATTTTGTAGACAGACAGGTGCGCGAAGTGCTGCGGGGATTGATCGACTCTCCCGACCCGCGATTTGTGCGGCTCATTCGATCGGCCGCTGAAAAGTTGACGCCGAAGGAAATCGCAGATTCAATTCGACGGCTCGACATTCAAATCGCTCCCGCATCGAGTCTTCCTGTTGCTGGCACCAGTTCGCGTCGAGGCCGGGTTAGCGGTGCTAACATTGCGCAAAGCGACGATTCAATCCCCGCGACAATACCGCCGAAGGCTCGACGCTCGAAGGAAGTAGACGATTCCAATTCGCCGAAACATTCGACCAAGCCGGCGAAATCGAAACGAACGACCAACTACATTGCGGCAACTCTGGCCGATGTAATTCAAGCGGGACTATTGAAGCCCCCGCTTCGACTGTTTCGCAAATACAAAGGCAAGATGCTCGAAGCGACACTGAACACTGACGGAACGGTTCGTTACGACGGAACAGAATACGCAAGCGGTTCGAACGCGGCGGGGTTCGCCAGACAAACCGTCACTGGGCGCTATATGAGTACGAACGGCTGGAGCTTCTGGCAGTACACCGACGACGCCGGAAAGAAAGTCACGCTCGAAGAGACGCGGGCTGTTTTCCTGAAACAGCAAAGCAAGTAGCCAAAGGGAATCGTGACAATGGGAACAGTCTTCCGCAAAACCGCGACGAAACCGCTACCCGAGGGGGCCGAACTCTTCGAACGGAAGGGGGTGCGGTTCGCCCGCTGGCGCGACGCGAAGGGGAAGAACCGCACC
>CAMATH010000120.1 GCA_945860955.1 Planctomicrobium piriforme
CCGAAGCCATCCTGCAGGTCCGTGCCGCAGCACTTTGTGATGATCGTCGGCTTGCGGCTCACCTTGAGACTCGACCCGGATGCCCCTTCACACGTCGACCCAAACTATCCAATCTTCCAAACGCAAACTGCAAAAGCTGACGTGCACCCAGACGTCAGGGAGTCGCAAAACGCTGTCTTTCACCGGTACTATTGTCGCCGTAGCACACATTGACCCTCGACCCCGTCACGCACACCATCATGATCTGGGACATTCACGGCCACCTCACCGGGCTTCCCGGTTCCACCGCCACCGAGCGCATGGCGCGGTTGATGGCGATCGCCGAGCGGATGGGAATCGAACGACAATGCGTCTGCATGGGTTTGAATTTCCACTACGACCCCAACCCCGATGACCTCCGCAAACAAAATGACGAGTGCCTCGAAGCGCTGGCCCATCACCACGACCGGGCGCTCGGGCTGGTGTACCTGAATCCGAAACATACTGAAGCGAGTCTGGCAGAACTCGAGCGCTGCGTCGCGCAGGGACCGATGGTGGGAGTCAAACTCTGGGTCGCCGTCCGCTGTTCGTCCCGACTTCTCGACCCGCTGGTGGAGCGAGCCGCCGAACTCCACGCCCCCATCCTGCAGCACACCTGGTACAAGACAACGGGGAACCTGCCGGGCGAATCGACCTCGGCGGACCTCGCCGAGCTGGCGGCGCGGCATCCGAAAGCACAGTTCGTCTGTGGTCACTCGGGAGGAGACTGGCAGCTCGGCCTGCAAACCATGCGGCACAGTCCCAACGTGGTTGTGGAAACGGGTGGATTCGACCCGACCACTGGTTGCGTTGAGATGGCGGTTCGTGAACTCGGGGTCGAGCGGGTGATCTTTGGCAGCGATGTCCCCGGGCGAAGCTACGCTTCGCAACTGGCGAAGGTGCGGGGGGCCGAGATCGAGGAATTTGAACGACGGATGATTCTGCGAGACAACCTGCGGCGTTTGTTGCGTCCGATTCTGGAATCGAAAGGGATGCGTCCATGATCACCGATACCAGCGTCTTTTTGGGAGCTTGGCCGTTCCGGTTTTTTCCCTGGGAGGGAACCCGCGCGATCCAGACCCGGCTGGCCCGAAACAAGATCACGGTGGCGTGGGTCAGTCTGTTCGAAGGGATCTTCCACAAAGATCTGGCGGCGGTGAACCTGAAATTGGCGCAGGAGTGCGCCGTCGCGAATGAGGGGAGCGCACGCCCCCGGCTGATTCCCTTCGGAGTGATCAATCCCAAATCTCCCGATTGGAGGGAAGACCTGCGACGGTGCGTTGAACTGCATGCGATGCCGGGAGTGCGACTGTTTCCTGGTGCCCATGGATATTCATTGGATGATCCCGAACTGGCTGCGCTCTTGAGAGCGGTCGCGGACCGCAACCTGTTCGCGCAGGTTGTAATGAAGATTGAAGACGAGCGGACGCAACATCCGCTGGTGAAGCTGCCGGCTGTTGAATTGACAGCCTTGCCGGGATGGGTGGCGAAGATTCCCTCGCTCAAGCTGCAGATACTGAACATGCAGGCGGCGGTGCCGGACGAGATCGTTCTGCCCCTGGCCCGGTCGGGACGGGTCTGGTTTGATTTCGCGATGGTGGAAGGTGCGGCCGGCGTCGCCCGATTCGCGGACCGCGTGGGAACCGGACAATTGCTGCTCGGATCCTACTTTCCACTGTTTTACCCCGAGTCGGCGCTACTCAAGCTGGTGGAAGCCGACCTGTCTGAGACGGATCGGGAGGCGATTCATTTCGCTCAGGCCAACGCGCTGGTACCGTCGCGATGAATGCCGAATTGGAACTGATCATCGAACGTCCCGGCGGAGGAGAGCGGCGGGTTGTTCTGACCCCCGGTCGAATCTGGCGAATCGGTCGCGACCCATTGTGTGACGTGGTCATCGAAGGAGACCGGCAGATTTCCCGCCGACACGTCGAGGCGGAGATCCGGAGTCATCAACTGTCGGTGAAACGCCTTCCCGACGCGAGCAATGCGGTGTTCTTCGCCGGCGGTGAGGTGACCGATTGTCTGGTGGGCGTGGGAGGACATTTCGTTCTGGGGGGGACAATTTTCACCGTCGGGTCGACCCAACCGGAATCGGGATCGTCTCCTTCCTCGCGACCGATGGAAGAGTTCACCTTCAGCGCCGAGTCCCTCGCGCAGGTCCAATACCGCGACGCCGACCGACGCATTGACGTTCTCAGCCGGCTGCCCGATTTGATTCGGGGAGCACAAAGCGAAATGGAACGGCAGACCCGGCTGGTGAACCTGCTGCTGGCGGGTGTCACCCGGGCGGAAATGGCGGGGCTGGTGACGGTCGACTCCACCGGGCGACCGAGGCTGTTGCAGTGGAGTCGGCGTCGAGAAACGGCGGGGGAGATTCACATCAGCCATCGGCTGGTGCAGGTCGCCTTGTCCGATCGCAAACAAAGTGTCCTCCACGTCTGGGAGCGGGATCGTCCCTCGGATGACTTCACCGCGACCCTGGAATTTGACTGGGCGATCTGCACGCCGATTGAGGGAACTCCCGGTGAAACGACGGGGCTGTACCTCGCGGGGCTGTTCGAACCCGTGTCGGCGGGCTCAGGTGTCGCCGATGGCGGGGCGCTGCGGGCCGACGTAAAATTCGCGGATCTGGTCGCCGAGATTGTCGGGGCCGTCGGGCGGTTGCGGGCGCTGGAATATCGCCAGGCGGGACTGCGCCAGTTTCTGCCTCCCTCCGTACTCGCCGCCATTGGCGAGGACTTTGATCCCGACCTGCTGATCCCGCGCGAATGCCAAGTGACGGTGATGTTCTGCGACCTGCGGGGTTTCAGCCGACACGCCGAATCCGCCCGCGATGATCTGACGGGGCTGCTGGAGCGAGTCAGTCAGGCGCTTGGTTTAATGACGTCGTGCATCTCGCGACACGGCGGGGTGATTGGCGATTTTCAGGGGGACGCCGCGATGGGCTTTTGGGGCTGGCCGGTGGCTGCGGACGACGACCCTCTCCAGGCATGCCGGGCGGCGTTGGATATCCGCCGGGAGTTTGCCTTGGTCGCGAACACACCGGGCCACCCGCTGGCGAACTTTCGCATTGGGATCGGAATTGCGCATGGCAACGCGGTCGCCGGCCGGATCGGGACGGGGGAACATTTTGTGTTCACCGCGTTTGGTCCGGTGGCGAATCTGGCGAGTCGGCTGGAAGGGATGGTGCGACCGTTGCGCGTGCCGATCATTGTCGATGAGGCGCTGACTCGCGTCGTCAAAGGCAAACTCCCCACCACCCAGGGGAGGCTGCGTCGACTGGCCCGCGTGCAGCCGTTCGGCTTGGAAACGCCCACACTGGTGAGTGAACTGCTGCCGGCGGAAGGAGCAGGTTCTGACCTCAACGCCGCTCATCTGGCGGCGTATGAGCAGGCGGTCGACCTGTTCATCGCGGGGCGGTGGGACGCCGCCTACACGGCGCTACGGGCCTTGCCGGCGGAAGATGAAGCCCAGGATTTTCTGGCGATGCATATCACGCAGCACAACCGCGTCGCTCCCGCCGACTGGAACGGGGTGGTGAAACTCCACGAGAAATAGCTTTACTCGAAATCGTGGCCCGTTAACAACCGTTCGATCGCGTCGGCTTGCGCAGCGACTTCCAGCACGCTCTTACGCACCTCTTCCGCGTCGACCGACCCGCGCGGGTAGGTGTCATGCACCACGAACTTTTGACGTCCGTCGATTTCACGCAACGCCACGCTGCCGTGCGGCATTTCGGAATTCAACCGCAATGCCGATTCATAATACGCCGGCTGGGCGTCGCAGCAGTTGCTGTAGATCAACAGCAGCCGCTCGGCCGCTGCGTGGTTGCTGGGTTCGACCATCACCGATTGCTTGCGGCCATTGGGAAACCGCACCACAACCGTGTGACGTTTTCCATCCGAAGACCAATGGACGAGCGGGTCGTCGCGAAACGCCTCTCCCAGCAGACTGTCGAGATCGCGAGCCTGTCCCAAAATCGCCTGCAGCAATTGCGCCGCCTTGATCGCGTCTGACGGACGGTTCGCCGGGTTCTTTTCCAGCATCATCCCCAAACACTCGGCCATCTCGAGCGACACCTCAGGAACGATGCGACGGATGTTGGGCAGCGGTTCGTGCAGCACATCCCCCATCAACACCGCGAGCGTTTCGCCATGATAGGGCAGCCGACCGGACAGCATGAGGAAGTACGTGACTCCCAGCGCGTAAACGTCGGTCGCGGCGCTGGCGGGGGCTCCGTCGAAGAGCTCGGGGGCCATGAACTGGGGCGTTCCACACAACGAGTCGCCGGCCTCCTTGGTGGCGTGGCGAATGATCTTCGCCAGACCAAAGTCGGCGATCTTGGGAATTCCCTGCAACGTCATCAAGACGTTGTCGGGTTTCAGGTCGCGGTGAATGATCCCCAGACGGTGCGCCTCGGCGAGACCGTCGGCGATTCGGGCGGCGAGCGCGGTGGCGCGCAAGGGGGCCAGCCGATGTTCGTCGCGAATGATCTGCCGCAACGATCGACCCGGAACAAATTCCATTTCCAGAAAGTACAGTGCCCGTTCCTGACCGACCGCGTGGACAGTGATTACGTTGGGATGCGACAGAGCCGCGGCCGCCCGCCCTTCATTGAGAAAGCGATCGACGAATTCGCGGTCTTCCTCCACGAGTTCGGGCATCAGAACCTTGAGCGCGCACGAGCGGTGCAGATCTTTGTGCCGCGCCAGATAGACCCGCCCCATGCCACCTTTTCCAAGCAGCGCTTCGACGTGATACACGTCGAAGTCTGCCCCGATCATCGGGTCGGGGGTCGACGGGGTCTCTGGTTCCGGCTCAAGCCGCAAGTCGACGTTCGATTGAGAACTGTCGAAAATGGTCGTTTCCGCCAGCGGAACGGGTCGGGGATTGCGGATTTCGTAACCGCAGTGGGGGCATTCGGTCACCAGATCGACTGGCAACACGGGCTTGCCGCACCGCGGACAGTTGCGATACACCGCCTGTGGTCCAAAAAACGAAGGATCTTGAGACATCGGGGCTTTGACCGGGGAATCCTGGGGAACTAGAGTTCAGTTTAGCGGGTTCGCGGAAAGTTCCTAGTCGCCGTGATCTGTGATCTTTGAGTCGACGTTACATCCGTTGCCAATATTCGCCTTCCCACCGCCGAATAACCAGTCGCCAACTGTTCCCATCACCCCGGTCGCCGATGAACGCCAATTCGCCAGAAGACGCCGCTGAGCCTGTTTTCCAGGATCCCGCCAGGGACCGGCTCTCGGAAACCGTGGAACTGTGCGACCAGGATTTTGCTGTGGTGGGTGACTCCGACTTTGTGGATCCGCCCGATTCTGGCGATCGAAGAGGTCGCGTCCGACAACGGGTGCGTTTGCCCGGTCCCGGGTTCTGGGAGTCGGTCGGTTGGATGGGAGGGCTGCTGATACTACACATCGGGATCGGCCTCGTCGTCGTGGCGATCTCCGCCGTGATGTTTTTTTCGAAGGGGGGATTTGGTCAGGCGGTTCCACTTCCCGATACTCCGGCCGAAGCGGAAGTGTCGGTGGATCCGCTGACTGACAATTCGCCGGCAGATGGCGAAGAGGCGAAGCCCGCCGAGCCGGCGGTTGCCGACGCCAATCCACCAGTCAACTCGCCGAGTGATCCGGCTGCGCAATTCGTCGCGCAAATGTCGGCGGAAATGAAGCGTGCGATGCCGGCGCTGTTGGGCCTCACAGGAATCGTCACCTGTCTGTACGGGTGGGTGCTGTGTCGGTACCGACTCGGAAAAGAGAACTTTCAGGCGCTGGGCTGGCGGCTTCCGTCCGCGCATCAGCTTGTCGCCGTCGGCCTGCTGGTGATCCCGCTCTCGGCCCTTTGCACCTCGATCCAGACGGCGGGTTTCAAACTGTTTCCGGGTTCCATGTCAGAGATGCAGAACCTGTTTGATGGCATACGGGATCTTCCGTTTCCGCTGCTGGTGCTGATTCTGGCCTTGCTCCCGGCACTTGGCGAGGAACTGCTGTTTCGCGGACTGATCGGACGCGGTCTCCTGGCGCGGTTTGGACTGCCCGTCGGAATGGTGATCACATCGATTCTGTTCGGTTTGATGCACATCAACCCGGCACAGGTGCTGGGGGTGATTCCCCTGGGACTGGCGATGCATTTCGTCTATGTGACCACCCGCAGTTTCTGGGGACCGGTATTATTGCACTTCCTGAACAACTCACTCGCGGCGGTGATGCTGCAATTCGGTGACAAACTGCCACTCAAGAATCTGGATGACCCCGATCTGGGACTGCCGTTGGGTGTGCTGACGATGGCGACGGCGGCGGTCTGCGGACTCACCGGCTGGCTCTGGCAGACCCGGGTGGAATTCCGCGGGGCGAATGGGGATTTGTACCCCGTCGACGGAGCCGACTGCGGTGTTCCGATCGACGCGGAGGATTACACGCGGGATACGTCGTTGCCGTACTGGTGGCAGGTGGCGGCGAGTCTGTCGGGAATCGCCGGCTTGATCTATGTGGCGTCGAATGCCCCTCCGGTGATGAGGCATTGAACCGTTACCTCGGTCGGCGGGGCCGGGTGCCGCGTTTTCCGGGAGGGGATTTGTATTCCACAGTGACGGCGGTGCGGATCCCGCCGCGGGGGGTGAAGGAGGCGACCAGCTTCATCGAGCGGGGCTGGGTGACGGCGACCAGGTCGTCCAGAATCCGGTTGGTGACATGTTCATAGAACGCGCCATGATTCCGGAAATGCTGCAGGTAGAGTTTCAGCGATTTCAGTTCGACACAGACCTTGTCGGGAACGTAGGTCAGAGTCAGCACGCCAAAATCAGGCTGCCCGGTCTTGGGACACATCGACGTGAATTCGGGACAGATCGTTTCGATCTCGTAGTCGCGATTGGGAAATTGATTCTCGAAGACTTCGAGAGTTTTGCGGAAATCGTCGCTCATGCGGGGAACCTGAGATCTCTTGGCCAGCCGGTGCGGTGGCCCCTGGGGACGTGGTGGCCGTGTCGCGAGTCGAAACGGGCGACTCGCGGTGGTCGAATGAACCACAGATCATAGCGATCCCCGCCGGGAGTTCATCCCGTGGAAACCGCTGGGGTCTATGTCGCATTTTTCGCCCTGCGGGGTATAAGATACTCTGGATACGATGGTTCCACGTCGCTTCGGCGCTTCACCCACCCCGAGACTACCCGCCATGAAGAAGTTGCTTGCCACGCTGTCGGCCGCCTTGTGCTGCCTCTCGCTGACTGTCGCTTTCGCGGCCGACGACAAAGTCGCCGCCGAGAATGAGAAGGCTCCCGATTTCAAGCTCAAAGCGTCGGACGGGAAAGAATACAAACTGAAAGATTTCGCGGGGAAGCAGGCGGTGGTGATCGCGTGGTTCCCGAAGGCGTTCACGGGGGGCTGTCGGGCCGAGTGCCTGTCATTCCGCGACTCGGGGGACGAGATCCGCAAGTACGACGTCGCCTACTTCACCGCGAGCTGCGACGATCTCGAAACGCAGAAGAAATGGGCGAAGGAACTCGAACTCGATTACCCGGTTCTCAGTGACCCGGACTCGAAAGTCGCCAAGGCGTACGGCGTGGTGCATGAAGGCCGCGAACGTCCCGAACGCTGGACGTTCGTCATCGACAAAGACGGCGTCATCAAGCAGATCGACAAGAAGGTGAACACGAAGTCGCATGGCGAAGATATCGCCAAGACGCTGGAGAAGCTGGGAGTGGCGAAGAAGTAGTCGTGACGCGATCGAGTTCGTATTCCACCCGGTTAGTTCCTCTTCGTCTTTGCGGTTGACCCGTACCTTGTTCGCCCGACTCCGCCACATTCTGGAGATGATTCGGTTCAGCCATACGCTGTTCGCGCTGCCGTTCGCGCTGTTGTCGGCGGCGCTCGCCTGGCGGCTGAACCTGCGGGCGGGGGGGGCGATCCGGTGGGAAGAGATCGTTGGGATTCTGCTGTGCATGGTCTTCGCCCGCTCGGTCGCGATGGCGTTCAACCGCCTGGTGGATCGGCAGATTGACGCTGGGAATCCAAGGACCGCCGGCCGACACTTGCCCTCCGGAATTCTCAGCGTCTCCAGCGTCGTCGGGTTCAGCATCGCCTGTTCGCTGGGATTTGTCGCGTCGACGCTGCTGTTTCTTCCGAACCGCTGGCCGTTGTATCTTTCGGTCCCAGTGCTTGCGTTTTTGTGCGGCTATTCGTACGCCAAACGCTTCACTTCGCTGTGTCACTACTGGCTGGGGGCGGCACTGATGCTGTCTCCAGTCGCGGCGTGGATCGCCCTGCGCGGCGAAGTGACGTCGACCCCGGTGCTGTTGGGGCTGGCGGTGTTTTTCTGGGTCGGTGGTTTTGACATCATCTACGCCTGCCAGGATGTCGATTTCGACAAGGGGCGGGGACTGCACAGTCTGCCCGCCAGGATGGGTGTCCCCCGGGCGCTGAAACTGGCTTTGGCGAGTCACGTGGCGATGCTGTTCTGTCTGGTCGGGCTGTGGCAGTCGGCGGAACTGGGTTCTCTGTTTCTCGCGGGAATCGTCGTCGTCGCGGGACTGTTGGCGTACGAACACTCGCTGGTCCGCCCGAATGACTTGGCACGGGTGAATGTCGCGTTTTTCAACGTCAACGTGATCGTCAGCATGGGGCTGTTTTTCGTCGGTCTGGCCGACGTATGGTGGGGCTGGAATCGATCGAGGTGACATCATGTCGACCCGCACACTGTTGACCGCGGAAGAGTTTCTGGCGATTCCGGGGGATGAGCCTCACGAATTGGCACAGGGGGAGGTCGTTGAGATGACTTTACCCGGAGGTCGGCATGGACTGGTTTGTGCCCGGATCGCCAGGCTGTTGGGAAACTGGGCGGATTCCCACGAGGCGGGTGAGGTGTTGTCCAACGATTCGGCGGTGATCACCGAGCGCGATCCCGATTCGGTCCGGGGTCCAGACGTGCAGTTTTTTTCGATCGACCGCTTGCCCGACGACTTTCCACCCGTCGGGCCTCTGCGACAGCCCCCCGATCTGGCGATCGAAGTGGTGTCGGACTCCGATCGCTGGAGTGACGTGATCAACAAAGTGGACGAATTCCTCGGTGTGGGTGTGAGAGAAGTCTGGGTGATTGAACCCGAAGGGCAGTTTGTGGAGATCTTTCGCCCCGATGGTTGCCACCGCCGCATTCGACGCGACGGAACGCTGGAAAGTCCCACCATCGTCCCTGGGTTTGCGTGTCCAGTGGCGAGTCTGTTCACGATTCGTAGGAAGAAGGGCACAACATGAACGCATTCGCGAACAATGTCGTTTCTGGTCCTGGAGTGCATAGGTGCAGAAGGTCAGTCAACGTGTCAGCCGTCGCGCGGCGGGGCGGGGCTTGATCGGGGTACCCATGTCGACGCGCACGCTGTTATCCGCAGAAGAGTTTCTGACATTGCCGGGCGACGAGCCACGGGAATTGATTCGTGGGGAGGTGGTCGATATGACGCCGCCCGGACAACGACACGGTTTTGTCTGTGCGAATGTCGCCTACGTGTTGAATGAGTGGGCTCGCCGCGTGAAGGCGGGGGTCGTGTTAACCAATGATTCCACAGTGTTGACGGAACGTGATCCCGATACCGTTCGCGGACCGGACGTTCAATTCATCGCCAGACACCGACTCACCCCGGCGTTTCCCGCCCGAGGATCTGCGGCAACTCCCCCCGATCTCATTGTGGAAGTCGTTTTAGAAACGGATCTCGGTCACCGCGTCATCGAAACAATTGTTGAGTTTCTGGACGCTGGGGTCCAGGAAGTGTGGGTGGTCGAACCCGAGGGGCAATTCGTCGAGGTTTTCCATTTGGAGACCCGGCCCCGTCGCGTGGAGGGGGAGGAGCCACTCGAAAGTCCGCAGTTGCTGCCTGGATTTCGCTGTTCAGTTTCCGAATTCTTCGCGGTCTACTAGAACAGCGTGGCCGTGAAAGTCAGTTGCGTGATTAGTCGCTCTGTGTTTGCGACATCCCTGCGGAATCTCCGCGCCCATTCGATCAACGTCGTTCCTACAACCATGACCTCTCCCAATCGTTCCTCCCGCCTTGACGACATCAGCGCGAAAGTGGTCGCCGGTGAACGTGTTTCGTACGACGACGGGATCTTTCTCGCCGAGCAGGCGGACGTGCTGACGCTCGGCCGGCTGGCGAATCTGGTTCGCGAACGGAAGAACGGCAACTTCGCCTACTACAACACAAATGTCCACCTGAACCCGACCAACGTCTGTGTTTACCGTTGCGTTTTCTGCGCGTTCCGGTCGGATCTCAAGTCGGCCAAAGCCTACACGTTCACTGATGATCAGATCCGCGAACGGGTCACCGAGGCCCGCGCGATGGGGGCGACCGAAATGCACGTGGTCGGCGGTCTGCACCACCAGAAGCCGTTCGACTGGTATGTGAACATCGTGCGGGTGATCCACGAGGCGTGGCCCGATCTGCACATCAAAGCCTGGACGGGAGTTGAAATCGACTGGTTCAGCTTCCTCACCAAAAAACCGACACGATGGG
This sequence comes from Planctomicrobium piriforme, assembly GCA_945860955.1. GTDB lineage: Bacteria > Planctomycetota > Planctomycetia > Planctomycetales > Planctomycetaceae > UBA10511. The sequence goes on from CAMATH010000120.1 coordinate 10,526, forward strand.
TGCTGGAACAGATGAAAGAGGCGGGGCTGGGGAGCATGCCCGGCGGCGGAGCCGAGATTTTTCATCCGGAAGTCCGCGACAAGATTTGCGAACACAAAGCCGACGGCGAAGGCTGGCTGCGGATCCATCGCGAGGCGCACGAACTCGGCCTGCGGACCAACGCCACGATGCTCTACGGGCATATCGAAAAGCCCTGGCACCGTGTCGATCACCTGTGTCGGCTTCGCGATCTACAGGACCAGACCCACGGCTTCCAGACTTTCATCCCCCTGGCGTTTCACCCCGAAAACACCGGCCTCGACCATATTCCCGCTCCCAGCGGATTGACGGACTTGTCGGTGATGGCGCTCGCACGGATCCTCCTCGACAACTTTGACCATATCAAAGCGTATTGGATTATGCTGGGAGAGAAGACCGCGCAGACGGCGCTCAGTTTCGGGGCTGACGACCTCGACGGCACGGTGATCCACGAACTGATCTATCACGATGCCGGTGCCCAGACGCCCCAGGGCCTCACCGTCGACCAGATCCACCGTATGATCCGCGAGGCGGGCCGTGTGCCGGTAGAACGCGATACGCTCTATCGCAAAGTGCTGCGCGACGACGGCGGTCCCAACTGGCGGCTGGGAGAGCCGATCATCGCGGGCCGGGCCTGAACCGCTTTTATTTTGCCGGGAATTCAGCGTTCGCTTGCTTTGGTACCGTGGGTTTGAACCCACGCGCCCCACTCACTCCGCCCCAAATCAATCCCTGAAACCGTTGCCAGTCGACGTTCAAAAGCATCGACACGAATTCCAGCGAACCCCAAAAAAAAACCGGACTCGGGAGCCAAAGCTCCCGAATCCGGTTTCGGTGTCTGGAACCGGACGATCGAATTAGGCAGCGGGCGCCGGGGCGGCGTCGACGGCGGGAGCCGCAGCCGGGGCGTGATCAACGGGAGCGGCAGCAGCGGCGGGAGCGCAGCACGAGGGAGCGGCGCAGCTAGGAGCCCAGCTTCCAGCGGTGGTTCCGCAAGCGGCGGGAGCACAGCCAGCGGCGACTGGGGCACAGGTGGCCACAGGAGCGGCACAGGTCGGGGCGACAGGAGCGCAAGCGGCGGGAGCACAAGCGGCGACGGGAGCGGCACAGCTCGCGGCGGCGGGAGCGCAGGTCGCGGCAGGAGCGGCGCAGCTAGGAGCACAGCTCGGGGCGCAGCTATGGCCACAGGCCGGAGCTTCACAGCTCGTCTTGCAGCAACGAACGCGACGAACTTTGCAGCACTTCACTTTGGGAGCGCGGCAGCACTTCGTACGATGACAGCCCGAATCGCAGCTATTGCAAGCGCTGGCTTCGGGGGCGATGAAAGCAACCGTCGCGACAGCGACAGCAACCAGAGACAGGAACTTACGCAACATGGTAGTTTACTCCTCAGACAAAAAGACGGACCAAACGGTGTGTAGTTAGACTCGGAGAGTCCTGACAGACGACAGCTAGACCAGACAACTCAACAGCAGGCTTTCCCGGTTCCCAGAGTCGCGACGCATCCCCCTGTTAAACAGGGCAAGCATCCCCGCCTTGAGAAGCCTGCTGATCTGCGTAGAGTGTGCCGATCGCGTAGATTAGAATATCAGCCATTCCTTCGTTGTCAAACCCCCTGCGAAGAGAAACCGGAAGATTTTCACAGCTTGGAAAGACGGGGAGCCAGTTGGGTTGACCCTGCCGAATGTACCGCATTCTTCCATTTCACCATCAATTCCCAAGATCTATCCCACACCGTGCCCGCACCTCCCTTTTGGCGTCTCCGGGATCGAGTGATCCACTTTTCACAAACCCCTATGCTAATGGGGATTGTGAACACGACCCCCGACAGCTTCTCCGACGGTGGAAGATATCTTTCCTCCGCCGCCGCCCTTGAACAAGCCCAGGCACTGGTCGCCCAGGGGGCCGATTTGATCGATGTCGGGGGCGAATCGACCCGGCCCGGTTCCGACCCGGTTCCCGAAATTGAGGAACTTCGACGGGTGATCCCCGCGATTTCCGCCATCGCCGAGGGGACCACCGCCCTGATTTCAGTTGACACCACCAAGGCGAATGTCGCCCGTGAGGCACTCCAGGCGGGTGCTCACATTGTCAACGACATCTCAGGTCTGACGTTTGACCCCCGGATGCCCGAGGTTTGTGCCGAGTTCCACGCGGGTGTGGTCTGCATGCACATCCAAGGAACGCCTCAGACCATGCAGTTGTCTCCGTCGTATCAAGATGTGGTGTCCGAAGTTTGTGATTTCCTCGCGGGTCGGCTCCGACATCTCGAACAGCTCGGTATCGCGCGGGAATGTGTGGTGGTCGATCCGGGAATCGGATTCGGAAAAACCGCGAATCACAACCTCGAAATCCTGCGTCATATCGCCCGGTTTCGGTCGCTCGGTCGGCCGGTCTGTATCGGTCATAGCCGTAAACGCTTTCTGGAAAAACTGCTAGGCCGGCCGATTGACGAACGGGTCTTCGCCACCATCGGGGTCTCGGTCGGAGTCGCGCTGCAAGGGGCTGAGATCATTCGCGTGCATGATGTCGCAGCCAGCCGCGATGCGATTCTTGCTTGCCGAGCGGTCTATTCGGGTGAGGAAACAAAGGAAGGGTAGCGTGGATATTCATCCACGTGGACGGGGCGCAATCGACGTCACGGGAAGGCGAACGTCCTCGTGAGCCACCAGTGTGCGATCGCCTGCCTGACACCGTCCGCGGGGCAGCGCTCGGCATCGAACTGAATTCGAGTCGATGGCTGCCCGGAGAGCGTTGTTTTGCACTCGAAAGCACAGCGGCGGCTCGGCAGGAGCCTCGCCCTCCCATGTCGTCCATAGATTTCCTGTGCGCTGTCTGCCGGCAGTCGATTTGACCCCGTGGTTTGCAAACAGCGCGATTCCCAACGAAAATGCCCCGGGACGTCCTGACTTCACCTGGCGTTCCCCTGGCCGACACGACATTGCGAGGTTCCGCGGAGGATGTTCAAGTACCTGAAGACGGCGTTCCTCAACCGCTGGAACCTGTTGCTGTTCGGGGGAGGAATGGCGTTCGCCACCCTCAGCGGTCAGCCCGACGTTTTCGGTTCGCTGGTGATTGCCGCGGAACTGGCGTACCTGGGCTTTCTGGGGACCAACGAGACGTTTCAAAACTACGTCAACGTCACGGGTTCACGGGGAAACAGTCAGTCTGACCGCGTTCAAGCACAACAGGTCAGCAAAAAAATCCTGGGGGAACTCCCCAAGAAGGATGTCGATCGGTTTGACGAAGTGCGAACCCGCTGTGAAGAACTCCGCCGACTCGGCCAGCAGTTGCAAGGCTCGGGTCGCACGACTCAGCCGGGCGCGCTCGATGAGTTTCAAATCGAGGGGCTCGATCGGCTGTTGTGGGTCTACCTCAAGATGCTCTATTCGCGGTTTTCCGTCGCGAAGTTTCTCAAGCAGACCAGCCCCAGCGGAATTCAGCGCGATATTGATGAAAGCGAGAGTCGACTGAGGGCGCTCGACGGTCGTCCCGACGACCCCATGATGCAGCGCCGCAAAAAGCTGCTCGAAGAGAATTTGCAGATGTCGAAAAACCGGCTGATCAACTACAAAAAGTCGGAAGAGAATTTCGAAATCATGGGGCTGGAACTCGAACGGCTGGAAAACACGATCCACTCGTTGAGCGAACTGGCAGTCACACGCTCTGAGCCCAAAGCGCTCGCTGATCAGATCGACCAAATGGCGGACAGTATGGTTCAGACCGAGAAGGCGATTGGCGATCTGCAGTTCGCCACGGGGCTGGAGGCTCTGGACGACGCCGTCCCGCAGCTTTTGCGGAGTGATGTGATTTTTGAGAGGTGACTGCAGGGGGCTTACGCCGCCCCGCTCGCCTTGACGGGTTTGAGGATCAGGGTCGACAACGGGGGGACGCAGAGCGAAAGGCTCTGCGGGTGACCGTGCATCGCGATTGGCTCGGAGTAGACTCCACCCAGATTTCCAACGTTGCTGCCGCCGTAAATCGCCGCATCGCTGTTCAGGACTTCCACGTAATAGCCCGCCTGCGGCACGCCGATGCGATACCCTTCGCGCGGGACGGGGGTGCAGTTCAGCACCACCACCACAAAGTCATCACGATTCCGGCCGCAGCGCAGCCAGGCGTAAATACTATTCGCCGCGTCGTCGCACGAAATCCAGCGGAATCCGTCCCCCACCACATCCAGCTCGAAGAGCGCGGGGGTTTCGCGGTAAACGCGGTTCAAATCGCCGACAAAACGCCGCAGTCCATCGTGTGAGGGGTGTCCATAGAGCGCCCAGTCGATTTCGTGATCGTGGTTCCACTCGGTCCACTGACCCAGCTCGCCCCCCATGAACAAGAGCTTCTTCCCGGGGGTCGTGTACTGGTAACCGAAAAGCACCCGCAGGTTCGCGAATTTCTGCCAGTAATCCCCCGGCATCTGCGCCAGGAGCGAGCGTTTGCCATGCACCACTTCGTCGTGCGACAAAGGCAGCACGAAATTTTCGGTGAAGGCGTAAACCATCCGGAACGAGAGTTCGTTCTGGTGGTATTGCCGATGGACCGGGTCGTGCTGAAGGTAACGCAGGGTGTCGTTCATCCACCCCATGTCCCACTTCATGGTGAAACCCAGACCGCCGGTGTAGACGGGGCGCGAGACTCCGCCCCACGCGGTCGATTCCTCGGCGATTGTCATCACGCCGGGGAATTCCCCGTGCATGATCGTGTTCATGTCTTTGAGAAACTGCACCGCTTCGAGGTTCTCGCGACCACCGTAGGGATTGGGCACCCATTCCCCCGCTTTCCGCGAATAGTCGAGGTACAGCATTGAAGCGACCGCGTCGACCCGCAGCCCGTCGACGTGGTAGACGTCAAGCCAGAATCGGGCGCTCGACAAGAGGAAGTTCCGGACTTCGGTTCGGCCGTAGTTGAAGACCAGGGTTCCCCAGTCCGGATGCGAACCTTGCCGGGGGTCGGCATGTTCGTACAGGCAGGTTCCGTCGAACTTCGCGAGACCGTGCGCGTCGTTGGGGAAGTGGGCCGGCACCCAGTCGACCAGCACCCCGATATCGTGGCGATGGCAATAGTCGACGAAATACATGAAGTCGTGCGGCGTCCCGAACCGGCTGGTGGGGGCGAAGTAGCCAATGGTCTGATAGCCCCACGATCCGTCGAACGGATACTCAGTGATCGGCAAAAGCTGGATGTGGGTGTAGCCCAACTGCCTGACGTACTCGACCAGCATGTGGGCGAGTTCGCGGTAGTTGAAGAACGTGCGGCCGTCACGCGGGCGACGCCACGATCCAAGTTGGACTTCGTAAATCGAGACCGGCTGTTCCAGCCAGTTCGTTCGCTCGCGATGCTTCAACCACGCCTGATCGTGCCAGTCGTACCCCGCCAACTGGTAAACGATCGAGGCCGACTTGGGGCGGAGTTCGGAGTGAAACGCCAGCGGGTCGGCTTTTTGCTCGACCCGACCATTCGGCTCGCGGACCGAGAATTTATACGCCTGCCCATGCGTGAGACCAGGGACGAAACCCGACCAGATGCCGGCGTCGGACGAGTGCAAGGGGTTTTTGCCATGCTCCCAACCGTTATCGTCGAACACGACCGAGACATCGCGGGCGTTGGGGGCCCAGACAGCACAGCGCGAGCCCGCGACGCCGTCGGCTTCGTCGGGATGCGCGCCGAGCAGTGTGTAGAGCAGGCAGTGCATACCGTGTTGCATGGCGGAAAGATCGTTCTGGCTCAGGCGGTGTCCCCGCAGTCGCGGGGTGGGGGAGGCCGTCACACTGCGGCCGGTTGCGGGTCTCGGTGTCGAAGTGGGCATCTTGCTCAGGCGAAGAGTTCCTGGACGGGCTTTCCTTTCCCGTCCTCGGTGGCGTAGAACGGCCGGCGTTCGACGTCGAATCCGGTCGCCGGGTTGATTCCCATCGCCCTGTAAATCGTGGCGTGCATGTCCCGCACCGAAATCGGATTCTTGATCGCGATACACGGGCGTTCCGGCGCGGTCTCTCCGTAGAGCAGCCCTTTTCGGATTCCACCACCAAACATCAGCACACACGACGCGCCGGTGAAATGGCGGTGCATGCCGTAATGCTTGAGCTCCTTCAGCACATCCGTCGGCGCGGTCGCCTGATCTTTCGCCGTCGAACCGGGAACCCCTTCGATGATCATGTCGCGGCTGAATTCGCTGGCCAGGACCACCAGCGTGCGGTCGAGCAGGCCGCGAGCCTCGAGATCGCGAATGAGAGTCGCGATCGGGCGGTCGATCTCCTTGTGCAGCCGATCGACCGTTTCGTGGCCGTTGGCGTGGGTGTCCCAATGCACGAACGGAATGTACTCGGTGGTCACTTCAACGTACCGCGCGCCCGCCTCGACCAGTCGCCGGGCCAGGAGGCACCCTTGCCCAAATCGGCCGGTGTTGTATTTGTCGAAGCTCTCTTTCGGTTCGAGAGAAATGTCGAACGCTTCCCGGTCTTTCGAACTAAGCAGCCGATGGGCATTTTCGAGCGACCGGGCCAGCGATTCCTGTCGGAAGTCGCTGAATTCGCCCCGGCGGGCGACTTCTTTCAGCAGCTTCTCCCGGCGGGCGAAGCGACCAGGATCCATGCCCCGCGGAGGCTTCACCGCGCGGGCCGCCTCTTCCGGGAACGGCAGATTCATCGGCCCGTGATCACTCCCGAAAAAGCCCGCCTGCGTGAACGCCTTGATCTCTTCGTTCTCGCCGACCCCTTCAAGCCGCTGGCCAATGTTGATGAACGCGGGAATGACCGGGTTGCGTGGCCCCAGTACGCGCGACATCCAGGCACCAATGTGAGGGGCGGCGACCGTCTGCGGCGGCACGTACCCCGTATGCCAGTGGTACTGATGCCGGGAGTGCAAAATGCTTCCCAGATCGGGGAGAACATGCGACCGGATGAGTGTCCCCCGATCCAGCACCTGGCCGATTTCTTCCAGCCCCTCGCTGATCTTGATGTTGTCGACGGCGGTGTCGATGGAACGGAAGGTACTCATCACCTTCTCGACCGGCAATCCGATTTCGAATGGATGGTACGGCTTGGGGTCAAACGTCTCAGGGGCCGCCATGCCTCCCGCCATCCAGAGAACGATGCACGAGTCGGCGGTCGGGCGCGGATGGTCGATCGCTGACGCGTCGTCGGCCGAAAGCAACCGCGGAGCGCCGGCCGCCCAGGCGGCGGCCGTCGCGGCGGTCAGTTGCTTCACAAACTCGCGTCGGGCGAGGTTTTCGTTCACTGGCGAATCCATGGGGAATCTTCCTCGAGCCGCTGAGGCACCGCGGCAAATCGTGGGAAAATGCGGAATGCTGACTCGACCCGTATTCTCTCGCAAATGGGGTTGAGTTCCAAGCGAGCAACCGGCATGCCGGTTGAGTCTCGGAAAACCCGGTGGCTGACGCCGACCGGCTCGCCCTGTTGGTTCCTTACCGCACGTATTGAAACTCATTCAGCATGAACACCGTCCACAGCAGGTCTTCAATCGCCTGCTCATCGGGGCTGGGGCCGAGAAACTCACGAACGCGTTTCGGTTGCGATGGAGGTTCCGAGGTCGCGAACAGAAACAGCCAATCGATCAATTCATCCGGCCGGCCGGCGAACCGCGCCGCCAGATTCTTCGCTCCGGCTTCAACATACGACTTCAACGCGTCGCCATTCGCCAACTCCAGCGCTTCGAGCGTCGTGAATTGCGTCGGTCGGCTGGTGACAATCTGATCCCGATTCGGCCGACCCAGCGTCCGTTGCAGGTAATCGCTCTTCACCAGCGACGCCCGAACCATCGGACGATTGGGATCGAGCGCGATTGCCAGCGCGGTGGCCGCCTCCTCTCCGAATCGTCCCGCCCAGACCCCCGGATTGCTCACGGCGGCGACCGGTTTCCAATCGGTTGGCTCTTTCGCGAACCGGCCATTCCCATCGAGCTTTGACGCGGTCCAATTCCAACTCTCCCCCGTCGCGACTATCACCGGCTCCCGTTCCGGTACCAGAATGCGAGCCTCGAACATCAACCCCGCCGGGTTCGGGCCCGCTCCGCCATTCGTCGCCAGAATCTCAATCCGGTTGGTCCCTTTACGCAGAAACTCAGTGAGGCTCACCGATTCCAAGGACTCCCAGTTTCCGTCCGCCGCCACCTTGGTGCCATTCACGAACAGCACGTAGTCATTGTCGCAGGTGATCACCGCGGCCGCGCGCGTGGGTGCGGCCGGCAATTCGAATACGGTTCGCGCAGTGATCGACTCTCCGGCCGGGGCACCGGCGGACGCCTCGGCTTTCGACCAGATCCACTTCGCCTGAAGTGGCCCCACCACCGATTTGTCGCCCGCCGATTTCGCACCGCCGCGGGTGACCGCAGCGTCCGGTTTTGCTGGTCCTGCGCTGGTAATCTGCCAGACCGCGTCCACGAATTGCTCGGCTGTCAACCGGCGTGGTTGCGGGCCGAATTCGGGGGCTGGCTGGCTGTCATCCCGCCGCTGCGTTTCGACCCGTTGCTGATACGTCTTCGAATTCGCGATCAGCCGCAGCGTGTGTTTCAGGTCGTATTTGTGGTCCGCGAAGTCAACTGCGAGAAAATCGAGCAGGTCCGAATACCTCGGCTCGGTGTTCATCGCGTCGACGGGATGGACAATCCCCATCCCCAGCATCCGCTCCCACAGTCGATTCACAATGGTTCGACTCAATCGACCGTTTTCGGGATGCGTCATCAACGCCGCGAGCTGCTTGAGTCGTTCCGACTGCGGTGCTTGCGGGTCAATCTGCCCCAGCTCGGGAAACAGCCACGACGCCTTCGCCGTTTCTCCGGTCGCCTTGTCACAGCGATAAATTGCGAGCGGCTCGCTGGCGTAGATCGCGGCGAGTCCAAACGCTTCGCTCAGTTTCCAGCGGTCGATGAAACTGTCGTGGCACGAAGCGCACTTCATGTTGATGCCCAGCAGCGCCTGTGAGATGCTCTGCGAGAACTGCACTTCGTTGGTCTGACTCGCCGAGACTTCACCCCGCCAGCGAATCCCCTGGATGAATCCCTCGGATTCCGCCGTGGGGGAAATCAGCTCGCGAACCATCTGGTCGTACGGCTTGTTCTCCACCAGCGAACGGTGCAACCAGGTGGTGATCTGTTTGCGTCCCCCTGTGATGAAGCCTGTCCCCGTGTAGTCGTTCCGCAGCAGGTCGTTCCAGAACGTCAGCCAGTGGTCGGCATAGGCGACGTCGTTGGCGAGCAATTCGTCGATCAACTTCGCCCGGCGATCGGGGCGTTTGTCCTTCAAGAACTCGGCGAGGCGCGCGGGAGTCGGGAGCAGGCCGGTCAAATCGAGTGTCGCCCGGCGGAGGAAGGCGGCGTCGGTCGTCGTGGCCAACGGTGCCTGCCCACGACCAGACCGGGCGTCAATCAACCGATCAATGGGATTGTCGCGTCCTTGTCGTACCGGAGGCAACTCGGGTCGGCGCGGACGCAGGGGGGGTTCGTAGTTGTTCTTTTCGAACGCGAATCCATCCTCCCAGGGCAGACCAGCGTCGATCCATTCGCGAATCCGGGCGATATCTTCCACGGGAACCCGTGCCTCTTCGGGAGGCATCTGGAGGTCAGGATCGGTCGACGTGATCCGTTCCAGCAGTTTGCTGTCGCCCGACTTCGACGGAACGACCGCCGGCCCCGACTCGCCCCCTTTTAACAGCGTGTTGCGGGTGTTGAACGAAAACCCACCCTGCTTCTTCGCTCCGGAATGGCACTTGCCGCAATGCTTGCGCAGCACGGGGACGATCTCGTGTGCGAAATCGACCTTGTCGGCGGCGAACGCGGGGGATCCCGTGAACGCGACCAGTGTCAGGATCAAACCGAGCGGGTGAAAACGAATCATCAGAAGAGCCGCCGAATGGGGAGGTCAAGAAGCGTCGTGTGCGGATTGTGTCGAATTGGGACGTGGTAAGGAAGCGTAAGGATCTGTCCAAGATCAATTCCGTTTTCTGGTGGTTGTTTACGGGCGAACCGCAAAAAAACGACTGTTGAGGGGTGTATCAGGCCGTCGCTGGCTGGTACCGACAACCGCCGTATTTTTCAACCTTCCAGCGGGCGGTCGATTTTTGTGTATGCCGTTCGTGTGTTTCGTGCCTTTCGTGGTTCCGATTGTCCATCAAACCACGAGCAAACAACGGGCTCGGTCATCGCAGATGCGAAATGGTCCGACACAGCGTCAAATCGCTCGCTCACGGTGTGAGCAGAGATTGGGAACCACGAAAGGCACGAAACACACGAAAAAAACAGGAAAAAGAACAACGGCCCGCCTCGGGGTTCGGGTCGCCCGAACTCCAACAGGAATGCCCGTTGATACTCCAGAGAGCAGGGATGGCGGGCAACTCCATCCTGTTCATCCCTTTCATCCTCTCCATCCTGTCAAATTCTTCCCGTCGGTCTGATGGTTCGCATTCCGGATGTCCGCGACGTCGTTGAGACTCATCACGATTTCGATCTCTTTTTCCAGCTCGCCAATCTCTGTAAGAACTCAGCATGTTCGGACGATTTCAAGCCAGCAGCGATCGTGTCGAGTACCCGCGCGGCGTCATCGTTCGCAAATCCCCGGGTGTCGAGCCAGAGCCCGGGCATCGTTTTTGACCGCAAAATGCCTCTCGGATTGGGACCGATTTCCTGGTTGCCGCCAAGTTCGAACAACCGGCACGATTGGTCGGGAATACAAAACACCAAGTACTCGGCGACGCCGTTCCGGGCATAGGCGGTTTTCTTATCTCCGAGGTCAATCGCAGCGGAACTGTAGGCGATCTCCCCAATCCACTCGGGAGCCCCCGCCACGTACTTCCCTCCCTTGAGGCGTGTTTGCCCACCGGACGCGGGGAGAATCCACAGCGCAGCGTCCGGCTGCACTTCATTTTCGTGGTCGAGAATCACGGTTCCATTGGCCATGTTTCGCGTCCCCGGAGTCTGCGACCGGTAGACCGTGAGGGCCGTTTGGAGCAGCGAATCGTAAACCGCATGCTGTTCGCTGACGGGAGAGGCCATGACAACCCGCCCTTCCACCAATTCGAATTTCTGCTTCGGAGGGGTCTGGAGGTAACGCCGATGAAACTCGACGCGGGTGAGGCAATCGCCACTCTGCAACATGGGCAGGGAGCGTCGCGCGCGGGATGAAGTGAGCGGTTCGGTGATCGCGGCCATCAGACTTGTTTGCTCAGGATTGTGGCGAATCCATCATAGTTCGGGGATTTTCCGCAGAGCAAGACCGCCCGCTCAATTCGCCTTCGGCTCCAGCTTGATTCCCTTGTGTTTCCAAAGCCGGTCTTTGAGTTGCGGGAACAGTTCCAGCGCATTGTCGCGGAAGATCTGGCGGGCGATTTTCTGGGCGGTTTCTTCGCTGATGTCGCCATCGAGAACCTTTTCCGCCAGCGCCTCGCTGACGCATTGACGGTGATATTCGGTGGCACCGTAGATTCCCTCGGCGTGATTGCAGTCGGCCCCCCACATGATGCGGTTGGAGGGGAACGAGTCGAGCCACTCGATGAACGCTCGTTTGGCGGTGGAGTAGCTGAGAACCGGGAGCCAGACGGAATCGATCCAGCAGTGCCACCAGTGCTTCTGCATGATGACCGCGGTCTCCCCCACCCACGGAAACCCGCCATGAAACAGGATGAATTTTGTTTTGGGGTTTCCCTCGAGCAGGTTGATCAGCAGCATGGGGTTGGAACCCTGGATCCGGGCCTGACCGGTGTGGATCTGAAAAGGGAGTTCGTATTTCGCGCTGAATTCGCAGACCCGCCAGATGATGTAGTCCTGGAAGTCCTTGACCTGTTCGGGGGTGAGTGCCGAGCGCGGTTTGCCAAACGCCGCTTCGGCCCGATCTTTGGAGACATTGTCGAATTGAATGGTGCGCTGGTAGGCGAGCGTGGTTTTGAGGCAGATCGCCCCCTTGTCCTTCGCTTCGAGGAACAAGCGGTCGATGACCTTGAGGTAGTCATCGAGACTGTCCATGGTCATGCCGTGCTTTTTGGCGAAGTCATACGGGCTGTCGACTTTGAACGGATTGTTCGCAGGCCGGTTTTCGTATTCGGAAGGATGGTATCCATCAACCAGACTGGTGACGTTGAACACCTGCACTTCCCAGGGATACGACTGGACGAATTCGAGACGTGACCAGTAGGTGTCGTTGAACATCAGTTCGATGTTCGCCCGCTCGGTCACGACGTGGTAGAGCCAGCGCTGGTCTTTGTAGTGATCGAAGATTTTGCCATTGAGTTCTTCCGCCTGGTCGGGGGTGAGTTTTTCGAAATCGACTCCGTATAGATCGCGATAGGCGGGCAACTGATATTGATAGAAGCTGAGCGCCCGTACGTTGTCGAAATCGTGTTGCGCGTCCTTCCACCACGCTTGGAACTCCATGTTGTCGTTCCAAGGGGTGATCTTGTTGTAACCCGACAGATAGCTGTTCTGCCACAGGCCGGCGAGATTCACCCCCCGTCCCTGTTTTGTCTGGCGAAGCGCGGGAAGTTTGTCGAACGGCCAGAGATGGTCGTGCGTATCGATCAGAGGGATCTGGTCGACATGCGATTTCAGCCGGCGGTAGGTCTCGGTCGAACGGGTTCCCTGAGCGAGGAGGGATTGGACGGTGACTAAAAACAGAACGATCGAAAGGACAAATCGCGACGGGCTGAACATGTCGAATCGTCTCGGGGAACGGTGGGCGACGGGAGGAACGCCGAACACCCATCAATCTGACAAGCCTTAATCCGCGAAACCTTCGCGGTCGGTTTTGTGTCGGCTACGGAATCTGTCGTTCCGACGTGTCCCCGTCAAGCTCCAGGATCGGCTTGATTCTTGCCGCCAGCTCACTGGTGAATTCTGAACGAACATGCGAGTGAATGTGCATGAGATCGTTTGGTTCATAATCCGCGAACTCATGGCGGGGCAAATCGCTGAGTACGATGACCGCGGGCGTTTTCGCATTCGCCTGAGCCAACAGAAATTCGCGATAGTCACTCTTCACCTCGGAAGAAATCCGCTCCTCAAGCAGTGGATTCACCTGGCCCAGAATCAGAACCGTCGTGATCCCTTCCCGGGCGTTGATTTCCAGGAAACGCTGAAATGCACGTTTGAGAATTTCCGTGTCGCCGTCGATCTGGTAACCCCGGCTTCTTTCGTCTGCGACTTCCTCGATCGACTTCTTCGGTCCCGATTTGATCCGGGCGCGAAACTCGCCGCTTTCGGACCCGAATACCGACAATTCGACCGCGCGCCGGACCCGAAACGACGGCAACAGATAGGCTCCCAAGCCCGTCCATACCGAGCCCGACTTTGCGCCCTTCCATCCCATTTCTGACAAGACCATGGCGTTTTGCGGATTCAAAAACGGCAGGAAGCGACCTTCCCCGAGTTCGTTGTGAAACGTCATTTCGCTGGTGTAAACGACCACCAGCCGCGGGTGCAAGGGCAGATACTGGTCTTGCAACAACAAAAAGTCGAAGGCACCACTCCCGGCATAGCTTAGGTTGCCGAACTCTGCCTCCGGTCGAAGATCTCGCGACAATTCGCCAGCCCTGATCTCCGTCCCCCCTTGGCTCGAACCGATCACCACACCCCGATTCGTTGCTTGACTCTCACGCAGCACCGTTCGGTTGGTGTGGAATATCGCCTGTTTGTTACCGCCGCCAAGAGGGACCATTCCCACCCAAAAGACCGCAGTGTCCTCCGCGGCCAGCAGGAGAAGATTCGCAGCGACGAAGACGTAAACCGACAACGGGATCCACAGGAACAGCGTGCGAACCCGATGTCGCACAGCCCGCTCAAGAACCGCTCCGCCCACAATCAGGCCAAACAGCATCGTCGATAGAAGAACAATCTCACGAATCCGGTTTCTGAGAAACGCCGGGGCGTCCGCGATCAGGCCGTTCGAAGACTGCTCAAGTTTGGCTCCCAGCCGGGATGCGCCGAATTCGGAGAGCGAGGTTCCGACGGTGAGATACACGCCCCAGGGAAGGACAACCAGGAGCATCGCCAGAGCCAGCCAACCAGCCAGCGACTTCTTAGAACTGGAAGTAGATGAACTGGGTTCCATCAAAAACACCAAGGGTCAAGATGAGGAGAATCCCCAACGCCACGGCCACAGCCTGCGGCCAGGGGCGCCAAGTTGAAAAACGAATGATGTCGTCATCCTTCCACTGCAGCAACAGACACAGACCTCCGCAAAATGCCAGTGGCCGCAACAGGCTGATCGCCAGCGGCGAAAGGCCACCTGGCGTGAAAAGAGTGGCGAATGTCGAGCTCAAAAAGTGTAGCTGATCGATGTCCCGTGGGACCGAGCCGACACGAAAGATCAACCAACCGATGCTGGTGAGATGAAAAAACACCACGACGGTGAAAAAGTTCGCCAACGAGGCCCGCCAAGTGCCGGCCGGTGCGACCCCAGCCGATATTCGCTTGAGGGTCGGAGAGGCGGCGCGATGGACAACCAGCAGCAACCCCTGATAAAGGCCCCAAAAGAAATACGCCCACCCGGCACCATGCCACAACCCTCCCAGCAGCATGGTTACCATCAGATTGCGGTACGTCGTCCAAGGCCCCCCTCGATTTCCCCCCAGGGGGATGTACAGATAGTCGCGAAGCCAGGTCGACAGACAGATGTGCCAGCCCGCCCAGAATTCCGGGGGGTTTCGGGCAAGATAAGGGGCACGGAAATTCAACGTGAGGTTGAACCCCATAATCTGGGCCAATCCCCGCGCGATATCGGTATACCCCGCGAAGTCGCCATAAACCTGGAACGCGAAGGCGTACAGATACAACCAGTTTCCGACACCGTCTTCAGGGAGCGTGGTTCCCGAGAATCCAAGATCCACCAATTCCGCGAGCCGGTCGGCAATGACGGTTTTCTTGAGATACCCCACCACAATCAGCCAGATTCCGTCAACAAACGGCTCGGCCCGAATCACGCGGTTCTTCTCAAACTGCGGCAACAAATGAACCGCCCTCTGAATCGGTCCGGCCACGAGATGTGGAAAAAAGCTCACAAACACGGCGAAATCCAGCAGGCTCTTCGACGCGGGACACTCACCCCGGTACACGTCGATCGTGTAGCTCATCGTCTGAAAGGCGTAAAATGAAATTCCCACCGGCAGAAGTATGTTCAACACCTCCATGTGAGCCTCGAAACCCAATGTTTGCAGGGCCGCTACGGTGGAGGTAATGAAAAAGTCAAAGTACTTGAAATAGCACAAAGCCCCCAGATTCGCGCCGAGACTCGTAAACAGCGCAATGCGACGATTTAGCACCGACGGCGACTTCTCGATGATCAGTCCGGCGGCGTAGTCGATGATTGTCGACGCCCACAACAGCCAAAGAAACCGCCAGTCCCACCATCCGTAAAAGACATAACTCGCGATCAGCAGCAACACGTTTTGCCAAAACCTCGATAAGAAATAGTAGAGGCTCAGGAAAATCGTGATAAAGACTGCGAAGACTCCAGAGTTGAAAATCATTGCCGACTCAAGCGACCTGGCACCGGGGTGTACTTTCGATCCACAGCATTCCGCAGCCGAAGTCCGGTCAGACGACCATTCTCCGCACCGAAGAAATCGCGGTCATTCTAGCCGTCCCCCGGAGTCGAGGCAACATGCGCGGCAATCGCCGACGAATCACCCGCCGCGACTCACAACTGGATTGACTGCGATTCAAAGAAATTGACGCGTGCCGTCGGGAATTGAAAAGGATTTGCCCCCTACGCGGAGCGAACACCAGCGAACAAACACCCCGCGTGGGGATTTCGCAGGAGACAAAACGAAAAAAGACCCGACCGGGAGAACCCGGTCGGGTCAGTGTATGCATTGGTTGGAGAGCGAGAAGCAGGCGATGGATGCGATCCGAAAAAAAACCTCTTGTTAATCAAATCCTTAGAAAGGAGGTGATCCAACCGCAGGTTCCCCTACGGTTACCTTGTTACGACTTAGTCCCAATCACGGAATTCATCTTAGGCGCTTGTCTCCTTGCGGTTGACGCGGCGACTTGGGATGCT
>CAMATH010000121.1 GCA_945860955.1 Planctomicrobium piriforme
GAAGCCATCCTGCAGGTCCGTGCCGCAGCACTTTGTGATGATCGTCGGCTTGCGGCTCACCTTGAGACTCGACCCGGATGCCCCTTCACACGTCGACCCAAACTATCCAATCTTCCAAACGCAAACTGCAAAAGCTGACGTGCACCCCATGCTCAACGAGCCTCTGGTCGAAATCAAGCAAGCCAAGGGAACATCCGAGACCCATCCACTGCTTTCTCCGGACGATGAGTTCGCCGGCTTTGAGATCAGCGACTTTTCTTTGGATTTGAGCGCCTTTGGAACAGCCCGGGCCATGGCCAAGGGGGGCTACGTGCGGGATGCTTACCGGATGGGATTGGTGATCGAGGAACAGCTCGGCGTCAACCCGTACAAGTTCGGGATCATTGCCTCGGGTGACACGCACAACGCCGCCGGTCCGTACCGGCAAGACAACTTCTTCGGCCATATGTCGGGGGAGGATGGCACTCCCGAGAAGCGATTGCGGGGCCAAGGGCAACTGTCCAACATGGTCAAGACCTGGGGTACGACCGGCCTGTGCGGGGTGTGGGCGGAGGAGAACACCCGCGAAGCGATCTTCGACGCCCTGCAGCGCAAGGAGACGTTCGGCACCAGCGGCACTCGCATCCGCGCCCGCTTCTTCGGCGGCTGGGACTACAAGCCCGGAGACGACACAGGCGACAACTTCGGCAAGACCGGCTATGAGAAGGGAGTGCCGATGGGGGGCGACCTGACCGCGCGGCCGGACACGGCCCAGGCACCGACCTTCCTGATCCAGGCGGAGAAGGACTCCGACGCCGCCAACCTCGACCGCATCCAGATCATTAAGGGCTGGGCCAAATACGGTCAGAGCTTCGAGAAGATCTACAACGTGGCTTGGTCTGGCAGCCGTTCTCCAGACGCCAAGACCGGCCGGCTGCCCCCAGTCGGCAACACGGTGAACGTCGCCGAGGCCACTTATGCCAACACGATTGGCACCGAAAGACTTTCGACCGTGTGGCGGGATCCTGAATTCGACCCCATGCTGCGGGCCTTCTACTACGTGCGCGTCCTGGAGATTCCCACGCCGCGCTATAGCACATTCGACGCCAAGAAGTTGCGGATCACCGCGCCAGACCCGGCCTCCCTCCAGGAGCGGGCGTGGACGTCGCCGATCTGGTACACCCCGACGGCCGCCGAACTGGCCAAGGGTCGGGCGAAGGCGATCACCGTCGCCGGCCTGGAGAACGCCAAGGCCAAGGCTCTCTCCACCGAAGAGATGCAGGAACTGCTCTTCGGCCAGACCGTCCGCATCAAGAATTTGGTGACGGGTGCCGAGTATGACGCGGTCTATGGCGACGACGGCCTCCGAACCTTGACTGCATCCGCGGCCTTTGGTGCCTTGCACGGCCAAGGGGCAGCGAAGAACCCGTATGTGATTAAGGACGGCAAGCTCTCCAGCCGGTTGGACGACGGCTCGCAGTTTTCCTCGCGATTGTACAAGCATGGAGTCCGCTATCTGGCAGCGAAGGACGACGAAGCAGGCTTCGTCAACTACGAGTTCACCGCCCGTTGAGCCGGACCCGTTAATCGGTTGGTCCGGCAGATTTAGGCAATGCACCTGATCCGGGCCGCCACTACGGCCGAGCATTGATTGCCATGTCCGACGAACTCCCGATAATCCCCAAGCAGTCCTTGGCAAAGCCATTTCCCCTGGCCGGCGGTTATTCGAAAAAGTTGCTCATTCTGGCGTTCGCGATCGCGGGCCTGTCTGACTTGATCGCGGCGTTCCTGACCCTCGCGCCGCCAATCGTGTGGGCAGTAGATCTTCTGACGGCAATCCTCCTGTTTATTGTGCTGGGCTGGAGCTGGTTGTTGTTGCCGGGACTGGTTATGGAGGCGATACCGGGCTGGGGCGTCATTCCGTGCTGGCTGATGGTGGTTGGGGCGATTGCCGTCCGGGGCACGGTTCGGACGAAGGTGCAACAGCTCGTGTTAACTCCAGGCTCCAGGACCGCACTGCCACGAAACATGCCGCCGCTGCCAGCGTCGGCCACGCGCACAAGCTGATTAGGAACCATCATGGCCAAGAACTCAATCGCTTCGACAGAGCGCGCGACCGAACTCGCAGATCAACCCCCAAAGACAGCCGCCGCGCCGCGCGATTTGGAATCGCTACGCGAGTTCTGGCAGACGACCACTCCGTATGAGCCGTTGCGACCGTTGGATTCGTGGGAGACTCGGTACG
This sequence comes from Planctomicrobium piriforme, assembly GCA_945860955.1. Lineage (GTDB taxonomy): Bacteria > Planctomycetota > Planctomycetia > Planctomycetales > Planctomycetaceae > UBA10511. Next base: position 2,225 of record CAMATH010000121.1, read on the forward strand.
AACGGGGCAAGGAATTGCGGGAGCGGACGCCGCGCGAGTCGCATGCCATATGGACGCCGGCCGTGGATCGGGCGGAGCCGGTGGCGACGGTGCTGGCCAGCAATGTCGGGCGCGATGAAAGGTTGATCCCGCTGCGAATGGGACGCATGGCACAGTCGCCATTCGCCTTCCTGCGCGGTGCGTGCGCGGTCATGGCAGGGGACTTGGCTCGCACACCGATCAGCGGGCCGCAGGTCGTGATCGACGGGGACGCACACATCAACAACTTCGGGCTATATGGCACTCCGCAGCGAGATGTCGTGGTCGACATCAACGATTTCGACGAGGCGACCATCGGCCCGTGGGAATGGGATTTGAAGCGGCTCATCGCCAGCGTGAACGTGGCCGGCCGGGACAACGGGCTCGATGTCGAGGAACGGCGTGCGGCCGTGATGCGGTGCGTTGCCGGATATTCGCTGAATGCTCAGCGGTTGATGAGTATCGGAATCTTGGAAACCTGGTCGCTGTTTGGTTACGCCGAATTGGAGCGACACGAAGCGGCACTGAAGCAGATGGGAGTTCGAATCGGCAACAAGTTTCGAGCGATCGTCAAGAAGGTGCTGGCGAAAGCTCAACAGACGAGCAGCGACACGCTGTTGGCCAAGGTTGCTCGGCGGCAAGCGGACGGTGGTTGGCGGTTCGTCGAAGATCCGCCGATCCTGACGAGCCTCGACGGCGACACGCCGCAGAAGGTCATCGCGTCGCTGACCGAATACGCCGAGACACTTCCGTCGGAGTACCGAATCATGCTGCATCGCTATTCGGTCGCGGATGTGTGTCATCGCGTGGTCGGCGTCGGCAGCGTCGGGACGCGCGCGTACCTTGTGCTGCTTTTCGGCAACGGCGACGACGATCCGCTGTTCCTGCAAGTTAAAGAGGCAGTCGCACCGGCTCACGCGCCGTATTTGCCGCAGCTCGTTATGCGAGTGAATCACGAAGGTCGCCGAGTCATCGGGACACAGAGGGTATTGCAATCGCTCGGCGATCCGTTGCTCGGCTACACGACCATCGACGGCCGGCACTACTTCGTGCGGCAAATGAAAAACCTCAAGGCGGCCATGCCGGTCGAGTTTCTCACCGGCGAACCGTTCGAGTTCTGGGGCTGGGTCTGCGGAGCACTGCTGGCTCGCGCACACGCTCGCACCGGCGACATCGCCAAGATCGCCGGCTACATTGGCAAGTCCGATGCCTTTGCCACTGCGCTGGCTGAGTTCGCCGAAGCCTATGGCGACCAAACCGAACGCGACCACGCAGATCTCGTCGAAGCCGTGCGTGCGGGGAGAATCAAGGCGCTCGGCGAAGGCGATTTTTGACCATCGCTCTGCCCAACGTCCGAAGTTCTACGTACGGCGATACCCGAGAACCTTAAGTCGGATTCGGACGAACTGGCCTGCTCATTAACCAATATGCGTCATGCGCAGCAAGGCGCGGTCGGTTAACTCGCTTCGGTCACATCGACCGACTCATCGACGGTGTCCAGGTGAGCGGATTCAAAAAACGTTCGGTTGATCGGGCGCGCCAGCGGCTCCGCAGACTCGAAGCCGGGTCGTAGAGGGTCCGTCCTGAGAAACGGTTGAGTACCTGGCACGCCGAACCTGTGTCAGAAACAGGGTGGTTAATTGGAATTCCGAAGAAATGTTTGAGTTGACGAGACGATCAGAGCTTGCCACTGGTATGGACCGCAACGCTGGGCCGTTACTTGAGACTTCCCGTGCCTGAGGCCAGCTCCCATCGCGTGAGCATCTTGTACGGTTACGCTCGCGCGGCGAATCTCCTGGGATCATTTGACTGTACGTTGATTGCCTCGGCTGAATTCGGCGAGGCGCGTCGCCGCACCTGATCGTTCAACTACGCATCGACGCTTCCGGCCGCCTCTGCCGGGTGATGCTCAGGCAGCGTCCCGTGCGTCTGAACGGTTCAAGTCATGCCGCTCCGGTACTTTTTCATTTCTGCTGTTGAGTTGGCCTTGCACTTCCGCGTCATCGCCCGCTGATGTTCCGTGCAGGCGACAGCAGTCTGGATATCATACTCAACCGGGCGAACGCCTTTCGGTCCGGTGCGATGGCTTGAAGATGGACCTGAGTTCTCACGAAGTGTGCGTACACATGAATGCAGATGTCTAAAAAACCGGTGACCCCCGGGTGAATCTGGCTCGCGATCGGACCTCCTTCGCAGTCTTCCGGACTCAACTGGCGCTCGATCGCACGACCCTCGCATGGATCCGAACGACGTTGTCAATCGCAGGTTTTGGTTTCGGAATGGTGGGATTCTTCCGGGCGCTTGAACAGAAGAACCCCACGGCCGAAAGCGTGCGGTTGCACGCGGGCGCCATTCGATTCGGGACGGCGCTCATCATTCTGGGAATCGTCGCAACGCTGCTCGCGGGTCTCTCTCACTGGCGTTCATTGCGCCGACTGCGACAGGGACAGCCACCGCTTTTGCCGCTGTCGCCCCTGAGCATCACGCCCGTCATGCTGATTGCGATCCTCGGACTGGGGGGACTGTGGGCCCCGTTTTCGCAATGAGCAGCGTGACGACGATTCTGATAGGCCGATTCAGGGGCTCTGGAATCACGGCCCGCGCCGGCTCGGGTTTTGGATTCCTTGCGACTACTCGCCCGCCTTCAACGCAATATTGGACTTTCGCAATTGCTCGTGGTCCACGGCGGCCAGTTTCACCGGGCCGACCTCGACCACCACTTTCTGGATCTTTCCAGTAAACTTGTTGTCGCCCTGCCTGTAGTCGTCGGAGACCGGCGTCTCACCATCTTGACCGACATCCGCCCCTTCATCCGCTGAGAAAATGCCGCTGTGCGTGCGGTCGATTTTTCCTTCGGCAACCTTCTTGCCATTGACGAGAATCGTCCCCGTGCCTCCCTTTCCCAGGCCCGGTCCGTCGTAGGCGAACTCCAGGCGAATCCTCGCCTTGCCTGCGGGGAGTACCTCGGTTCCCACGATCTTGGTCGTCTTCAGGCCGAGGAAGTTGTAAGCATACATCGGCTTGCCCTCCTTCAGATACAGGCTCCAGCCTCCGAAGCGGCCCGCCTGGGAAGTAATCACGCCATTCGCCCCGCCCTGTGGAATCGTCACCTCAGACGGCCGTCCTGGCTCGTTCCACCGCCGGTGTTGAGCGGTCTGACTGGGTCGCGGCGACGCACTGGTTGGGCAGAGTGGAGCGGGACGCCCGTGATGCCGAGCGGGAAGCGGAGTTGGCGGCCCGTCTGGCGATCGGGGGTCAGTGCGATATCGCCGTGACCCATGTCCGCCGGGCGTGCTGTCTGGAATCGTTGTACAAGACCGGTTTGGTCTGGAGTCCGTTGCGGGAAGCGATCAGCGAACAGATCGCGGAATCGGAGTCGTTTTGTTTGCCTGAGATCAAGTGCGATTCCCGCCTGCGGTCGAAGTGTTTTCTGACCAGTCAGGTTCTGGCTGACGAGGTTGGCGCGGCGTCCATTGACTTTGGGCCGTTCGCGGCCGTCGCCGCCTTGGTTGCGGTGGTTGTCGCCACCTGCTTTCCTCGCGAGATCGGTCTGATTCTGCTCTCTTTTGCCAACACTATTTAAGAACGTTGAACGTTCGTGGGAGTGGTGTTTCGTGTGGGTTCAACCGGGATCGCAGTGCGCCCCGGATTTGTTTCAAGTTTGGTGTTTCCAAGGTTTCGTTACAGGAGTTCGCATCATGTCGAAGTACATCCAAGCCGCCCGTCGTCTGATCACCCGTGAGGAAGGGGCCACCATGGTGGAATACGGATTGATGGTCGCGTTGATCGCTGTCGTCTGCGTTGTGGCGGTCACACTGGTGGGAACCAATCTCAGCGCGATGTTTAACAGCATCGCCGGTTCCATCTGACGGAAGTCTCTGCCTGTTCGAATGGCGTCTCCTTGGCGTCGCTCACGAGTCTCGGAGTGACCAGGGGACGCCTCTTTTGTTTCACCTTCAACGAGTGCGATGAACCGTCATGCCTGAACTGACACTCATTCCGCTCGTTGTTGTGCCACTGGTGACCTTGGCGTCGGCAATCTGTGATCTGCGCTGGTTTCGAATTCCCAACCAGCTCACGCTGACACTTCTGGTCTCGGGATGGGTGTATCACGCCTGGAATCCCATGCCTCATGCGCTGGGCCACAGCCTGCTCGGTACGCTGGTTGCGGCCGTTCCGCTGCTGATTCTGCACTTGTGCGGAGCGATGGGTGCCGGCGACGTCAAACTCATGGCGGGAATTGGTGCCTGGTGGGGTGCCTGGGCCGCCATCAACATTCTCATCGTTTCAGGCTTGGCGGGAGGGGTGTTCGCCTTGGTCCTGGTAATTCGACGCCACCGACACACGTCGGGGGGCCGACCGGATTTGGGACCTGCCGTTCTGGATCACATTGATACTCTGGCGGCGCAAATTGCCAGCCCCACAGCTCGTAGTCGGTTGATTCCCTTCGGGGTGATGATCGCCGTCGGGGTCTTCGCCACGTTTAGTCGCACAGCGTGGCTCCTCCTGCCTGTGGATTGACAGTCGGCAACGGGTCATTTTTTCGGGAGATCATCATGCAACGGAAATCGATTCTGCTCGTCGTATTCGCGGTTCTGCTGGCGGTCACTGCCGCCGCGAGCGTTTACTTTCAGCAGGGCCAGGAAAGTGCCGCACCGGCCCCCGAGATGGTCTCGATCGTGGTTGTTTCCAACGATGTCGGCCGTGGAACGACACTGACTCCACAACTGTTGGCACTTCGCTCGTGGCCAAAAGACAATATTCCCGATGAAGCGGTGAGTCAGCTCGACAAGGTGATCGGTCGAACCGTGACCGTGTCACTGGCCCGCAATGAACCGGTGCTGGAAAACAGGTTGACCGCGGAAGGATCGGGTTTCGGGATGCCGTCGATGATCCGACAGGGAATGCGGGCCGTCTCAATTCAGACTCCCAATATCGCGACAGGTGTTGCCGGTTTCGTCCTCCCGGGAAACAAAGTCGACGTTCTGCTGACCATCCCTTCGCAGGGAATTGACGATGGCTCGGGAGGGGGAACGACCGTGACGCTGCTGCAAAATGTCGAGGTTCTCGCCGTTGACCAGACGATTGAAGCTCCCTCGAGTCACAAGATGGATCCCCGGGAACTGAGGTCCGTCACTTTGCTGGTTTCCCCAGGCGACGCCGCAAAACTCGACCTTGGACAAAACAAAGGGATCATGCGTCTGTCATTGCGAAATCCGCTCGACGACCAGATCGAAAGTGTCCCGAACGCGACCATGAAGATTCTCAAACGCGAAGGGGGTGAGCCGTCCGAGGGGGGCACCGGTTCGATCGCACGGCGCAAGCGCAAGGCTGCCATCACCCGGGTTGTCACACTCCGCGGTCCGGAAGTCGGTGTGACCACATTCCAGAAACCAAGGCCCGAACAGAACGCGGTTCCCGCGGAGGAACCGGATGCCATTGGTGAGATCGCCCACGGGAACGGATCCCAGCCATGAACACGCCGCTCGCTTGGACAATTCGGACAACACTCGTTCCGGTTTCTGGAACGAATCAGGTTCCATCCGCGGGATTCTGGATCGATCTTGCCGAGCGTCTGATTGTTCTGGTGTTTTATGGAGGCTTGATCTGTCGACTGCTCTTTCCGTTTCTCCACGGAGGTGAAGTCGGAGGGTTATTGCTGCTCCCGTCGGAGGGACTGGTCTGTCTGTTCGCACTGCTGCGACGGCCAACCCGGGTGATGTTGCGACGCTGGCAGGACTGGGGACTCGCCCTCGCGGCGACGATCGCCCCCATGCTGGTTCAGCCAGGAGTGGGGGATCCCATCATTCCTCTGCCGCTGGGCGCGAGTCTGCTGCTGTCGGGGATGGCAATCCAGCTCCATGCGAAACTCTCGCTGGGACGGAGGTTTGGGTGCGTTCCCGCGCATCGGGGATTGCAGCTTGGCGGGCCGTACCGCTTTGTGAGACACCCCATGTACGCCGGCTACCTGCTGAGTCATGTGGCGTTTCTGCTGATGAACCCCACCTGGTGGAATTTGGCCGCCTATGCGTTCTGTTACGCGCTCCAGACGCCCCGGCTGCTCGCGGAGGAGAAATTGCTGTCGGGCGATCCCGAATACCAGGGGTACATGGACCGGGTTCCGTATCGGCTGGTACCCGGACTGTTTTAGCTTCCATACGGTTTCCGCCAACCAAATGCCAGGATTTCCCTTCGCGGAATTCCGACCGAAAGTGAAAGATCTCAACATGGCAATCGCAGACATGGAGAGTCGATCTCGACCCAGTTTCGACACTCATGGAATCCCATCGATTCAGAATTCTTCGATGAAGCGGATCGACGAACACACCCGCTGCGAGTTCCACTCCCGGCTGATCGCGAGCCTCGATCTCTCCAAAATTGGTACACGCACCGATGACGAGTTGCGGGAAGAAATCCGCGCGGCGGCGGTTGAGTTGTGCCAGCAGAGTGACACGCTACTGAGTTCAGCGGATCGCGACCAACTCGTCAACGAAGTGATGGACGAGACGTTTGGACTGGGGCCGCTGGAACCCCTGCTGCACGACCCGACGATCAGTGACATTCTGATCAACGGCCCGCAGACCGTGTTCGTGGAGCGTCGCGGCCGGCTGGAAAAGACCAGCGTGACGTTTGGCAGCGATGAGCATCTGATGCAGATCATCCAACGAATCGTCAGCCGGGTCGGACGCCGGGTTGATGCCACCAGTCCCATGGTCGACGCCCGTCTGGCAGACGGCAGTCGTGTGAATGCGATTATCGCTCCTCTCGCGCTGGATGGAGCGCTGGTTTCGATTCGCAGATTCTCGGCGAATCCCCTCAAAGCCGAGGACCTGATCGCGAAGAAATCGATCGCCCCGGATATGGTCGATTTCCTGGCGGGCTGTGTGAAGGCGCGCCAGAACATGCTGATTTCCGGAGGAACCGGTTCCGGCAAGACAACCCTGCTGAACCTCTTGTCCGGATACATTCCGAATGAGGAGCGAATCGCGACCATTGAAGACGCCGCGGAACTGCGGCTGCAGCAGTCGCACGTGGTTCGAATGGAAACACGTCCGCCAAACGTGGAGGGACAAGGAGCGGTTTCGTGCCGGGAGCTGGCCCGCAATGCTCTGCGAATGCGTCCGGACCGCCTGGTGATCGGAGAGTCGCGCGGCCCCGAAGCGCTCGACATGTTGCAGGCGATGAACACCGGCCACGACGGAAGCATGACGACTCTCCCTGCCAATGACACTCGCGACGCGATCAGCCGCCTGGAAATGATGGTGGGAATGGCGGGATTCGACCTTCCAATCTGGGTGATTCGCCGACAGATCGCCTCAGCGGTACACGTCGTCGTTCAGGCGGCACGATTGATGGGGGGGCTGCGCAAGGTGATCAAGATTTCGGAAATCACCGGCATGGAAGGGGAGAATATCACGATGCACGATCTGTTTGTTTTCAAACAGACCGGGATCGACGGGAACCGCTGCGCGACCGGATTCTTTCACTCCACCGGGATCCGCCCGCATTGCCTGGATCGGCTCGAAGCGATGGGGGTCAAACTGCCCGTCTCGATGTTCGAGCGGCGTACACTGATGACCTGTTGAGAACCGGAGGAGGACTCTCATGAACAGCGCAATCGCACCCGCGGTCACATTTCTGGCCGTGCTGTTTGGCGTCGCAGGCATCTACTCTCTGGCGCTCGACATGTTTTTGCGCGATCGCATGAAAGTGAAAGCGCGTCTCGAAGAGGAAATGCGGGAACGGCAGCGGAAGCGGGCGAAACAGTCGATGTTGAAGTCGCTGAACGCAACCGAACTCAACGAGATTTCGGAGGCTGGCTCCGAGCGACTGACCTACCGGCAGCGGCTTCAAGAACTGCTGGACCAGGCTGGCCTGGTGGTGACCACCACAGTCATCGGCCAATACTCGCTCGCCTGCGCCGTGAGCCTGGGACTTCTCGCGGGGTTGCTGCGGGGAAGCGTCGTACTCGGGCTGATCGTGGCGGTGATTGGCGCGATGTTGCCCATCTGGATCATTCGCAGGATTCGAAACCATCGACAGGCGGCGCTGCGCAGCCAGCTCGCTGAGGCGTTCGAATTGATGTCCTCGACCCTGCGGGCGGGACAATCGATGGCGCAGTCGATGCTGGCGGTCGCAACCGATTTTCCCTCCCCCATTGCCGACGAATTCATGCTCTGCTTTGAACAGCAGAATCTGGGACTCGACCCGGAAGTTGCGATGCGTCAGCTTGCCCGTCGGACGGGACTGCTGGAGTTGCGAATTTTCGTGGTGGCAGTGCTGGTACAGCGTCAGGTGGGGGGAAACCTGTCAGAAATCCTGCAAGGGCTGGCACACGTGGTACGGGAAAGGTTCCGGACGCAGGCGTTGATTCAGACTTTGACCGCTGAGGGACGGTTGCAGGCGGTCATTCTGATGGCGCTGGCTCCGTTCCTTTTGCTGATGATGGTTTTCATGAACCGGGATTACATGCAGAGTCTTCTCGACACCCCCATGCTCCTTGTCGCGATGGCCGTCCTGCAGGGAATCGGCTGGCTCTGGATCCGGAAAATCGTCAATTTCGATTTTTGATTCACATTGCATTCGATAGGACATCACCATGTGGTACACACTGATTGCCAACATTGCGATTGCGGGCTCGCTCACCATTGCGATCGCCCTGCTGTGGCACCGGTCGGATAGTCGGGGACAGCAGCGGCTCGCGGAACTCAACGGCAAGCAAGTCGTCCCGTCCGAACAGGAATACATCGACAACCTGACCCGGGTTGTCCGGACAACGCTGCCGAAAATGGGAGAATCGCTGGTCCCAGATAACGAAAAGGATCGGCTGCAGCTCGCGAGTCGGATGATTCAGGCGGGACTTTACAGCCCGCGCGCCATGCCGGTTTTTCTGGGAGTCAAACTTGTGATGATGCTGGGACCGATGGTCGTGGCGCTGGTGGTCGCGGCGACCGGCGCGGTTCCATTGCATATCGCGCTACTGGGAGGTGTGTTGCTGGGGGTGGTGGGAATGGTCGGTCCCAGCTTTTGGCTCGATCGCAGGAAGTCGCAACGACAGACCGCCCTTCGCCGCGCTCTTCCCGACGCATGTGACCTCATCGTCATCTGCATGAGCGGTGGTCTCAGTCTCATCGGCGCTCTCACCCGTGTGGTGGAGGAAATGCGCACGGCTCACCCCCTGCTGGCCACCGAGCTCAGAATCGTCGAGCGTGAAGTGCAGCTTGGGGATCCAATCGCCGGCTGCCTGCAGCAGTTCGGTACCCGGAGCGATCTGCCGGAACTTCAAAACCTGGCGGCGGTGGTGATGGCCGCTGAAAAATACGGATCGAGCATGGCACGGACGCTGGAGAAATTCTCGGAGTTACTGCGACTGAAACGCCAGCAGTACGCGGAACAGATGGCGCAAAAGGCGGCCACGAAAGTCCTCTTCCCGACACTTCTGTTCATCTTTCCAGTGATTCTGTTGATCATTCTCGGGCCGGCGATGATTCAGGTCTTTTCGCTCCTGAAGAATCTGAGTCGCTGATTAGATGTCTTGTTTCGAATGTAAGGGCCACCCATCAGACAACAAACTGTGTAAACTGATTCTCATGCGCGGAGTCGAATCATCGCAAGGTCAGAGGACATTGCCAGCAGTACTCGAATCGGTATCGTTCGTCCTATCCTGCCGTTTGGCCAGGCGAACCAACCCGTTACCTGGCTACGCCCCAACGAACGACGCCGATGCCGCTGATGTGCCCTTTCACCGCGAGAGTTTCTCTGCCCTTGAGTGAAGCCGCGTTGCGGCAACTCCCTCTTCATTCCGAGATTCTCGGCACGCGATTGTCGACCGCTCCATTCGAACAGCTCCAGGTACGCCGCGAACGACATCTCCAGACACCACTTGTTCGACGCCCGAGCGCCCGGCACCACGCGCTGTTCTCTTTCTGCGAAGATTTCGAGCGGCACAAGCCGGGCAACCCGGTCCGGCTTCGCCGCTTCGGACGGGAACTCGCTGGATTCTGTCAATTCCGCTATGAATGAACTCGCATCAACGGCCGCCACGACCTGTTGCGAGTCGTCATCGGTGGCAATCGTCGAATCGCCAGACTCAACCGAGCCACCCGCTTCACCCGTGCCGCTCGGGACGTCGACGGTCGTGAATCCGGGGGCGTTGCTGGTACCGTGGCGAATTCGGCGGGCTGGACGGCGGATGGAAGCAGACCCGACTCGCGTGTCGCAACAATGCAACAGCGAACGCAGACTCGCGAGCCTCCGGGGAGGTTTAAACGCAACAGCCTCGCCGACGGGTCGGGGCGCGCCGACTCAGGAATTGTCGTTTCGGGCGGGGCAGCGGCGCAAACTCAAATGGGGACACCGCAGCGCGCGGTTTCGCGGGTCAATCGCCGCAGCGCGATTGCCGTGACCGTCACCTGATCGCGAACCGGCCCGTCGTCTTCACTCCATGCGCCTCTAGCGGCAGTGCCATTCGGACCTAAACACTTTTTGTTCAATCAGTGGGAGTTTACGACGACCGCCACGATCAAGCCGAATACGGCGATCACTCCGATGACCCCGGCGACAATCATGAAAGCAAACTGCCCCTCCGAAGGCCCGACATAAGAGCGATAGGGATCGATTGATCGCGAGGCATCCTCAATTCTGGCACTCGCCGGGCGTTTCAGCCGAATCCGGTCATTGTCGAATTTTTCGACGAACTCCCAGCCGGCTTGCCGCTCCTGTTCCAGAATTTCTTTCAGGCGTTGCGGATTCTTAAATGCACCCGTCATCGAGCGAAGGATCTTGAATTCCCACTCGCCTGACAGATCCTGTGGTGTGTACGTCGTCATTTCTTCTTCCTCGATTCGCCGCTTCCTTTCGGCTGCTGCTGCGGCCGCCGCTCCCGCACTGCTCATCTCTTCACCTCAACGTCCGTCAAGACCGGCAACGCGCCACAATAGCAACGGTTGAACAGATGGTACACGAATTCCGGCGATGCTGTCAGTCTACCGATTGTTCGGCTGGAAATTCAGAACGGACGCGGAAGAATAGGGACCAGGGAAAGCGCCAGCAAAAGCCGGAGGTGAGTAGCGGATGAAAGAGCCGCGCGAAGGCAGAAGTAGCTGACCAGTGGCGTACCGCAATTCATACATGACGAATGACCCTGGGGTCAGAGTGCCCGTGCGTGGCGTCGGTCGACCGGTCGCACTTGTCCTGTCGCCGCCCCAGACGAGTGATACTCTACGCGGCCGGAATCGAGACGTTGCGCACTGGCCGCCGTAGAACGGGTCTCTGACCCGTCCGGAGCGGCGGTATTTAAAACGGAACACAATTCGACTTTTTGCGTGGACGGCTCAGAGACCCGTACTGCCAAGCAGGCGTCTCGTTTTCGGCCGCATGGAGACTCCGATAACTTTATTTGCGGTTGTGATTGCGGCCGAATTTGCAGAAGGCTAACTGGGTGCGCCTTGGTGGGGCCAAAATCGCCAGGTCGGCTGGTGGATGGCCCCGGATTCCGTCTTCCACCGGACTGTCGACGCTGGAAGCGGGGTTCGACCGGACCGCGGAGTTTATTGCGGAGTAGCGTCACTCTCCGCAATTCGAGCACCGCTAACGGCGAACGAAGTGAACGGTAACATCTGGGTTTCCATTTTGCCTTCGCAGAATATCATCAAGTTGTTTGATTCTAATTTGTGGAACGGCGCCATGCGTAAATACGGTGTATACGATCGGTGTATTCAACGGGAAGTGCCGCAGGAGTAAGTCGACTGTTCCCGGGATCTGCATCAACTTGTGAGGCGTTGCACCGGTTGTTTGTCCTTTGCCCTTCTTGCTTAGCGTGACATCAAGTGTGAACTCCAGCGGTTCGATTTGATGCGGGGTGATTAACAGTGCGTCGGGTTGTCTCTGCATACCCATAAAGTCTAGGTGAGGTTCTTCCCTGTTTCGAACGACGTCGCGCGTTGAGAGTGAGCCAAACAAACGGGGTTGGGTCGGAAGAAGCAGTCCGCCCGATCCTTCCCTAAATCCGGCGGGCACTTGTCGTGTCAACACACCGACTGAATTTGTTTCGGTTCCAAATCTCGCGTTTGGTTCTACAGTTCGATGAGCCGCTTCCGCGACGGCTCGAGTGGTAACGACTTCGAAATGAAGCGGCATCGTGTTCGTTCGGAGTCGTGGGATTGTCGCCGGATGGATCACGCTTGGTCGGGGCTGTCTTGTCGAGACGACCGCGATTTCAACCGACCCTTCGTTGAGATCTGCCTGTTCAGGAAGGTCGAATATCTGAAACGGGTTGATGCTGACCTTAACGTACCATTTGCCGTCCCGTTTGTAGGGCCCAATCTCGGTGAGTCCGTATCTCGTCCGGATGGCCAGCAACGCCGGCTCAAGCAGCGACAAACTCAGTCGCCCCGTCAGGCGACGAGATGCGGCAATTGCCGATTTCCCAGCGAGCCTCAACCTCTCGTTGGGGTCCTGCGGCACTCCCGCCTGTGCGATAAACCGCCCCACCTTCTTCGCCATCTTTACAATCCACGCAATCAGCGCATCAATCCCCTTGTCGACCGTCCCGCGCACCTTCTGAATCACCCCCATCACCTTGTCGGACACCTTCCCCAGGCCGGCGAATCCCGCCAGGAAGCCGATCGCCAGCGACACCAGCCCGGCGAGCGCTCTTTCCACCCGGTTGGCCGCCGCCCCGATCGCGCCCCCGGCGATCGCCACAATCGAATCAACGAAACTGGTCACGACTTCGACGATCTTCTTGATCCTCTCGACAAACACCACGATCGTGTCGTAAATCGAAATGATCGCCGAGAGGAACCCCGCCCCGGGGATGAACATGGCGATCAGCTTCGGAATCGCTTTCATGGCGATCATCTCCACCACCATGCTGATGATGCCGTCGATCACCTGATCCTTGAGCCCGGAGAGCTGATCTTTGATCTCTGCCCACGCTGCGGCCGGTCCCTCCGTCACGAGCTTTTTGACGATCGTGAAGCCGGTCTCCATCGCCGTGACGGCTGGATCCCCCACCACCTTCACCAGCTTGCCCCGGATATTCGCCCACGAAATCCCCAACATCGACAGTGCGAACTTCACAATCTCGACCAGCGTGAAGCCCTTGGGAATGTAAACCCCGGGCAGCGATCCCGTCAGCCAGTCGATCAGCCCCGCCTTCAAGTGCGTTCCAAAATGATCGGCGAAATTCGTGAAACCGAGCTTGGCCGCCTTCACGAGATTCCCCACGAACGGCAGTGGGTTCTTGAGAATGCTCTTCAGAGCCCCCCCGGTCTTTTTGATGTAGTCCAAAGCTCCCGGCTTGACCGATTCGAAGATGATCTCGAGCAGTCTCCAAACCGCTTCACCCGCCCAAGTGACGAACTGCACCGCGAACCCCGCGAATACCAGCCCCACCTTCACATAGGCCCGCGGCACCAGCACGATATCGGCCACTTCCAGCGACGCCAACGCCGCCAGGAAGAGCTGCGGAACCATCCGCACGAAGCCCACGACGGTCGCCAACGCCCCCTGAAACCAAGCCCACGCGCGACCGATCGCGTTGGCCTTTTTCATGTTCTCCCAGACCTCTTCCTCTCCAATCAGCTTCATGAAGCCGCCGATAAGGTTTTCCGCTGTCTGCGGGACCACTTCGTCAGTGATCGGGTTTCTTCCCAAGACGGCGATCAACAAATCCCAACCGCGAGTTTTCTGGGCCAGGCTCGCCAAAGGGAGCAGAATCGCCTCCTTGATGAATTTGACGATGCCCGTCACCAATCCCTTGACAAAATTCAGAATCCGGTCGACAGGCTCGCTGAAGATCCGCTTCGCCCGACTCCAGGCACCGCCCAAATCAAACAGATCCTTGACTCCAAGACTGTCGATGAACGCCGCCACCGCCGCCTTGATCTGCCCGCCAACGAGCCCCAGCGACTGGAGTTGCTGCTCGACCCAGGCCCCCACCTTGTCGAACACTCCATTGTTGGCCAGCGCCTCGGAGATCAATGTCCCCCCCGGTAGAAACTCGAACATTGCCCGCAGGATGTTCGCGGCGCTGCGGTTGACCCGCTGGTCATTGATCGGGTTCGCCCCGAGGATGATGGTAAACAGCCGAAAACCCGGAATCAAATTCGCCTGATCGGCGAGGTAGTTGAGCGTTTTTCCGCTCTCCGCTCTCTGGACTCGCGGTCCGGCGAGCTGCTCGAAAACCGTAAACCGCCCCCCCGACGCGACGGCCGACGACGCCCGATTCGCCTCGGCTTCGTACCGGTTGGTCCCGAACGGTGACCACGGCTGCACGGCCGTCATGCGCTGCTGTTGCAGCACATGGGCCGATTCATGCGCCATCAACCGCAGATCGACCGGGCGCTCCCCGGAACCGAGGAAGATATCGGGACCGAAGGCGAACGCCCGGGCCGAAAGGTTGCGGGCCGCCGACTGAGCGCGGGTGTCGGTATGCACCCGCACCGGTTCCAGGTCGACGCCGAAGCCATTTTCCAGAGCGGGGCGAACCGCATCCGGGAGTGGAGCACCTCCTCCGACAGAGCGCGCGGCGGAGCCCAAACGCATCGCGGGTGGAGCCGAGCGAAGCATGCCGGCATGGGGTCGCGGGGGAGCCGGGCGCGGGGCGGGGCGCACGGGGGCCGTCGGACTCGCGGGGAGCTTTCCCCGGGTCGGAGCGGTCGCGCGGCTCACAGCGCTCGCCATCAAACTCTACTCCCGGGTGGCATTTCCATTGGTTCGTTGTCGTAACGGGCAGACTCCGCCCGCCTTACGGTACTCGCGCTGCACCGCGGATTCCAGCAACGCGGAGTCCGCCGGCCGACCGGCATCCAGGGCAAGCAGCACGGTGTGCAGCACGGCGTTGCGGATCTGTCCGCCAGTCAACACGCAACGTGCGGCGACCTCGCGCAGAAACCGATCGTCGACCTGGTGTTCGGATGGCAGATGAGACGTCCAGATCGCGAGCCGTTCCGGCGGTTCGGGCGGGCGGAACTCGACGATCGCATCCATCCGTCGCACGAACGCGCTGTCGATGCGTTCGAAGGCGTTGGTGGTGATCAGCAACACGCCGTCGAAGGTCTCGAGTCGCTGTAAGAGAAAATTCGTTTCGAGGTTGGCATACCGGTCGTTCGAGTTTTCGACTCCGGTGCGCGGAGCGAGCAAAGCGTCTCCCTCGTCGAGCAGCAGCATCACATCGAGTTCTTCGGCCAGAGTGAGCGCGCGATGCATGTTCTTTTCTGATTCTCCCAGGTACTTCGACATCAGGGCCGAGAGTTCCAGCCGATACAGGTCGCACCCCAATTCCGCCGCCAGCAACCGCGCCGCGAGCGTCTTGCCGGTTCCGCTGGGACCGGTGAGCAGAGCGCGGACGCCGAACCCGACCCGGCAACCCAGTCCGGCACCGACATGTTTCGCCAATGTTTCCCGATGGCGACAGCGCCCCCGCAGTTCATCGAGATCGCGGCGGACGTCGTTGTCGACGGCGAGATCCGACCAGTCGCCCGCCGTTTCGAGCCGAGTGGCCAGGGCGTCGAGCGCCTGTCGATTGAGCGTACGCGAGGCGGCGCGGACGTCGTGAGGAGTGACGGCGCTGCGGCCGTCGAGCGCCGCCTGCGCTTTGGCGAGCCGTGCCGACTTGCGAATGGTCCCGCCTGAGAGGCGGAATCCCGCCGCGAGCCGGTCGTGTTCCGCCGGTTCGCCCCCCAGCACCGCATGCCAATGCAGGAGTCGCGACTCGCGATGGGGAAGTTCGAGCGTGACCGTCAGGGAGCGATCGAAACCCGTTCCTCCCAGCCCACCATGTTTTCCCAGGACGATTCCCAGTGGGACTCCCGCGGACTGGTTCCATGGCAGCTCAACCGATTCCCCCGGCGCGAGGTCGAGTACAATCACCGGCATCGCGCGCAGCGCCACGCCCAGCGGCCCGAGAATCTTCCAGCGCGGATCATCCGGGCGGGTCAGTCCAAAAACCTCCAGCACCCCCAGACCCAATTCGCGTGCGAGAGCCCCCAGCAATGTGCGTCGACCGTTGTGCTGCGGACCGCGAACCACCAGGGCGCCGATCTCGCCGTCGGCCATCAGTCTTGGCAAGAGTGCCGCACGGCCTCGCAATTCCTCGGAGATGATCAACCGTTCGAGCGGCAGCAGAGTCTCCACAGGCTTCAGATTCGTGCCGGGCAGGCCAGGCGACCACGACTCGCCTCGTACTGCGTCCCAGATCGGCGCGCAAACGTGAACCGCCCATTCCAGCCGCGGGGCGTCAGTGTTGACAACTTCCAGCAAACCCAGACCGATCAACCGAAAGAGTTCGGCTCGCGCCGCTTCACCATACCACGAAGTCAGCAACCCGAGCGTCGGACGGCGTTGTCCGGTAACTCCCTGGATGTCTTCAAACACCAATCCGAATCGTGGATCTTCGTCGGAAAGTCCCACCGTCAACCAGAGCGCCTCGGAGAGCCGATTGAGCGGCCCCGTGTTCCGCAGGGCGCGGAGCGGCAAATGATCAACGACAGCGGATTCCCACTGTCGCAGCGCGTCGTCCCATTGCTCGGACGTGACAACCCCTCTCTTGGAAACGGGCTCCATCTCGTCGCGATAACCACCCAGGAACGGAAACCGTTCCACGACGACGTCACTCGTACCGCACGCCGGCTCCAACTGCTCGAACAGCCGCGCGATGGTCGCGAAAAACGACAAACGAAAATGCTCGGCGGCCGTTTGGGGATGATGTGCGAATTGTCCGCTCGGCATGGGATCCTCGGACTATTCGAAGTGGAAGGCGACGGTGCGGCCGGCGGCGGGGATCCAACCGGGATCGCGGTCGAGGCCCGCGCAACGGATTTCGATCGGCAGATCGGCCAGAGAGAGCACGACGTCGACGCACGTTGATGTTGTGAAGACGCGGCCAGGGGCGCAACACAACAGCCTGGCGGCGTGAAAACCATCGGCGATCCCCAATGCCCGTGCGATTCGTGCTCTCAGATACGGGAGCAGCCAATTGAGCCAGCGCCGAACCGCAGGGTCTGGGGCGGGCCGATTCTGATTCACGCTGTCAGCATCGGCCTGCATTGCATCGATCGGTTCGCTCGCAAGATTTCCCGCTGGTCGTCGAATCTCCTTGAGTGGGGCAATGATGCCAAAGTACGGTTGCAGTTCCGAGGCGAGTTGCGAAGTCGGGTCGCCGTTTCGCGCCACGTCGAGGATGGGGATCCGATCGTCGACGAACACTCGCAAGCGATCGTCGTGACACTCCCAGCTCCATTCCGATTGTTCGGACCAGGGGCGCAACCAGTCGATTGGCATGCGCCATTCTCCAGAAGGTTGAAACCCCCAACCCGGGGGTTGCATCGCGTCGCGCCCGGCCAACTGGGCCAACAGCGACCAGACGGGATCTTTCTCCCGACCGAGTCCAATCAACTCGCGCCCCACGAGTGTCACGAAATCCCAGGGAGACAACGCCAGTCCGGGTCGACTGGGGGTCGTGAAATCGCCGTACAGTTGCAGATACAGGGCGAGATTGAGCAGGTAGAACAACCCCCCCAGTTCCGTCTGGAACACGCCCGGCGGATCGAACGCCCGCGAACCGGTTTCCAGTTGTGGTGAACCGGAGGCAATCGTGGGGACATCGGCGTTTGTGACAGACGTCGTCGCGGGAGTTGACTGAACTTGCGACGACTGCGGTCTCGAAGCGTCATTGGCGCGTTCAACTGTGGTTTCGCGGCCGAGCGACTCGTCCAATGAATTCTGATCGCCTGTTTGATCCGGGGTGCGGTCCATTGCTGCGACCTGTCGCTCCGTTGGCGAACCGGCGGTGACTCGGCGCTGTTCGTGAGTGGGGGCAATGCCGTTTGGGACAAGCGGCTCGCGCGACCGAATCCAGGCCGCCAGCTCTCGGGCGCATTCAGCGGAACGAACAAACACCGGCGTGCGGTGAATCATCAGGGGTAACGCCAGAGCGATCTGTTGCGCCGTGCCCAGTCCGACCAGCGGGATCTCGGGGGCGATTTGTTCCCACGGAGGCGTTCTCAACGACGAAGCGACCGGCGGAGTTTCGGGAGCCGCTGCGAAGCCAGCCGTTTCGCGAAACTCGGAGTTGGTGCGGCGCACTTCCGGGACGGTGAAATTCGTGTCCGATTCCGTCAACGCGATCCCATGGGACCGCTCGTAAACCACGTCCGCAAGAACTCTCGCGACGGCGGTCAGTCCGGTCACTTCCACCACAGCGGTCGACAGCCGACTAGCCGCGGCGTCGTCCAACCGTCGGGCGAAGTCGCTCGCCAGGCCTTGTGTCGCCAGAAACTGTATGACGCTCGGGAGAGTCGCCGGCTCGGCGACCAGCAGCGAGCCGACGTCGGGAAACCCCGTGCCGAACAGTCCCGACCACCACCAGCCTTCGCCGACTCGACCGGTCAGCCAGTCGCGTGTCAGGCATGCGAGTAATTCCGCGCGATCGGCGAACACGACGGCGCAGGCAGTCGGGGGAACAGCGCCCCCCGCCGGTCGGGCGGCTTCGCACGCCACCCGTCGCAACGACTGGGACAATGCCGTTTCCCAGGTCTCCATGCGGCGAGCGTGCGGCGACGACAGTGAAAGTCGACCGGGCAGTGGATCGCGCAGGCTGCGAATACAAAGGATCGCCGAGGGACCGAGTCCGGTCGCCTGCCACGGCAGACGCTCGAGCAATCCGCCGATCCGCAGTCGCGACGTGATCGAATCGCCCCCTGCAGTGCGGAGCCGCAATCGGCGGATAATGACCGGGCTGGAAGCGCACATGGATTTATTGACTGCAGGCGACCTGAATCGCGTTGATTTGAACCCTGGCACCGGCGCCAATGGCCGCCTCCGCCGTTAACAGGTACTTGAATCGCGAGTTGTCGACGACGGCGTCGGTCGGACTCACGCCCGTCGAGATCGGGGTCGCTTCCGAAAAGCTGTCGTCGTCGGCCGTGAGCGAGCGCGTGGCGAGCACGAGTTCCGACGAATCCGTGATGCTCTGGCGAACGAGCGAGATATCAAACTGCGCCGCCGTGCCGACCTTGGATCCGGCCACAATGAACCCTTGGACTCCCGCACCGTCGGGCAACTGCAACGGCAACCATCCGCGACAGGTCGAGGGGCGATCAGGCCGTTGGCCAACGGCGAGAGCCGCCAGCGAATCCTGGGCTAGACGAAGCGAATCGAGCGCTAACCGGGTTTGAATCACGGCATTGTTCAGGGTCTTGGCAGCCGCATCCAGGATTCGAACCGTTGGCGGGTCAAACTGGTCGTTCCTTCTTTGGGAGCTGATCGCCGCGAGCGCTTTTTGGATGGTTGCCGCGGCGACCGTCGCGCTGGCCGAGGCTGCCGTCAGATTGGTTGCACTCGCTGGCTCGTCGATCGTCGAGAAGGCTGTTGCCGCTTTCTCCCGCGCCACACGGGTGCCATCCACCGCAGCTTGCAGACTGTTCTTCAGAAAATCGGACCGAATGTTCGCCGCGACGTTGAGAGAATCCTGGCAAAGCGTGTTTGCCGACGTGGTCGCTCGTGCGGCGTCTTCAGCACTCCGTTTGGCATTGAATCGCAAAGCCTCAGCATCCGCATCCTCCAGACTGAGATAAGCTATGCCGCTCCGCAGCGTCCAATTGGCGAAGGTTTCAATTGGAAGAAACGCCGGCGCGAAGGTTCTGGCGAACGACAGATCGGCCAAGCCGATGTTGAACTGATCGGCGATCGCGAGGAGCGCGCTACGCAGCGCGTTGTGATACTCCGCTGTGATGATGTGTCCGTCTTCGGCCCGGGGAATTGCCGCCAGTAGCACCTGCAACCGAGTCGCCGGCGCATTCGCCGGCGGAACCGGAGCAGGTGGCGTCACGGGAGCCGGAGGCGCGCTGACGGGGGGCGGAGTCGGCGTTGGGACGTCACCCAAACCGCCCCTTCCGCCTCCCACTCCTCCAATTCGGTCGCGCAATTTGACATCGATGGCCGCGGGGATCAGCGCCGCGACCTTGGCCTGTCCCGCAGGCTGGTTGATTCGGATGAACTGGCTTTTCGCCATGATGGTTCCTTGGGTTAGTCAAGTGGTGAAGAAAACCGGCTGTTGGCCCAGATCGCTGCGCCGAACCGCGCGGACCCCCGGTAGGGGAGCGTCGGACTGGCGAACACGAGCGACAATTGGGGCGATGTTCCCTGCTCGACAGCCTGCAAATTGTCGTGGATCAGATACAGTTGCAGCTTCTGGCCATCGTCCAGAAACACCGGTTCGTGTTCCAGAGCCTCACGCAGCAGCAGTCGCAGCATTCGGCCGTCGAGCAGCGCGACGTCGGGTGCCGAGCGCTGAAAGAAGAACCCTGCGGAATTGAAACCCCGGGGGGATCCGGTCCCGACGATGGGTACCACACCGGCGGACGGAAGGTATACGAATCGGTCGGTCGCAGTCAGTGTCTGCGGTGCCGGCTCCGTCGCCGCGAGGTCCGCGATGTGATCTTGAAATTGTCGAAAGATCGCTTCGGATTCGCTCTGGCGACGGTCTCCGAGAACTTCGTTCCAGGGCGAGTCGCCCATCGGCTTCGTCAGCCGCCGGCGGACCGACCAGTGGTCGATGAATTCAATTCCGGATTCCGCCGTCCAGCAGATCGTCGCCAGCGGAACGTCGGACGGAGTCAGAATGTTCTGCTGACGCAGATCGTCGAGCAGACCATACTGTTTCGCCTGTGGGCCGAACGGATCGTCGACGAACGTGTTTCGCCTGGAATCTCCGATGCCCAGGCAGTGCAGGGCTGTCAGACTGCGTCGCACCTGCTTGGCACCCAGCTCCGACGCGGTCAGCGGGAGTTTCACCAATCGAAACTGGACCCCTTCAACCATGTAACGAGTGTTGCAGGATCCTTGGGCACCGCAACCGGTTCCCGAATTCCCCAAACCGCTAACGGGGGCTCTGCCGACGCCTCCCGTCGCGGGCGAAAGCAGCAGCACGTAAACGCCGGTGCCGCTGACGACGACGTCGCCGAGTGTCGGCAAACAGGGAGCAAACGCGGCACCTTTCGGTTCCGGAGAGTCGAGGCTGCGGACGAGCGCAAGCTCGATCGCCGCCGGAAGCGTCAGAGTCTGGCCCAAATCGTTGATTGCCAGTCCGGCGGCGACCGTCAAGCGCGGGGAATCGCGGGTGCTTTTGCCTTGTGTTTCGGCGATTTCCAGACCGTAGGCCACGCCGGACCCTATGGCTTGGCCGAGCCGCGCGTCGAGCGTGCGGTTGGCCGCCCGTTCTTGAGTGAGGTCCTCGCCTGAGAGCAGGCGACCATTAAAAAAGTTGATGGACTGAACGCCCCCTTCGAGGATCGGCGTTCGCAGTTCGATGGAAGACATGCGATTCGTTCTGTGGAAGGTTTGGCTTAGCGTCCGGGCGGTCGATCGTACCGGCTGACTTCAATCATGAATTCTCGATCCTCCAATGACGGTACGGGTTCGCCGTTCACCTGCACCGCGCGGAGCACAATTCCCCGGTCTTCAAACCTCAGAAAATTGACCAAGAGAAGACTCCCATCCAATTCGACGGGGACGACCTTGACGATGTAGGGCGACTTTCCAGCACCCTCGGGATTCTCGTATTCATCGAACCCGACAAGCAGCTCACCGGTGCCCCGACGCAAGGCCATGGCTATGAGGTTGTTATAGGTTGGAAAGCGCGAAGTCGTGTTTCCCCTGACGATCCCGGCGGCCACAATGAAGAATTCGGGTAAACCCTTCGGATGACGGACGACGTCTACGATCGGCGCGGGATCCGCCGCCGGAACGACGCGCCAGCGGTCACCGCTCAGCGTCAGCGCACCCACAATTTCCGGGTTGGGCATCTCCACGACCCGTCCCTGAATGGCCACGACCGTCGCCGCGGCAGTGTCACCGGCAAGATCCTTTCCGACTGGTGGGGGAGGCAGTCCCGCCGCCTGCCATTTGCCGTTGAGTAAGGTCAGAAGTTGTCCGGGGGCTGGGACCTCGGGGGCGACAGGCATCTCGACCGGAACACCTTGCAGGCTCCCGATTCGTACCGCACCGAGACTTCCGACAACATCTCCGCCCAATGCGGGAATGTCGGCTCCCTTCCAGCCATCGACGGCGTCGAACGTCAGGACTTGGCCGGGAACCCAGCCCGCCGGTGGAGGAGCTGCCAGGGGCACCGTCTTCAACCTGTCAACCGATGTACTCGCCGCGGGTCCGCTCACATCGCCTGCCAATAGCATCGGCAGACCATTCTGCGGAACCGGGTTCGGCAGTTCTTGTACCTGCCAGAATGGCTGGGCGTCGGCGGCAATGCGAAAGGTCAAGACGTCACCGTCTTTGGCGACCGCCCCCGCCGCCAAGGGTTGAATCGGAACTCCTTGGATCCTTCTCAACTCCGTCGAATTCGTCGGACCGACGACATCTCCGTCCAAGGCGACGATCGGCGGCGGCAGAGGAGCCGGCACCGTCACTCGTCCACCGCTCAGCAGCCATTCCTGGAGCATCCGCAGGTGTAGCACATACGGCCGACGCTCCTCCTGCGGCGTCACTTTTGACTTGTCGGTCAGGCGCAGATCGGGTCCCAGCGTCAGCGTCAGTTCCCCGAGCAACACGCCCTCTTCGGGTGCGTCCGGCGTCGGGGTCGGGGGCTCGCCACAACTGCAAGCCCGGCCCAGCCCCGCCGGTCGCCAGCGCGCCCGCAACTCGGTTGCCCAGAGCCGAAACGCCTGACGCAGGAATTCCGGGGTTTGGTTTGTTGCGATCTGCAATGTGGCCGGCGGGTCACCCAGCATGAAATCGGTCGGCGGCACCTCGGTCGGGATGGCGGCGATACCGGCCGCTTTGCGAATTGCAGTTCGCAACACGTCCCAGTCGGTAATGGTCGCCGCCGAGTCGTTCACCTTGACTTTACGGAGCCACACCACAAAATCGCGCAGCGCGTCTTCCTCGCGCTGGTCAGGCGAAGCGAGTCGCAACTCCAACAGGTAGTCGTCCTTCAACCGCGACGGTGCCAGCGCGTCGTCTTCGCTGCGACACGGTTCGCCGGGGATCGGGACATTGTCGGTGGGGCACTCGCGGAACGATAAGACCACTGCGACCTTGAGATCGCCCCCCGGTGGAACCTGTTGAGTGATCGTCGCGGGCAGTTTCGCTGTGTTCAACGCGAGCCAATCATTGAGCGACGCGCACTGCGCCGAGCAGACGCGAATCAACTGGCCGACCGGGTTGACGGCGACGCCGGGACTGACTTCGATCCGCGGTCCGTTGGCGTCGTTGGCGACCGTCAGCGCCAAGCCCGATACAGTACCGTACCCGATCAAATCCCGTGCCATCCATTGGTCGCGGGCGTTGTGGTAGGCAAACTCCTGGGTGAAGTCGTCGACTCCCAGGACCATCCCCAGAGTATAGTCGACGTGCTTTGACGGATCCGCAGGCGCGGCGGGCGGTGTCGCAGGTCGCGTGACAAAAGTGCTCATGGTGTGAATTCCTTGGTGAGGCCATTCAGAATGTCGGGGCGTCGCGACCGACGATTCGACGGTCGCTGATGTTGTAGGGATGGCCTGGTGCCAGCACCGCTCCCGCCAGATAGGTTTGCCCCAGCAAGAGGCCTGGCAGCAAGCGCGGGTTGCGGCTTCCCAGGTCGAGAATGGTGTCGTCCCCGAGACGCACGGACCCCACCCCGAATTGCGCCCAATACGACCTGACGTCGAACCGAGTTTGCACTGGCTTTTCGAGTTCGATCACGCGGCGGGCCAACTCGATTCGCATGCGCTCCGTCGCGCGATCCGGTGTATCAACCACGGGAGCGGGGAGCAGAACCGTGAACCGGTGGGCGGTGCGTCGCATCGCCAGCACGACCCGTTCGAATTGGTACCAGTCAACAAGCGCAGGGCCGTCGGCGGGCAACGCTGACGGGAGAGAAATGTTCTCGAACGAACTCCAGTCGGAGCGCCAAGCGGTATTGAGCGCGCTCAGGCGGCCGTAACGGCGCACCAGAAACTGCCGCCAGGTCACGAGGTCACCCGGACCGGCCGAGGGGACGAACCCCAGTACCGACTCGGCGAACGCCTGCCAGTCGGCTCCTCCGCGAGCGGGTGG
>CAMATH010000122.1 GCA_945860955.1 Planctomicrobium piriforme
CGCCGGTCGTTGTGTTGACCACGGTGACGCGGTCAATCCAGTTGCCGCTGGTCGCGGCGTTGCCGGTGTTGACGTCGTTCCAGGTCAGCGTAACGGTGTTCCCCGACTGCGGACTGGTCGGGCTGACCGTCAGATCGCGGACCTCGAGATCGGGAGAGGGGGCGATTGTCGAGGTGAACGTCGCCTCGCGTGTGTTGTTGGTTTCGGCAGTTCCCGCGGGGTTGTACTCGAACACCTGGCTGGCAGTGTCGGTCTTGACGACGACGCGGAACGCCCCGGTGCCGGCGGGTCCCTGGGGCAACCGGAATGAATAGCTTTGGTGGTTGGTTTGGCCCGCCCCCAACGGGCCACTGGCACTGGCGTCGTGGGTCAGCGTGCGAGAGTCGACCGTGGCCAGAACTTTTCCGGTGGCGTCGATTCGTTGCACCTGCGCCAGCGACTGGTAGGTACCGCTACGGCGACCGAAGTTGCTGGTGTCGTCGTTCCCCTGATTCACTTCGTCCCAACTCACGACCACGAGGCTCCCCGATTGCAGCGGTCCGCCGTCCGCGGCTCTCAGATCGACATTATTGACGATCAGGTCGGGATACGGGCCGGCCACAATCCGAAAAGATGCGGCAGAAGATGTGGCATTGTCTCCCTCGAGCAGGTATTCGTTGCTGGCATTGGCCGAATCGGTCTGTACGAAGAGGTAGTAATTGCCGTCGATTCCTTCGGGGAGCGAGACGGACTGATTCACGGTATAGCTCGCCCCGGGAGCGAGAACGCCACTGTGGGCGATCGTCGTGACGGGAATGTCGTCGGAATCACCAAAAATAGGATTGAGCGACAAGTACAGCGCATCGGACCAGGATCCGCCGGGGGTCGCGTTCGAACCGGTGTTTTTTACGGTGAACGAAACCACGGCCCCCTGGCCACTCTGGCTGCTGCCAGTCGGCGGGGTGACGCTTGTGACTTGCAGATTCGGGAAGCTGAAGCTGCCGCTGGGAACGACCAGGGAGTCGAGAATGTACTGGTCGAGCAATCCACCGGTCCCGTTGCCGCTGGTGACACGGGCGTAGTAAACCCCCGACTGGGTGATGTCCAACTGGGCCACACCGTCGGTCGGCCGGCCCCCCGCCGCTTCGACCATGGCCCCATTCGACGCATTGTAGATTCCGACGATTGTGGCGAGCCCGCTGGTCGACGGTTTTCGGGTCGTCAGAAAGATCGTTTCGCCGGCGTTGACAGTTCCCAGCTTGATGTAATCGAGTTCGCCCATGCTGCGCGAGTGGCCAAGTATCGTGCCATAGCGCGTGTTGCCGCTCGTGGTCAACGCCAGCACCGTGGCCGAGGCCACGGTATCGTTGGCTTCGGTCTCCATCTGAATTGAAGGCGCGGCGGTCGTGACGCGGAGACGGTATTCTCCCTGGTAGTCGTTGCTGCTGCGAACCGAGACCGTGTAGGTGCCATCCATGGGAAGCGTCACCGGGGTCGACTGCCCGAGTCCATTGGAGGTCGCGGTGAAGCTGGTGACACTCGTGCCGTCGGCCCGGTCGACGCGGTACGTCAATGCGCTGTTTGAAGGACTCCCCGGGATCTCCACCGCCAACGACAACAGGTCTCCCGCTTTCCCGCTAAAGCTCCAGTAGTCGACGTCCGAGGTACTCCACAGGTTCCCCCGCCCGTACCCCGAACGGACGCCGCTCCCCGCAGGATCTTCCGTCAGCGGTTTTGAGTTGTTCGAAGTGTATACCGTCACATTGCTGTTGCTGCGGCTTATCGCCGCCAGGTCCAGTCTCCCATCTTCGTTGAAGTCTCCCGCAGTCAGATCTTGCGCACTGAAGTTCTGACTCACTCCCGCCTGCAGCGTTCCATCCCCGTTTCCATACAACAGACCGATCCGACCGTAGTCGTGATTGGCGACCGCCAGATCCTGCCGTCCATCGGCGTTCAGGTCCGCCGCCACGAGGTTGAAGAGCCCGTCGGGCCCCGTCCCCGTCGCATACGCAACTCCCGCCGCGAACACTCCGCCGCCGTTGTTCAGGAGTACGCTGGCGGTCGCTCCGTTGTAGTTCGCCGTCGCCAAGTCCAATTTTCCATCTGCGTTCAGATCGACCGCCACAATCCAGCGGGGGCTGATCCCGTTTACGGCATAATCTGTCTTTGCGCCGAACGTTCCCGTTCCCGTTCCAAATCGCACGCTGATGTTGTCGTCCCTTGAGTTGGGGGTCGCCAGATCCAACTTGCCGTCGCCGTTGAAGTCTCCGGCGATCATTGCGGTGGGGAGGGTTCCGGTCGCGTAGTTCACCGCAGGCAGCAGTCCCCCGTTCCCCGAATTCAACAGCACACTCATTGTCGAACTGCCAAAGTTGGCCACCGCGACGTCGAGTTTCCCATCGGCGTTGAAATCCCCTACCGTCGACCCCCGGGGCCGGCTCCCCACGGTGTACAGAGTCGGCGAACCAAACGTCCCGTTCCCCGCTCCGAATAGCACGCTCAGGGTAACCGAGCTCTCATTCGAGACAATCAGATCGGCGTTGCCATCGGCGTTCAAATCCCCCACCGTCACGGAGGTCGGTCTGTACGCAGGGGAGGACAGCGTTCTGGCCTCCTGCAACGTGCCGTCTCCGTTCCCCAGCAACACGCTCACGCTGCCGCCAAGTTCGTCGGCGGTCACGACGTCAAGGTGTCCGTCGTTGTTAAAGTCTCCCGACGCCATGCCGTACGGGCTCGACCCCACCCGGTAGCCGCCAGCCAGCAAACTGAATGTGCCGTCCGGCGTTGTGGTCGGGTTGGGGCTCAGTGGAGTGGCCCGGCCCGACGTGTCGTTGGAGCGCTCCTCGACAATGTACGGCGAAAGTTCCGCCATGGTGAACGTCCGCACGAACGACGTCGCCAGCGCATTCCCCGCACGGTCGGTTATCCCCGTCCCCGCCGTCAGCCGATAGACCCCCGGCTGCAACGGTCCGTCGGTCACCCGATAACTGGCGGTCAGGCCGGTCGTGTAGCCGTAGCTCGATAGGTGGTACAGGACGTCGTCTGCGGTGTCGAACTGGCCGTCGGTCCCCGCCGACCGCAAGTCGAGATTGGCCACGTTGTTCACCGTCGCCGCCGTCATGTCTTCCGAAAAGTTCAGGCTGAACCGGTCGATCTCCGCCGTGCTTGTCGCACCCGCAGCCGGCAGGTTCGTCGCCGTGATCACCGGCGGCACACTGTCGGCGAGATCGAACGAAAGCAGGTACTGCGAAAGCAATCCCGCCGTCCCCGAGGCCGCTGTCAGCCGCACGTAGTACAACCCATCCCCCCCCGACGGGATCAGATAGCTGAACGAGGTCGCCCCCGCCGCGCTCGTCGCCACGGCAGTTCCCGCCGAATTCAGGATCGCCAGCACCGGCGACAGGCCGCTCGTCGAGGGCTTCGTCACCCCCAGACTGATCGTCGTCCCCGCCGGGATGTTCCCCACTTTGTAGACGTCGCCGCCGTCATTCAGTCCGATAAAGCCCGCCAAAGTGGCCTGGAGATGTCCCAAAGTGCTGTTGGTTAAGGAGATCGTGTTGGCACTCCCCACCGCGTCGTTCGCTTCGGTCTCCGCCTGGTAGGTCGGAGCCATGGTGGTGACGCGGATTCTGTATTCCCCCTGGTAGTCGTTGTAGCTCCTCACGGAGACGGTGTAGGTGCCATCCAACGGGAGCGCCAGCGGCGTTGACTGCCCGCGTCCATTGTAGTCGGGATAAAATGTGGTCACATTCGTACCGTCAGCCCGGTCGACCCGGTATTGCAATTGACTGGCGTTAGGACTCCCCGGCACCTCCACCGCCACCGACAACAGGTCTCCCGCCTTCCCGCTGAAACTCCAGTAGTCGACGTCCGAGGTACTCCACAGGTTCCCCCGCCCATACCCCGAACGGATGCCGCTCCCCTCCGGATCTTCCAGTAGCGGTTTCACGGTGTTCCCGGTGTACACCGTCACGTTGCTGTTGTGGTAGCTCGCCGCCGCCAGATCCACCCGCCCGTCTTCGTTGAAGTCCCCCACCGTCAACGCGATCGCATTGAAGTTCTGACTCACCCCAGTCTGAAGTGTCCCATCCCCGTTCCCGTACAACAGGCCGATCCGACGGTTGTCGCTATTTGCGACCGCCAGATCCTGCTTGCCGTCGGCGTTGAGATCCACCGCGACGAGGTGATACAACCCATTCGTCCCCGTCCCCGTCGCATACGCCGCTCCCGCCGCGAACTCTCCACCGCCCCTGTTCAGCAGCACGCTCACGGTCGAACCGTTGTAGTTCGCCGTCGCCAGATCCGGCTTCCCGTCTGCGTTCAGATCGATTGCCTCGATCCAGATCGGGTGCGTCCCGTTGGTCACGTATTCGGTCTTCGCGCCAAACGTTCCCGTTCCCGCACCGAATCGGACACTCACGTTGTTGGTCCAACTATTGGCGGTCGCTAGATCGAGCTTGCCGTCCCCGTCGAAGTCGGCCGCCGCCACCGCCTCCGGGTTGGTCCCCGTCGCGTAATTCACTGCGGGGAGCAAACTCCCGGTTCCCGAGTTCAAAAGGACGCTGAAGTTGGAACTGCTGAAGTTCGGAACCACCACGTCGAGCTTCCCATCGGCGTTGAAATCGCCGATCGTCAACCTGCGGGGGCTGCTCCCCACGCTGTACGTGGTCGGCGAACCGAACGTCCCGTTCCCCGCTCCGAACAGCACGCTCACGGTGTTCGAATCGCGGTTCGAGACGACCAGATCGGCGTTCCCATCAGCGTTCAAATCTCCCGCCGCGACGGCGGTCGGGAAATTTCCCGCCGTGGACAGGTTGCTGGCCCCCTGGAGCGTGCCGTCCCCGTTCCCCAGCAGCACGCTCACGTTGTTGCCGCCGTAGTTGGCGGTCACCACGTCCCGGTGTCCGTCATTGTTGAAGTCGCCTGACGCCGTGCCATACGCGTTCCCCCCCACCCCGTAGCCCCCAGCGAGCAAACTGAATGTGCCGTCCGGCGTCGTCGTCGGATTGAGACTCAGCGTGGTGGCCCGCCCCGACGTGTCGTTCGAGCGACTTTCCAGAATGTACGGAACTACATCGATCAGCGTGATTGTCCGCACGAACGGGGCCGCGAGCGCGTTCCCCGACCGATCGGTCAGTCCCGTTCCCGCTGTCATCCGGTAGACCCCCGGCTGCAACGGTCCGTCGGTCACCCGATAAGTGGCGGTCAGGCCGCTTGTGTAGCCGTAGCTTGACAGGTGGTACACGACGTCGTCCGCCGTGTCGAACTGGCCGTCGGTCCCCGCCGATCGCAAGTCGAAATTGGCGCCGTTGTTCACCGTTGCCGGCGTCATTTCTTCCGAGAAGCTCAGGCTGAATCGGTCCAGCACTGCCGTACTCGTCGCTTCCGCCGCCGGCAGATTTGTCGCCGTGATCACCGGCGGCACACTGTCGGCGAGATCGAATGACAGCAGGTACTGCGAGAGCAACCCCGCGGTCCCCGGGGTTGCCGTCAGCCGAGCGTAGTATGTCCCCCCGCCCCCCGACGGGATCAGATAGCTGAACGAGGTCGCCCCCGCCGCGCTCGTCGCCACGACGGTTCCCGCCGAGTTCAAGATCGCCAGCACCGGCGACACGCCGCTCGTCGAGGGCTTCGTCACCGCCAGACTGATCGTCGTCTCCGCCGGGATATTCGCCATTTTGTAGACGTCGCCGCCGTCGTTCAGTCCGACAAAGCCCGCCAGAGTGGCCTGGAGATGTCCCAAAGTGCTGTTGGTTAAGGAGATCACGTTGGCACTCCCTACCGCGTCGTTCGCTTCGGTCTCCATCTGGATTGTCGGCGCGGCGGTGGTGACGCGGAGACGGTATTCCCCCTGGTAGTCGTAGTTGTAGGCTCGAACGGAGACGGTGTAGGTGCCATCCAACGGCAGCGTCAGCGGCGTTGACTGCCCCCGTCCGTTGGAGTCGGGATAGAAGGTGGTCATATTCGTACCGTCGGCCCGATCCACGCGGTATTGCAATTGGCTGGCGGCCGGACTCCCCGCCGCTTCGACCGCCACTGACAGCCGCTCCCCGGATTTCCCGCTGAAGCTCCAGTAGTCGATGTCCGACGTACTCCACAGGTTCCCACGTCCGTACCCCGAACGGATGCCGCTCCCGGCCGGATCTTCCGTCAGCGGTTTCACAGTGTTCCCGGCGTACACCGTCACATTGCTGTTGGAGTAGCTCGCTGCCGCCAGATCCACCCGCCCATCTTCGTTGAAGTCCCCCACTGTCAACGCGATCGCATTGAAGTTCTGGGTCACCGCAGTCTGAAGTGTTCCATCCCCGTTCCCGTACAACAGGCCGATTTTGCCGTTTTCGTGATTGGCGACCGCCAGATCCTGCTTGCCGTCGGCGTTCAGGTCCGCCGCCACGACATTATACAACCCGTTCGTCCCCGTCCCCGTCGCATACGCCACCCCCGTCGCAAACTCTCCACCGCCCCTGTTCAGCAGCACGCTCACCGTTGAACCGCTGTAGTTCGAAGTCGCCAGATCCGGCTTCCCGTCGGCGTTCAGATCGACCGCCACGATCCAGTTCGGGTTCGTCCCGTTGGTCACGTAGTCGGTCTTCGCGCCAAACGCGCCCGTTCCCGTCCCGAATCGCACACTCACGTTGTTGGACCAATTATTGGAGGTCGCCAGGTCGAGCTTGCCGTCCCCGTCGAAGTCGGCCATCGTCACGGCGTAGGGGCCGCTTCCGGTCGCGTAATACACGGCCGCCAGCAGGCTCCCGTTTCCCGAATTGAGCAATACGCTCAAGGTATCGCTGGTCGTGTTAACCACCGCTACGTCGAGCTTCCCGTCGGCATTGAAATCACCGATCGTCAACCCGCGGGGGTTATTGCCTACTGTGTACGAGGTCGCCGCTCCGAACGTTCCGTTCCCCACCCCGAACAGCACGCTCACCTTCGCCGACCCGTAATTCGACACGACCAGATCGGCGTTGCCATCGGCATTCAGATCTCCCACCGCCACCGCCATCGCGTTGTTTAGGCCCGTGGTCAGGGTACTCGCCGACTGGAGCGTGCCGTCCCCGTTCCCCAGCAGCACGCTCACGTTGCTGCCTCCGTAGTTGGCGGTCACCACGTCCAGGTGGCCGTCGTTGTTGAGGTCTCCCGACGCGAATCCGTGAGCGTTCGACCCCACTCCGTAGGCGCCAGCCAACAGACTGAAAGTGCCGTCCGACGTCGTCGTCGGGTTGAGACTCAGTGAGGTGGCCCGCCCCGCCGTGTCGTTCGAACGACTTTCCAGAATGTACGGCGAAAGATCCGCCGTGGTGAACGTTCGCACGAACGGGGCCGCCAGCGCGTTCCCAGCCCGGTCGGTCAGCCCCGTTCCCACCGTCATCCGGTAGACCCCCGGCTGCAACGGCCCGTCGGTCACCCGATAACTGGCGGTCAGGCCGCTTGTGTAGCCGTAGCTCGACAGGTGGTACGCGACGTCGTCCACCGTGTCGAACTGGCCGTCGGTCCCCGCCGATCGCAAGTCGAGATTGGTGACGTTGTTCACCGTCGCCGCCGACAAATCTTCCGAAAAGGTCAGGCTGAACCGGTCGATCTCCGCCGTGCTTGTCGCCCCCGCCGCCGGCAGCGTCGTACTGACGACGTTCGCCGACAACAGCACAATCGGGTTGAGGACTTCAATTTGAATCACAAATGCCAAATTGCCCGAACCGCCCCGCGCTCTCCGTCTCGTTCGCCGACGGGTCGAGCGGGAACCAAGATTTGTAACAAAGCCCCTCAAAAGCTCGGACCAGGTGGAAATTCGCATCGCGTCTCCCGCAATTCTCTGGAACCAAAAGAAATGATCTCCGTCGCCATGCCGGCGGGAGTTTTTCAATGTCAATGCGTCGGTCCATTCCAACGTCAAGGCGGCTGGAAACGGATTCGATAGACGGTGTCAGGTCGCAGAAATTCCGCGAGATTCGAATTGTCTGGTGGGAGAATTTGTCACACTCCAGAAATTCAAGGCCTCGACAGTCGATTCCTGCAACCGCTTTTCAGGTTGGTTGTTGATGCTTGGTCGATCGCGCTGTGTTCCGAACACGTCACGAAACGGCTTCTGTTCAGGGGTTAACGCAGAGACGCCGCTCCCATTTCGGTGGTCAGTGCGGATCGGCACTGACACCTGCGTTCGTACTTCCTGCCCTTAGAACGCCACCAAACCAAGCCAGCGCACACGATTTTGGGTGACGCTTCAGAAATTTTTAGGGACAAGCGACCGACCGCGGTCGCTGGATTCGTAGGTGCAGGGGGCGGATGCCGCCCCGCTCGCCAGGGGCTTTCGACGCCGCCGGTTGTGTTTCCATCGATCTACCTTTATCTAAGCCGGCACCCAACACAAAAATTTCGATTCTTGTGGTTTCGAGTGGATTTCGGCCTTGGAGGGGCAAGATTGCCACTCTGGTGGTGGTGTGGCCCCATCGTGTGTACTGTAGTCCCCGTATTCTTGATTTTCCCACAGAAATATACGGATGTCAATGTTTTGTCGATGAATCTGGAAAGTACCGGTTGTTTTGGCGTTGGCTGCCCTGGGGTGCATGGCCTTGTCCCCGCCTTGCGTTCTTTCGAAGTCCATCTGCCGCCGGGCACAGGCGACATGCGACCTCCACTTTCCGTTTGTCCGGGCTGAAGAGTTTTAGACAGGATGAAGAGGATGAAAAGGATTGACAGGATGAGACGAGGGAAGGGAGGGGGGAAGGGAGGGGGGAAGGGAGGGGGTGAAGGGAGTGAATTGGCAGTCGGTTGAAAGCGGGGGCCTGTGATCATCGAATCACGTGCGCGGCTTCGGTCGGATGGCGCGTTTTCCGCCGTGGAGAAAATACAGGCCAGTCCTAGTGAAACGGTGGAGACGGTCGGCTTTTTTCTCTTCCTTTTTTCTCTTCCTTTTTTCATCCTGTAAATCCTGTCATCCTGTCTCATTTTTTCTTGGGGTGTGCGTCGAGCGCCAATCAGCAGGCCGAAGGTCGAACGTGGCTGCTGGAAGTTGATGCCGGATGAAGGACTCGCGGAATCGAGATCGCGCTCTCCGCGTGAGCCGCAGGAAATGTTGGCTCAGTCATTTCAAACCCTGAAGATTTTGATGAACAGCAAAGGGGTAACCGTCGACCGACGCGACAGAGCGAACTTGCATTCCCCCCGGAGTACGACGCCTTGGGGACTATGGCAATACCGGAGTACGTTCAATCAACTGTCCTCCAGCCGACGGTGAACCGAAACGGAGGACCGATGAAAAGAACGGACAGTTGCCCCTGTGTCAGCCTCGAGATGTTCGAGACCAAACTCGAACAGAGCCTCGTGAAACGGATGCGGCAATATCCTGACGGGTCTGCGAGTGGGGAAAAATCAGACTTGGGAGGGTGAATTCAAGAATCGCGTCGGGAGACTTCATGACGGGAAAGACGGACTGGCGTTGGTGGAAATTCAATGTATGCTACTCGCGTTCGTCGCCTTCTCGCGACTCGATTCCGTTCGGAACGCCCCACAGGAACTCTCTTGAAATGACGTCGATTCTCCACGCTTGGTTGGGTACCCTGGAATCGCAGATTGTGTCTTCGCAGAGCGGAATCTCCCGGCGTCGCAGGCAGACGGCGTCGCGGGTGAACCGGATTGAGGGGTTGGAGTCTCGGGAATTGCTGGCGGCGGGGATGGGGGGGAGTCTTCTCCCATCGTCCGGACCGACCACCGGGTTGTTCGTCCCACTGTACAGTTTTCCGCAATTCACAGACTTTTCACGCTCGGCCCTGTCGGGGTGGTGGCGCGACATTCGAGATCAGGCGACCGCGACGAATCCGATCACGGTGATCATCAATCCCTCCAATGGGACCGCCGACCCGACAAATCCCCTGAGTGATTTCGGTGTCTATCGCGACGCCATCCGTCTCTTGCGGCAGAATCCCAACGTCGGAGTGCTGGGATACGTGTATACGCAGGGAGGGGTTCGTCCGCAGTCCCAGGTCATTCAGAACATCGACTGGTATCAAAACTACTACTTGAACTCGACTGGCGGCTCGATGATCGATGGGATTTTCGTCGACGAATTGGCCTCCAGCGCGTCTCACCTGAGTTACTACCAGACGCTGGCCACCAACATTCGTGGGCGGACACGACTCGCCGGCACGACGATCATTGCCAATCCAGGGGTCGTGCCGGCTTCTGCGCTGTTGAGTACCACCGTCGCCGACGTTCTGGTCACTTTCGAAAATGTGGAGAATTCTGCGAATCCCAGCGATACTGATTTTGTCGACGCGGTTCGTCCGGCGGGGGGATCGGCGAATATGAAATATGCGGCGATCATCCACAGCGTTCCCACAGCCGGCGACCGGGATCGGGTGTTGCGATCGGCGAAGGTCAAGGGGTTTAACTTTGTCTATGTCACCGACGACGTGATGTTCAATCCGTTTGACGTGAAGCCGACTTACTGGAGTGGCATTGCGACCGAGTTGAACCGTCCCGTGGCACCCGACCGCGTGGTTTCGGTTGTTGAGAGTTCGCCTGTCGGAACCGTGGTCGGGACGATTTCTGGTTTTGATCCGAATCCCGGTCAGTCGGTCACGTATTCGATTGTGGGAGGAAACGTCGGCAGCGCGTTCGCGATTCATCCCGCGACCGGACAGGTGACGGTGAACAACGTCGCGGCTGTCGATTTCGAAACGACACCGGTGTTCAACCTGGTGGTTCAGGTCACCGACAATGGCGTTCCCGCGCTGTCGGGGACTGGCATCGCAAAAATCCAGTTGATCGACGTTCCGGATTCCCTGGATATTCGGGTCGATTCCGCTACGACGAATGGTCAGTCGACGATTTCCGTGAATTACACGGTGTTCACGGCGGATGCGCCGGCATTCGATCTCCGGTTCGCCCAATCAGTGGATGGGTTGTTCGGCGCGGGCGACGTCACGCTCGGGAGCATCACACTCACCAATCCCGCTGACCGCACGGTCGGTTCCCACACGCTGCAACTGCCCATTGGGACCGCAGCGGGACAAATCGCGTTGCCAGGCGCGTCGACCGCCGATAGTGATGAGGACTATCGGATCCTCGTGGTCGCCGACCCGACCAACGCGGTCGTCGAGGCCGACGTGGATCCCTTGAATGAGGACAACACGCAGCCTCTGAGTGGCGCGTATCTGGCTGGCGGAACACTCTTCGGACTGGGGAGAGAAGTCGCGGACAGCATGCTGATCACCAAAACCAGCACCGCCTATTCGTTGAATTTCAACGGAGTTGTGACAACTTATCCACTGGCGTCCGTGACGAAAATCCGATTGAGGGGTGCAGGAGGCGCGGACACGTTGAGCGCGGCCAGTATTGATCGGGCGGTCGCGCTGTTTGGAGGGGACGGTAATGACATACTGACGGGTGGCACCCTGGCGGACCGGATTGTCGGCGGAGCGGGAAACGACGCGAGCGCCGGTGGGGCGGGGAGTGATCTCTACGTGTTTGACGCCGACGAAGCGCAGGGGGCCGACACGCTGACCGACGTCAGCGGCGTTGACACACTCGATTTTTCGTTGACCACGACCCGCTCGGTCGCCGTCAATCTGGAAATGCCGACCGCACAGATTGTTCAGTCGGCAAGTCTTACCCTGACACTCAATTCCGCGACCGCGTTCGAAAACCTCGTCGGCGGTTCAGGGGATGACACGTTGACGGGCAACACGCTGGCGAACAACCTGACCGGTGGAGGCGGAAACGACCTGCTCAGTGGCGGTACCGGCAACGACACTTTGGTCGGCCAGGCGGGGGACGATACGCTCCGCGGCGATCTTGGAAATGATCGCTATCTGTTCGACACAGGTGTTCTTCTGGGAAGCGACACCATTGATGAGAGTGCTGGCGGAGTCGACACACTCGATTTCTCGGCGACATCCAATCTGGGTGTGGTCGTCAATCTGGGGGTCGCCGCCACCCAGATCATCAATTCGAATCTGACGCTGACTCTCGGCTCCTCCACGACGATCGAGAATCTCACCGGAGGCGGAGGGGATGACACGTTGACCGGAAACGCGGCCGCGAATGTTCTCACCGGGGGGGCTGGAAACGATCTCCTCACCGGGAGTGGGGGGAACGACACCTATGCGTTCAACGCGGGAGTCGCGCTGGGGAGTGACACTCTGGTCGAATTGACCGGAAGTGGCACCGATACCCTCGACTTTTCCACCACAACATCCATTGGCGTGACGGTTGATCTCTCACTGGCAACGGCGCAGGTGGTCAATTCGCATTTGACACTCACGCTGGTCGCGGGGGATGTCTTCGAGAATCTGACAGGCGGCGCACTGGATGACCAGTTGACCGGGAATTCCCTGGCGAACGCGATCGTTGGCAACAATGGCAATGACACGATTGTGGGAGCCGCCGGTGCGGACACGCTAACGGGTTCCGGTGGGAATGATGTTCTGAATGGTGGCGACGATAACGATGCCTACCCGTTCGACTGCGATTCGTCGCTGGGGAGCGACACAATTGTGGAGTCAACGACCGGGGGAGTGGATACGGTCAATTTCTCGGCGACCACCACGAAGTCGATCGTCCTTGACCTGTCACTCACGTCCCCGCAAGTGGTGAATTCCAACCTGACACTGGTACTGTCCGCCGGCGACGTCGTCGAGAATCTCACCGGGGGATCGCTCAACGATGTTCTCACAGGAAATGGGCTGGCGAACACATTTATTGGTGGGCCGGGGAATGATTTGATGACCGGAGCGGACGGGAACGATCACTATCTGTTCGATGCCGATGGGGAGCTGGGAAGCGACACGATTGTGGAAACTTCCACGGGGGGAACCGATACCATCGATTTCAGCGGCACGACAACGCAATCGGTCACTCTCAATCTGTACAACGTTCTGACTCAGATCGTCGATGCGAATCTGTCTCTCACGTTGTCGGCGGGGGATGGAATCGAGAACCTGATTGGCAGCGCCCTCAACGACCTCCTCACCGGAAACGCCCTCTCCAATTGGATTGACGGGGGTGCCGGTAACGATGTGATCTGGGGAAACAACGGGAACGACACGCTGATTGGGGGGACCGGCAACGACTCTCTGATTGGCGGGGCGGGGAACGATGTTTACTCGTTCACAGCAAACTCCGCGCTGGGGACGGACTCTGTCTCCGAAACTCCAGCCGGGGGATTGGATACGCTCGATTTTTCGACGACGACGGTGGCTGTCAGCCTGAATCTGTCCAGCGCGGCCGCGCAGGTAGTGAACGCGACCCTGACGGTGTCACTGACGGGGACCGATGTGGTTGAAAATGTGATCGGGGGTTCCGGAAACGACATTCTGATCGGCAACGCGCTGGCGAACACTCTTTCGGGAGGACTGGGGAATGACGCTCTCACCGGTGCCGGCGGCGACGACGTGTTGATCGGCGATGCGGGGAACGACGTGTACCTGTTCGATACCGATCTGGCATTGGGGAATGACACGCTCGATGAGTCGGCCAGCGGCGTGGATACGCTCGACTTCACTGCGACATCGACTCAAACCGTCGTGGTCAGTCTGGAGGTCTCGGCGCAGCAGACGGTGAATGCCAACCTGCGACTGACACTCGGTTCGACGACCACGTTTGAAAACGTGATTGGCGGCGATCTCAACGACACGCTCACCGGAAACGCGAACGCCAACACGCTGACCGGCAACGGGGGGGATGATGTGCTGACCGGTCGGGCGGGGAACGACTCGCTGTTTGGTGGGGCTGGGAATGACCGCTACACGTTTGCCGCCGACTCGCCGCTCGGCACCGACACGCTGAATGAAACGGGGGGCGGGATCGACACGCTCGACTTCTCGGGGACGGTCAGCACCGCCGTCACGATCAATCTGGCGACGGCGACCTCGCAGGTGGTGAATGCGAATCTGTCGGTCATTCTGGGGTCGGCGACCAACTTTGAAAACGTCATTGGCGGGGCGCTGAGTGACACGCTGACCGGAAATACACTCGCCAACGACCTCAACGGCGGAGTGGGCAACGACATCTTGACCGGAGCCGCCGGCGACGACGTGCTGACCGGTGGACCGGGAGACGACACATTCAAATTCAATGCGAATGCCGCGCTGGGAAGTGACACGGTGGTTGAAGTCGCAGGTCAGGGAAATGACCTGCTCGACTTTTCGACCACGACCACGCAGTCGATTTTGCTGGACCTGGCGAGTACTTCGCCGCAGGTCTTGAATGCGAAT
Organism: Planctomicrobium piriforme; assembly: GCA_945860955.1. Classification (GTDB taxonomy): domain Bacteria; phylum Planctomycetota; class Planctomycetia; order Planctomycetales; family Planctomycetaceae; genus UBA10511. The sequence continues at coordinate 14,190 of CAMATH010000122.1, forward strand.
CTCACGTTGCGACTATCGGCGGGAGACGCGTTCGAGATGGTCGTGGGAACGGCGCTCAACGACACGCTCCAGGGGAACAGCCTAAACAACGTCCTGTTCGGCGGTGCCGGCCTCGACATGCTCTTTGGCTTGGGCGGTCGCGATCTATTGATTGGAGGGACGGGGGTCGACACGCTCGACGGTGGTAACGACGACGACATTGTGGTCGGCGGAATCACAACGTACTACAGCGAATCGACAAAAGTCCTCGACCGGTTGGCAATCAGTGCGATTGTCGCCGAGTGGGCTCGTGTCGATATCGACTATGACACCCGGGTCGCCAATCTGCGCAGTGGCGTCGGCAGCGGAGGTGCCTTCAAACTCACCGCACTGACGTTGCTCGTCGACGGGACCGCGAACGATTCGCTCAGCGGTGGAAGCGGCCGTGACTGGTTCTGGAAGTTCGGAGGCGACGTGTTGAACGACGCGATCGTTGGCGAAGCGGTGAACTGATCGTCTCAAGCGACAACCACTGGGGGTGACCCGTGGAGTGACAACTGTAGCGGACGACTCCGCCCGATTGGCGGAGTCGTCCGTTCTCTGAGTCCATGCGCGTCTGTACCGGGTGTTTACGATCCCGTGACCCTCAAACCAGCCGGGTTCTGTCAGAATGTCCCGCGTGGAGATTGGTCGCAATCTCGCTCGTTGAACAACACCCCACCCCCCGCGCTTCCCGCAGGAGTCCATGATGTCGCGTCTTTTTGTCTCGTTGCTGGGATTCATGCTGCTCGCGTGGACGGCGTTTGCCACCGAACCGGCGTCGATTCCAAAACCGGCCAAGACCTCGGTTAGGGAACCGATCGCGAAGGCGTATTCTCCAGAAAAAGCAGGTGAGTTCCTGGATGGCGCGGTCATGGCCTGGACCGCCGAGCAGCGGTGTGGGAGTTGTCACACGTCGTATCCCTTTCTCATGGCCCGGCCGGCATTGGGAGATGGCAAGGCTCCCCTGTTGTTAAAAATGCGGAGGTTCTTCGAAAACCGCGTCGCGCATTGGGATGATGCCACTTCCCCCGACCGGCTGCCCGAGGGCGATGAAGGGGTTTCGGAAGTGGTCGCGACCGCCGCGACCTTGGCGTTTGACGACGCGTGCACGACCGGCAAGCTCCATCCGCTGACCCGCCAGGCGCTCGACCGCATGTGGACCATTCAACAACCCGACGGCGTCTGGGACTGGAACAAGCATGAGTTGCCGCCGATGGAATACGACGAATACTTCGGCGCGGCCTACGCCGCCATGGGGTTGGGTTACGCCCCGGAAGGATATGCGGAGAGTGCGTCGGCGAAGGTGGGGTTGGAGAAACTGCGGGGCTACTTTCGTGCGAATCCTCCCCCCAATCTGCACCACGAGGCGTGGCTGTTGTGGAGTTCGGTTCGGCTTGAAGGATTGATGACGGACGCGCAACGTCAGCGGACCATCAAGAAACTGTTCGCCAAACAACGCGACGATGGTGGCTGGAACCTTCCGTCGCTGGGGGATTGGAACCGACTGGACGGAACCCCGAACGATCCGAATGGACCAAGTGATGGATATGCCACGGGACTGGTGATCTATGTCTTGCGTCAGGCGGGAGTTCCCGCCGACGATCGGCGGATTGTGTCGGGAATTCGCTGGCTGAAGACCAATCAACGGGAGTCGGGCCGCTGGTTCACGCGATCGCTGAATGCCGACCGGGCGCATTACATCACCAACGCCGGGACGGCGTTTGCAGTTCTGGCGTTGGAATCTTGTGAGGTGAAATAGGCTTCACACGGCCTGAAATCCGACGGCGGCACCGGAAGCGGACCAAACGCCGCTATTTTGGGGGGACGGGTCATCAGTGCAATTGGATATTATCCAGCGAGCGGAAATGGCGAGAGATTCCATCCTGCTCATCCCTTTCATCCTCTTCATCCTGTCAAATTCTTTCCGTCCGTCTGCCCCAATCTCCAAACCGCACGACCACACATCGCGGATTGGAAAAAGTTTCAGACAGGATGAAGAGGATAAACAGGATTCCTGAGGCGGCAGTCGCTCGTGTGGATTGGGAGCATTCACCACAGTCACGCGTTCCAACGCGTCGGTTGTCTGGTATAGTCGGCACACGTCCTCCACGCAAACGTCTCGTTTTCGGCCAATTGGAGAGTAACGAAACACTTCCAACAATTCCCGTGCCCGGCCGGTGAATTCAACTTCGCCCAAGTATACTCTTTCAAATGCACCCCGCCCTGCTTCCCGATGACGAACACAACCGCCGACTGGTGGCGAACGTCCACCCCGCGGACTGGGTAAATCCCGATCCCGCCCCTCGGTACAATCTGGTCGTCTTGGGAGCCGGGACCGCCGGCCTGATCTCGGCGATTGGCGCGGCTGGCCTGGGGGGGCGTGTCGCGCTGGTCGAACGCGGCCTGATGGGGGGAGACTGTCTCAACGTCGGATGTGTTCCGTCCAAGGCAATGCTGCGAGCGGCCCGAGCGGCGGCCGAGGTCCGACGGGGCCGCGAACTGGGCGTTCTGGTCTCCGCCGACACGGAGGTCGACTTTACGAAAGTGATGGAGCGCCTGCGCAAGCTGCGGGCCGACATCAGCCCGAACGACTCGGCAATGCGCTATCGGGAGCGTGGCGTCGATGTCTTTCTGGGAGAGGGGCGGTTCACCGGACCACGCACATTGGAGGTCGGTGGTGCCGCTTTGAGATTCCAGCGCGCGGTGATCGCCACCGGCGCACGGGCATTGCGCCCCAATCTGCCCGGACTCAGCGAGGCGGGGTTTCTCACAAACGAAACGGTCTTCTCGCTGACGGAACTCCCCAGGCGACTGGCCATTTTGGGGGGTGGCCCCATTGGCTGCGAACTGGCGCAGGCGTTCGCCCGATTCGGTTCCCACGTGATACTAATCGACAAACATGACCGGCTGCTGCAGCACGACGACGTGGATGCCGCCGCGGTGGTGCGTGACGCGCTGGTACGTGACGGTGTGGAATTGCGTTTGAACACGACGGTGTCGTCAGTCGCGCGGTCATCGGAGGGAAAGGGACTCAAGCTGCAGGTCGCCGGGCAGTTCGAACAGATCACTGTAGATGAAATCCTGGTCGGAGCCGGTCGGGTTCCCAATGTGGAGGGGATCGGACTGGAACAGGCGGGGGTGGCGTTTGACGCCCGGAAGGGGGTCGTTGTCACTGACCGTTTGCAGACAACCAACTCTCGAATCTTCGCCGCCGGCGATGTCTGTTCGCGATTTCAGTTCACTCACGCGGCCGATGCGATGGCGCGGATCGTAATCCAGAACGCGCTTTTTTTCGGCAGAGCGCGAGCCAGCGCGCTGACCATCCCCTGGTGTACCTATACCGATCCGGAATTGGCGCAGGTGGGTCTTTCGGGAGAATCCGCCCGTGAACAGGGAATCGCGATCGACACGTTCCGCCAGGAGATGCGGCATGTGGATCGCGCAATTCTCGACGACGCGACCGACGGGTTTGTGAAGGTCCACGTCCGCCGGGGGACCGATCGAATTGTGGGTGCCACGATCGCCGCGGCGCATGCGGGGGAAATGATCTCGGAAGTGACTCTCGCGATGACCAATGGACTGGGACTGAAGGCACTCGGCAAGACCATTCACCCTTATCCGACACAAGCCGAGGCGCTCAAACGGATCGCGGACGCGTACAGCCGCACGCGATTGACGCCGTTCGTCCAGTCGCTCTTTCGCCGCTGGCTGGCCTGGACGCGGTGACGGGCTTTAGGAGATCTGAAAGCCCATCGCCGCCAGATGCCGGCGGATTTCTGAGTCGGACAACAGTTCGAGAAACGCCCGCACCGCCGGGCGACTGCTGCGCGACTTGGGAATTGCGAAGTCGTAGCATTCCTGCTGGTAGGGAATGAATCGCAGTCCCGAAGCGGCGGCGACCGACTCGATCGCCAGCCCCCAATCGGCCCGGTTTTGGGAGACGGCGGCGACGACCGCGTTGTGGTTGCTGGGCTGCATCGCGTAGCCGGCGGGTCGAGCGCCGGCGAGCAGACGGTCGATGAGGATCCGCGTGCCACTCCCCTGATTGCGATTGACCATGACACAGGTGGAGTCGTCTGCCTTCGCCCGCGCGATGATCTCATCGACGATCTGCGCAAGCGTTTTCCCTTCGAACCGGACGTCGCCGGGACGGAAGACTATTCCCTGCGAGCGACCATAACCCTGGATCCATTCGACGCCGTCCGGAATGAACGGCCGGTTGTATTCGCCGGTGGCGGGGTCCAGTAGGTGGATGCCGGCGATGTCGCATTCCCCTCGTTTGGCGGCCGTCAGCCCCGCGGTGCTGCCGACAGTCAATAACTTCGAGGTGACTCCCCGCCGTTGCAGTTGCGACAACAGGAAATCGAGTCCCACGCAATGACTGCCGATGACTATCAGGTCGGCGATCTCCAGTCCGCGACCGATCAGCCGGACTTCGACTGGTTCGCCCGCCGGGACGATCTCGGTGTGCCTGGGGATCGTGACAAACCCATCGGCCCGGCTGAACGTCGTGACCGACCCGGACCCTTTCCCCATCGGAAACGCGGACAGGCCGTGATCGGTTTTCACCAGTCCCACCAGCAGGTATTCCGTCCGTCCGATTTCGGAATTCGTTTTGAGGGCCAGGGTGGCGGTCACCGTTTCGCGCGGCTCGACCGCATGTCCCCCGAGAATCCGAATGACGGGGGCGATGAATTCGTGAAACGTGAAAATCGCCGACGTGGGAAACCCCGGGAGAATCGCGACCGGTTTGCCGGCCGTCACCGCCAGGCAGAGCGGTTTCCCCGGCTTGAGCGCCACGCCATGGACGACAATTCCCGGATCGCTCAGTTCGGCGACGACACGATAACACAAGTCCCCCCGTCCCTTGCTGGTTCCGCCAGAAAGCAGCACGACATCCGATTCGGCGAGCGCCTGGTGCAGCATCCCCCGCAGGGCGGCGACCTCATCGCGCACAATCCCCCAGAATCTAGGTGTCCCCCCTTGTTCCCGCACGGCGTCGGCGAGGACTTGCGCGTTGGAGTCATACACGCCCGCCGGCCGCATCGGATCACCCGGGGCGATGATCTCGTTCCCGGTGGAGATGATCGCGACCCGCGGCCGCTGGTGGACCGCCACCCGACTCTCGCCAATCGCCGCCAGAACACCGGTCTCGCGACTGGTCAGCCGGGTTCCGGCGCGCAGCACCGTTTCCCCGCGCGCGATGTCGGTGCCAGCGAAGGCGATGCCAAACCCTGGTGTCACAGCCCGCCGGACCACGAGCATTCCGTCGCGCGACTCGGAGTGTTCGACCATCACAACCGCATCCGCACCGCGCGGCACCATGCCCCCTGTGGAAATCGCGACCGCTTCACCCGGAGCGATTTCGCCCGTGGCCGGTGTCCCCGCGTCGAGCGATTCGGGCCTCAACCGCACCCGCCGGGGGGCCTGTTCGCTCGCTCCAAACGTGTCGACCGCCCGGATGGCGAATCCATCGTAGTTGGACCGGTCAAAAGAGGGGACATCCACCCGGGCGATCACATCGTCGGCCAGCACCCGGCCCAACGCGTCGGTCAGCGGGATCTCTTCGACTGACAGCGGTGCGAGTGACAATGCCCCGCGAAACCGCGCCTCGGCTACGTCGCGATCGATGACCTCAAGGAATTGATCCTGGTCGGACATGCGAACTCTCTCAATACAGGAAGACGTCCACCAGCGCCCCCGGTGGGGATCCTTCGCTGTCGGCGGGAATGATCACGAAGCCGTCGGCGCGCGTGGTGGAACTGAGAATCGACGCGCCGCTGATCGCGATTGGCTCGGCGAGTCCCGCGTCGAGTTTCACACGGGCGTAGTCGACCCGGCCCACCGTGGAAACCAGCTTACGAGCCAGCGGAACCTGGATCTGACGGTAGGGCCACTCTGTCGAACGGCCGGCAAGGGCCCGAATCGCCCGTCCCGCGAAGAAGTCGTAGGCGCACAGACACGACACGGGATTTCCCGGAAGCAGAAACACCAGCCGGCCCGGCAACCGGCCCATGCCGGCGGGGCTGCTGGGACGCATCGCGACGCCGTGGATGGCGAGTTCGCCCGATTCGGCCAGCAACCGGGCGGCATGATCCTCCTGCCCGACGCTGGAGCTGCCCGAGATCAAAACCAAGTCGGCCGGCGCGAGGAGAGCTGACCGAATCGATTCGGAATCATCCGGCACAATATCGGAGACCATGACCTCTCCGCCGTCGCGCGAAACCAGCGATTCCAGCATGGGACCGTTGGCGTCCGCGATCTGGAACCCGGTTGGAACTGTTCCCGCGGCCAGCAGTTCGTTGCCTGTGATGACAATTCGCACGCGCGGCGAACGGATCACAGTGACGCGGCCGACGCCGATTGATGAGAGAACGCCCAGATCCTGAGGACGCAACACCCGGCCCGACGCGAGGACCGTCTCGCCCGATCGCAAATCCTCGCCGACCTGCCCCACATGTTTGCCCGCGGAGACTTCACCCAGCACCCGCACATCGTCGCCAGACAGTTCGGTCTGTTCGACTGGAACCACTGCGTCGGCCCCCTGCGGAAGCGGCGCGCCGGTCATGATTCGTACCGCCTCACCCGAATTCACCGTCGTGGGAAACGGAGTTCCCGGAAGACAGGTGCCGATTATCCGCAGCGCCAGCGGATTGTACGACGTCGCCCCGTAGGTCTCTTCACTCCGAACCGCGAAGCCGTCCATCATGGAGCGGGCGAACCGTGGGACGTTGAGCGGACTGACAACGTCGTCGGCCAGAACGCGGCCTGCCGCCTCGCGGAGCGGAAGTTCCACGGTCGGCAGACTGCGAAACTCCGCCAAGACCGAGTCGATCCAGGCGATGGCGTGTTCGACCGTCACCCGCTGGGCGAAACCTCGCATCCGAACATCGGCGTTCGGCGATTGAGATCCGGGACCGGACATGCGCACGCGGCTGGAAAAAGAAAACCCCTCGATCCTGACGAGCGGTCGCTCGGGCCGGGTCAAGGGGCTTGGGGTTGTCGGGGATATCGAGAGTCGATGTCAATGTCGATGTCGAACTCGCCAGGACGAAAACACCCGGCGAGTTCTCAATCCAACACTACTGACCGCCACCGGTCGCGGCGTCGGTGCCGGGCTTGAAGCTGGCACCTTCCTGAATCGCGTAGAGCGTGTTGAACGTCGCCGCGTACAGAATGCCGTTGGCGCAGACCAGAGTCGTGTTGACCGGCGTGTCGAGTTCCAGTTCGCCAATCATTTCTTTCTGAGCCGACAGTTTGAAAATCGCGACCTGACCATCCACGTCGGCGATGTAGACCTTGTCACCCGCGATCAGAGCGGTGGACCACGACGCGGCGAGCATGTCGTGCGTCCAGTGCGGCTTGCCGGTCTTGGCGTCGAGGCAGTGGAACAGACCACTTTGGTCCGCGATGAACAGCAGGTTGTCCTTGATCGCCGCGCTGGCGAGGGTCCGGTGCATCGTCGAGTCAAACTTCTTGGTGTCGGTCCCTTCGTAGTGCCACACCAGACCCGAGTTGGGATTGTCCCGCTCGAACTCGCCTTTGTCCTTGTCGAGAGCCTGAATGCGGCGATAGGGAATCGGCTTTGTGGGATCTTTCGCGCTGAAGACCTGGGTCGGGCTGATATCCCCCTGTTTCGTGGGATCGACACACCAGAGGTGACCATTTCCTTCGCCATGTTCGGGGTCTTCACCCACACCAACATAAACCAGTCCGTCATAGATCACCGGTGTGCCGATGATCGGGTTGCGGGTGGCGCGTTCGAGCTTGTAGACCGAGGCCTTGGGATTGCAGTCGAACTTCCAGATCAATTTCGCCTTGCCGTTTTCGCCACGAATGTCGAAGGCGTAGAGCCAGCCGTCGCCACCGGCGAAAATCGCCTGGGGGATTCCACCGAGTTCACCAAAACAGGGGGACGACCAGGTTCCGTGCATGATGTTGCCAGCCGAAGACGCATCGCTCCAGATCACCTTGCCGGTATTCTTGTCGATTGCCAGGAAGACTGGGGCGTTGGCCTGGGCGACCTTCTTGTGCCCTTCGTCGACACCGTTGGACGACGTCGCAAGCAGCACATCGCCCACGAGGGTGATCGAGCAACTGCTGGCGTTGTGGGGCGAGGCACCGAGCTTGATCAGGTCGAGTTTCCAAACGATGTCGGCTTCGTCTTTGTTCTGATTCTGTTCTTCCTTGAATGGGCCGTCGTTCTCACCGTCGAGGAACCCTTCGATGTCGAGGCAGCAGAGTTCGTCGCGATTCGAGATGTACCAGAGGCGGTCACCCGAGACGACCGGGCTGCTGCACACTCCGAGTTGTTCCCAGTCCAGCACGCGGCCGGCGGGGAGTTTCTCGTTGGAGTGCTGCCACAGGAATTTGCCGGTCTCGGCGTCGTAGCAGACCATGCACCCCAGGTCGATTTTGCTGGGGAATCGTTTCACGAATCCCGCGCTGTTGTTCGTTCCAACGAACACCTTGCCATTCGCCACGACCGGGCTGGCGTAGGTCTGAGATCCCAACCGAGCGGCGAACTTGATGTTCTTCCCCGACTTGACGTCCCACTCCACCGGTAACGACGAGGCGGTGACGTTGTTGCGATAGTGGCTGAGGCCCAACTGGGGGGAATCGCCCGGCTTGTTCTTGAGCGAAGCGTTGGCCGTTGTGGCCTCGGCGATCGGGTCGTAGTCAGCGGCCCGCGCGCGGGAGGAAACCCCCGTGGCCAGGCAGAACAGGCTGGCGCCCAACAAAAGCCGGCGCATCGAAGCGTGCATCAGTCTCGTCCTGTGAAAAGCGGAATGTTGGATCCAGGGAACGCGGAATCAGCCGGCGTTGGGCGTCACCGCGATGTTGTCGATAAACACTTCGGCGTCGGTCGCATTCCCGAACAGACCGGGGCTGCCGACCAGATTCGGAGTTTCGTCGGTCGCCTCAATCAGCCACTCGGCCGGCTCGGCCTCACCGCGAACCCAGACCTTGCCACGCAACGTCACTTTTCCGTCCTTGGTTTCGCTCTGGAACTTCATCGAATACCAGGTGTCGGCCTTCCACGGGAACGGAATCGTCTTGGCGAATCGCAAGTCCAATTGCGAAGTCCAGGACCGGATCTGCAATTCCTGGTCGGCACCAATCAGGTCCAGCGTGTACCGCTGGTTGATCAACCCCATGCTGGGGAGCTTGCTGTTCCGTTCCAACCCCTTGAGGTCGGCCTGAATCAGAAAGTCGTGGTAAACCGGTTGACCCATCCATCCCTGGCTGCGTGTCCCCTTGGGAATCGTGCTAATCTTGCACAAGACCGCGTTCCCCTTGATCTCACGGGCACCCTTCTCGATGGTCAACTCCAGGCCGCCGGGGCCTTCGCCCCACGTCCACTTCGCCAGCACCCCTTCCTTCACCAGAAGGTCGAGGCCGGCATCAAACTGCTGCTTCGCTTCGTCGACCGTGCCCGGTTTTCCTTCGGCATCGAGGCTGAAGTACCGCAGGAAGTCGGTCCAGGCCTGACGGGGACCGGCGTCGGCGAATTTCGACGTCGGTTGTCCCCCGTTGACGAACGCCGTCGTGCAGTAGACATACAGCCGCGCGGCCCGTTCGTTTTGTGTCCGCAATGCGGTGAACAGATCCTCGTCGATCACAATGTGACGGTAGGCGCTGCCGACCCAGGTCGCCGGTACCTTTCCATCAGCAAAGTCAAACTTCCAGGGCAACGGAGCGACGGTGCGAATGCGGGCCTTCCCGGTCAATCCCTCCGCCTGCACCGTCACCGTCGCGACGCTGTGAGTCGCTTCGGCCGGTGCGGTGTAGGTGTCGTTCTCGACTTTGCCCGGACCTTGCAGTTCCAGTTTCGCCGGGACAGTCTTCAGGTAGCGTCCGTTCGCATTGTACAGCCGCGCCTGGTACTTCTGCTTCCGTGCGGGTGTCAGCAGCGATTCGATCGGAACAAGCTGCAACTGCGCCGGTTTCTCGTCGGCCGTTTTCGGAGTCTCGGGTTGTTGGGGAGGAATCGGGTCGGCGCTGGGCTGAGCGTCTTTCGTCCCCAGGCAGTACAGCGCGCTGTTGGTCGCGAAGTAGACCCGACCATGCGAAATACTCGCCGAGCCGCGAATGTTCTCCCCTTCCAGCCGTTGCTTATGCAAAACGGTCGGGCCGTCGGGTCCGGGCTGAATGATGTAGAAGATTCCATTCGCCTCACCCAGATACATCTTCCCGTCGCCATACACCGGGCTGCCAAAGATCTCGCGCCCGAGCCGGAGCTTCTTGCCGACCTCCTGTCCGTCAGCCGGATTGAACGCGTACATCGTGGCGGCGTCATCAACCGCGTACAGTTTGTCACCGACCAGAACCGGGGACGCCCGGCCAATCAGGCGGTTCATCTGCAACCAGTTCTGCTTGGTCTTGGTGACGTCGCCCGTCCCGGTCGCGTCGATCGAAAACAAAGCGCCAATCTGACGATTGTCGGCGATATTTTCTTCACTGTGTCCGCCGATCACATTGTTGCCAATCACCAGGGGTGTCGTGTTGACCCCGCGGATCGACGCGTCGTACTGCCAGATCACTTTTCCGGTGCGCGGTTGAAGAGCATAGATCGAGCCATCGCCCGAACCGAAGACAATCATCTTTTGACCGTTGATGGTCGTCAGAACCGGGGCGCTGTAGGTCGTGTCCAGCGGCCGCAGCCGGGTACTGGAGATCCAGACCGCCTGGCCATTCCGTTTGTCGAACGCGACGAAGCGATGCGCGGGGACGGCGTATTCGCCCCAGCCAGTCATCACACCGCTGATAATCACCAGATCTTCAAACACCAGCGGGTTGTTCGTGCGTCCGCCATAGGTGTGAATGATGCCGTACTCTTCACTCATCGAGTGCTGCCACAACGTCTTGCCGGTATCGCCGTCAATCCCTTGGAAAATCCCGCAGACCCCCAGTGAGAAGATGTTGCCGGTCTCTGGATCGCCCACCACGCACGACCAGCCGACCCGCTCGGCGGGAACGTCGGTGAGGAATATGTTGTAGGCGTTTTCCCAGACTTTGTTCCCAGTCGCGGCGTCGAGGGCGATGACCTTTTCCCCCTCTTTCGTCGAATCGGGGGAGTTCCGGCTGAGAATGTAAACTTTGCCGTTCATGATGATCGGCGTCGACCGCGTGCTGACTTCGGTACTCCGCCACAGGAGATTCTCCCCCTCCAGCGACCAGCTACCGACCAGCCCCTTCTCCCGTGAGATCCCGTTCATTTCCGGGCCGCGCCAGTGCGGCCAGTCGAGTGGATCTTTGGAAGGTGTCCCTGCGAAAACCGCAGGCAGAAAGCCAGCGAGCAGCAGCAGACATAGCGAACACGAACGGACAGAGCGGCTCATGCGGTAACTCTTGCGTGCGAATCGGAAGGAGCGATTGGTGGGAATCGGTGATCGCGGCCGACTCTGCGAACAGGAATCTCGGCCGAACGTCCATCACGGCAGGTGCCTAGACGATACCCAGTGAGGCGAAGAGCGGCAAGGTTCCCGTTGGAACGGGACGCGGCGGGTTGTCCCCGGTCAGGCGGCCACGCGGCGCGGATCGGCGGCGATCGCCTGATAAACGGCGAGCGTCCGCGAGACCATTTGATCGACCCCGTAATCGCGCAAGACGCGCTCGCGCCCGGCCGCACCCAGACGGCGCGCTTCCAGCGGATTGTTCAACAGCCACAACAGCCGGTCGGTCATGCCGGCCATATCTTGCGGGGGGACGAGAATTCCCGTCTGTTGATTATCGATGACATCGTCGATCCCCCCCAGCGATGTGGCGACGACCGGAACGCCCAAGACCATCGCCTCGAGCATGATCGCGCTCAGTCCCTTGCGAACGGCGGGCAGGCAGAAGATGTCCATCGCCCGCAACGAGATCTGGAAATCGTACAGATAGGGCGCGAACGTGACTTGCGAAGTGATTCCCAGCTCCCGGGCCAGACGACGCAGATTCGTCTCTTCAGATCCTGACCCCGCGATCACAAACTCGACCTCGGGACGTACCGCGTGAATC
>CAMATH010000123.1 GCA_945860955.1 Planctomicrobium piriforme
AAGCGACTGCGACCCCCGCACCCGAGACCGGATAATGGCAGCGGCCTGAGGCAACTTCTCCACCTCCGTAAACTCGCGCACTCAATCGACGCCTGCGACGAGCGCCGCCGGACCGCGCGCCGACCGCGGGGTTATTGAGCAGTTACGGATGATCGCCCACATCACTCGGTTGAAACCGACGACAGAAATCGGCGGCCGTCGTGGGATCGGGAATGCTCGCGGCGCCCAGCGCGTTAAGATACGACTCGTCGTTCCGCCGCGTTTCGATGTCTTGAAGGCACTCACCATCACAAAGCGCGTTGAGCGCGAAGTTCAGCACGTGATCCGATTCGTGGTACGGCACATGAATCTTCAACAGGTGCAGATTGCGATCAATGGCATCGACCACCCCGCACTCTTTGGCCAACCGAAGGAACAGTGGTGCCCCACCATGCGCGATGCCCCGCGTCGTATCGCTGAGTTCGTATTGCATCTCCACGGCTTGCAACACAGGCGGCGCATTCAAAAAAGCCCGTTCGTACTTGGCGCTGCCGTTCGCCTTCTCCAAGCGATTGAGAATCTGGCGCTTGCGATTGTACAACCGTTGTGGGATGCTTCGCTTCACTTGAAAACCCTCCGTGAGCAGGTGATTTGGAAATCTCTTCACCTTCAAATACCCATGGCTTCCCGTAGGGTTCTCATTTTTTGATCGTTTTTCCGATTTTTTCAGAAGATGTTCGCTGGATTCAGGACTACTTGACAGATGGTCGTCTGTCGGCCAATAATTCGCTGCGTCGTTGTTTCCCCTTGGTACCGACAGCGATCGCGTCAGCTTTTCCGGTTAAGTGCCGCGACATCTGTTGATTGCGTTCGACGCACTGTTGTGCCTCTGCCGGCCGCTTCGGCGGAGTCTGCGTGGCTGCTGATCCGAGACTGCCTGCACCTGTTGGTGTACGTGCCAACCGCCGTTGTGATTTGACGGCATCTTGAAGTGAAGTTGACGAACCATGCCGGATAACTGGCTCAGCCAATTCAACCCAGGCACCAGAATCAATGTCCTGGCGATTCCGGGCACGCATGACGCGGCGTCGGTCACTGGCGCCAGTTCGGCGCCGCTCACCATTACGCAGCGGCTCGACATCACAGAGCAATTGGATGCGGGTGTGAGAGTTCTGGACATGCGAGTGGCCCACATCGCTGAGAAGAGCTCAGGCGGCTGGATCAGGGAAAGGACGGTGGTGCCTGAAGACATTTATATGTGCCACGGGCCGATTGTCTTTGCCACCAAACTCTCCGAAGCGCTGGATTCCATCAAGTCCTGGCTGAGCGAGAGCGCGCACAAATATGAGTTTGTCGCGATGATTTTTCAACAGCAGGGGAAAATTCCCACTGACGTCACTGAGAAAAGGCGCCTCATCGGCCTCATTAAGGACACGATCACGAATGCGTTCAGTGGTGGGTGGATGTTTCGTCCCGAAGAAGGCACCAATGACTGGCCGACTATCGGGCAGCTCAAGAAAAAGGTGCTGGTGTTTTCACGGCTGCAAGACGATTTTCCCGGGGCCTTCGATCTGCGCGCCTGGAATGCCGGGTCTCTTACCGACATGATCAGCGCTCAATATGATATCCCTGACACAAATCTGAAGGTCGCCATTCAGGATCGATATACAAAAGTCACGAACACAGATTTCACTGACCACCTGAATCGAGGCTTAGTGAACAATATCGCTGAAATCAACGCGGCGAAAATGATCTTATTCGAGAGGCTAAATGCGCAGTATAATGACGATCCGACATTAAAGATCAATCACCTGAGCCATTCTCTGAAGTCTCCGACTTACCCTCAGCCCTATATGTTGGGAACCGACCTGAATGAGCGGCTGATCAGGTCACTCGAAAACAAAGACGCACGCTATCGCGGATTCGTCATGATTGACGATGCGAACCCTACCGTTTGCAAGAGTATCATCAATTCAAACCTCATCTTCCGAAAAGACACTCGCAGGGTGAAACGTCGTGGAAAACGCTGATGGCGGGCTCGCGACTGAGAGGGAACGTTGAGATCCGGCTGTCCTCCAGATCCGGCAGGGAATCGCTCAAAACCGCCACGGTCCTCGCCGAGGCGACTGTGGACTCGGTTTTCCTTTTGCGACCGGCCGTCTGTGCGTATCGGTGGGAAGTCGTTGAGGTTTTTGGGGTATCGCGGAAGCTGCTTGTCGGCTGGGGACCATTACGGCAGGTGCGGCAACGGTTCGCTTTTGGCACCTGGCACAACAGTCCGGTCCGACGCGGGTTGTGCCATGCTCCACTCAGTCCGTGCCACGGATGCCCGCCCCCCGGTTGTTGTCAGTTTTTAACTCGAAACAAGAACAATCCAACCAGATGGGCGATTGGCACGAGGGCAAAAACCCATCTCAAGGGATTGTCCGGTTCCGTTCGAAATGCGGCGAACAGCGCTCCGATAACAACCAACGGGAACGCCACCAGCAACAGGTAAACCCGCCGCGCCGGCCCGGGAGGTGTTTCCTCTGTGACGCCAAAAATCATCGGAACCAGGGCGAACAACGGCAGGCCTGCCGCGATGGGCAGCCCCAGAAGTACCGATTCGGTGATCAACAGCCAGGTGGGCATTCGCAAACTCGATTTATCCGACGAACATGTTTCCGAAGGCCATTCCATGCGCCATGGCGAACCCGGCCCCAATGGGCGCGGCGGCTTCAATCGCATCAATCGCCGCCTGGCGGACAACTTGGCCAAACCGTTCCAGCAAGTTCCGCAAAATGGTTGATGTCACATCGGCTGCGGAAGTGATTTTCATCTTAAACAGTTCAGCGACGTCCTGGAGCCATTTGAGAACTCTGGCTCCCAGTTTCCCCAGTTCTCGAACACCAAAGTACAGCAGACGCGCAATGAGATCGAGTGGAGTCGCCACAACCGCCAGGACAACTCCTCCCAGCAATTTCAGCAACCCCTTGAGAACCTTCATCAGGACCCAGACGATCCCCGACCCCACCAGTTTTCCCCCTTTGCGAAGGAAACTGTCGCCGGTGCTCTCCCAGGCGTTTTTGAGCATGCGGTCTTCAAACGACGGAAGATGCTTCAGGGCGATGACGCCGTCCCAGGTTCCGGCGTCGGCCATCTCCTGGGTATAGCGGTCCATGTTGTGATTCGCCAGCGTGGGCATCTTGGCTGGCGACGGCAGGTTGATGCAATGGTCGTCCTTGTCATCCCCCAGCACGTGCAGGAACGGAAAGCACGGGATCATGGTAATCGGATCCATGTGGTGGCTGATCCGATAAATGTTCTGTTTGCCCAGAGATCTCTCAAGCGCCGCCGGCAATCCGACATAGGTGCCGACGCGCGGGGCTCCAAACGTGTACAGATAGGTTGACTTGTTGTACCTCGACCTCAGGTAGTACGCGTTGAGATTGGCGATCGCACCACCGAGGCTGTGACCACAGCAGTGAATGTGGTCGGCCTGATTTAACGTCTGCACGATCTCGGCATCGTCCAGCGTCGCCTTGAAAGACTTGAAAGTGCGATAGAATCCACGATGGACCAGGCCCGCATCCATGAAACGATTTGAAGGGGTGGCGTAGAGGTCCGTGACCATATCCGCCGGCCCCATTTCAATACGCGTTCCCCGGGTCGACACAATGACGTGCGACTGTCCCTGATGCGAGAATTCGGCAACGTAGCCGAACCCCGACGAGGTATTTACCCCTGTCGTCGCGGTGAACGCGACTCCAGTATTCAACTGGATATTCGACTTCCCAAAGGACGCCTTCCCTGTCCCGGTAATCTCCTTTTTCATGACGCTCGCCGACTCCATTCCCGGCACCGGCTTGACTTTCGCCGCACCCGATTCTTTGGCGGCTTTGAAAGCGGACCAGCCCTGAAGGGTGTAGTAGGCATTGTTCGAGGCCAACGCCGCCTCGTGGGGAGTCAGGGCACCGGTCGCGTCGGGCATGGTGTCTGGATCTGCGTGAATGTTCAGATATCTGACCGACTACAATCGGCCATCGCTGGGCAAGCGGATGGCCACTCCGACGGACGTCACCGGAATGACCGAGTCGAAACAACGAATAAAGTTATCCGGAATTTGCAAAAAGTCAAATCGATTTCTTGACGACTCTCCAGGCCGAAACGACCTGGGACCGGTTGATTTCAGAGTTCCCCGAAACCCGAACCGGGGAGCCGCCTGTCGGCCGATGTGACCGTGCCATCCGAGATTTGGCCAGCCGAATCAGAGGTCTTCGATCGCGTGGTTGGACTGCCGCATCAGAGTCTCCAGCATTTCGTTCTTGACTCGATTCAGGTTGAAGATCGTCACGCACTTCTGAAGGTCAGCGAAGTCCACCATCACGATATTTGGCGTGAAGCTGGTCCATGAGTTCTTGTTCGCTACGTAGTGGCGGCCCTGTCTCATGTAAAGGTTGTTGATATTGAGCAGGCCCAGTTGGTGTGCCGTCGCCTTCTTGTATCCGTGTTCCCAAACAGCCTGCAAGGACGGATTGTTAACCCCAATCCACATCTTGTCGTTGCGTTTCTTGATGTTCCCGAACAACCCAGTCGTTGTCCAATACATCATTCCCATCGCGTCACGATGACAGCTTGTACCCGACTCCAGGATCTTCTTTTGCTTCTTTGTGTTCGTGCTGACATCGGAAGTACTGCTGAATTTTCCGAAATACTGGAGCCCATTGAAGATGGGTTGATATGCCTTGCTGGACTTGGTGTCCTTGTCGTAGAGTTCACCGAAAGTCAGACAACCACTGTACCGCGCGGAGCCTGGTGGCAAGTTCAAGCCGGCCAGCGCGGTCGGATCAAAGAGCGTGATTACGAACCCTGCGAGACTGTTCACAACGCGAGTATTCAAGTTGATCGGAGCGGAAGCCGCAACATTGTGGTTGAATTGCTTGTCCCCCAACACGTCAACACAGGCGTCGACGACGTTTTGAAGGTTAAAGCACTTCGAAAACTTCAGGATCAGGAACTCACTGGGATTTGCGGTGACATACATCTTGGCCTGATTCAGCATCTGGCTCAACGTGTCCTGGCCCCACCCGCCGAAGGCAGCCACCTTCTGATGCGATGCAACCTCGCCCGGCTGGGCGTTCTTGTGCTTCTGATTTTTGACAAGGCTGCCATCCAGGTGATAGGACCTCTGCTCATACGTCCCGTCACTTCGCAATACCGTGGCGATGCGCATGTCGAAAAAACGCACCCCGGCGCTCGCCTGCTCCCCAATGTTAAGCGATTGGGTGATGACATTCGACTTCCCTTCCCCATAGATTCCGGCATCGTGAGCGCCGGGAAAGACGATCTGATTCAACTGCTTCGCCGCGAATTGCCGCAAGAACGCCGTCATTATGAACGCTCCGTTTGGAGTGGGTGTGGCTCGAGTCGGCTGAATGCCGTCGCTTCAGTGGACACAATTTACGGTGTTTCCGCAGCCGGTGAACACCATCAGCCGCCAGGAGCAGCCCGTTCAGAACTGGTACGAGAAATCACCTTCAGCCGTGCGTACCGCAACTCGCTCGATTGGTTTTCCTTCCATGAGCCGCATCAAAAACTCACGGCTGATATCGGGCAGCATCGTGTTCGTCAAAATCGCGTCGATCATGCGGCCTCCCGATTCACTCTCGGTGCAGCGGCTGACAACCAGCTTGATCACGTCGTCGGTGTACTCGAACGGAATCTTGTAGCGGGCTTCGACCCGCTTCTTGATGCGGTTGAGCTGCAGCTTCACGATCTTCCCCAGCATCTCGTCGCTGAGCGGGTAGTACGGAATCGTGACCAGCCGGCCCAGAAGCGCCGGCGGGAAGATTTTCAGCAGCGGCTCGCGCAGCGACTTGGCGATCGCGTCCGGCTCAGGCATCAGTTCCGGGTCTTTGCACAGACTCGCGATCATCTCAGTGCCAGCGTTCGTCGTCAGCAGGATCAGCGTGTTCTTGAAGTCGATGAGCCGGCCTTCGCCATCTTCCATGAACCCCTTGTCGAAGACTTGGAAGAACATCTCGTGGACGTCCGGATGCGCTTTCTCGACTTCGTCGAGCAACACGACCGAATACGGTTTGCGGCGGACCGCCTCGGTCAACACGCCCCCTTCGCCATAGCCGACGTATCCAGGAGGAGCGCCTTTGAGCGTGCTAACAGTGTGTGCCTCCTGAAACTCGCTCATGTTGATGGTGATCAGGTTCTGCTCGCCACCGTAGAGCGCTTCCGCCAGTGCGAGTGCCGTTTCCGTCTTGCCGACGCCCGAAGTCCCGGCCAGCATGAACACACCGATCGGCTTGCTGGGGTTGTCGAGCCCCGCCCGCGACGTCTGGATGCGTTTCGCGATCATCTCCATCGCGTGGTCCTGGCCGATCACCCGCTGGGCGAGGGACGACGCGACCTTGAGAATCGTCTCGATTTCGTTGCGGGCCATCCGGCCGACCGGAATCCCGGTCCAGTCCCCCACCACGGCGGCGACCGCCTGGTAGTCGACGGTTGGCAGAATCAGCGGCGTTTCTCCCTGCAACGCGGTCAGCTTTTCCTGGACTGCTTTCAACTGGGCCATCTGGGCGAGCCGTTCTGTTTCGCGCTCGGCTTCGGTACGCGGGTCGGCAGGGGGGGGTGTCGGGGCCGCAGCGGCGGCGGCGGCTTCCAGTTTGCTGCCAGTCCCTTCCACCGGCCGAATGCCAGCCCGCAGTTTGGCCCGCAGTTCGAGCAGCTCGTCGACAAGCGCCCTTTCGGAGTTCCAGCGCGTTTCCAGTTCCGCCAGCCGGGCCTTCTCGGCGGTGAGCAATTCGTTCGCATCGGTCTCGCGTTTGCCGATGTCGACACCGATCGCCTTTTCCCGGCCGATGATTTCCAGCTCGGTCTGCAGCGCTTCAATCCGCTTTCGGCTGTCGTCGACCTCGGCCGGAGTCGCGTGCAGACTGACGGCGACCCGGGCACAAGCGGTATCGAGCAGGCTGACCGATTTATCGGGCAACTGCCGGGCGGGGATGTACCGGTGCGACAACTTCACAGCGGCTTCCAGCGCTTCGTCGAGAATCTGCACTTTATGGTGCTTCTCCATGGTCGACGCGACGCCACGCATCATGAGGATCGCCTTGGCCTCATCGGGTTCGTCGACGGTCACCGTCTGAAAGCGACGCGTGAGGGCAGGATCTTTTTCGATGTGCTTCTTGTACTCGGCGAAGGTGGTCGCACCAACAGTTCGCAGAGTGCCGCGAGCGAGCGCGGGCTTCAACAGGTTGGCTGCGTCTCCCGTGCCGGCCGCTCCACCGGCACCGACCAGCGTGTGCGTTTCATCGATGAACAGAATGACCGGCTTGGGACTCGCCTGGACCTCGTCGATGACCGATCGCAGCCGCTGTTCGAATTCCCCCTTCATACTGGCACCGGCCTGCAACAGGCCGACATCAAGCGAGCGGAGTTCGACCTCTTTGAGGCTGGGGGGAACATCCCCGCGGGCGATGCGCTGGGCGAACCCTTCGACGACGGCGGTTTTGCCAACGCCCGCTTCGCCGATGAGGATCGGGTTGTTCTGGCGACGCCGCATCAGAATATCGATCACTTGGCGGATTTCGTCGTCACGGCCGACGATCGGATCCATCTTTCCAGAACGGGCCTGTTCGGTCAGGTCGACGGTGAATTTCTTGAGCGCTTCCTGCTTGCCCATTTGAGCGGGGGCCATTGCGCCGCTCGCTTCGCCCGGTGCCGCGCCGCCGCCGGTCTGGAAGCCGTCGGACGGGGCGAGTCCTTCTTCGGACGAACCCTTGACGACCTCATCAAATCGTTCGGTCAATGTGTCGAGATTGATCTTGCCGAACTCTTTCGAGATCCCCAGCAGCGTGTTGCGCAACGAGGGGGTCTTCAACAGTCCGACCAGCAGGTACCCGGTGCGGACCTGCGACTCGCCGAACATCAGTGTACCGTAGACCCACCCCCGTTCGACCGCCTCCTCCACCTGGGACGACAGATCGGAGATCGAGGTTGAGCCGCGCGGCAGGCGATCGAGCCCTTCGGTGAAGTCGCGGGCAAGTTTCGAAGGATCCAGATTGAAATTCTTGATCGTCCGATGCAGATCCGAGTCCTGCAGTTGCAGTAACTGGTGCAACCAGTGAATCACTTCGACGTACGGGTTCCCCCGCATCTTGCAAAACACCGTGGCGCTTTCGATTCCGCGGTAGGCGACCGGGTTCAGCTTGCCAAACAGAGCGACGCGACTGATTTCACGCATTGTTCAGTGGGGGGCGTATGTTCGAAGGACGAAGTCTTGAAATTCACAATCCGATTGGTCAAACCACACCAGGCGAACCTGGCGGCGTCAGCCCCCGGGTCTTTCGGGCGAGAACCAAATCAGGTTCTCATCACGAATCATCCAATTCGGGAACCGGCCGCAGAACCAGATCGGTGACATCGCGATCCGGCGGAGTGGAATGCAGCCACGTGGTCAAACCCAGGAACCCGGACCGCCCCAGGTGAGTGGGCGGAGTTTCCGGTCCACGAAGCACCAGCCGCAGATCCCAGGCGAGCTCATCCCCACAGTAGTTCTGGACGATCGCCCCAACAAGCGGCAGGGAATTGCCTCCTGGGAGGAATTGCTCGAATTCAACGAATGACAGCGGGCCGACGGTGACATCAAACCGATGCTGACAATCCCAGACACGTTCCCCCAAGAGAGCCGTTTCTCCCAGCGCTCCGGTCATGGGCGATTCGCCCAGCCGGCATCGACAGTCGCGCGGCAATCGCATCCAACGCCCCACGAATTCATCGATTGATGTCGGGGCTTCGAGCAATT
Source organism: Planctomicrobium piriforme (assembly GCA_945860955.1). GTDB lineage: Bacteria > Planctomycetota > Planctomycetia > Planctomycetales > Planctomycetaceae > UBA10511. Next base: position 8,777 of record CAMATH010000123.1, read on the forward strand.
CACTCAGCAGTGCGGAGAGCCCATCGGCATTCTTGGGACCGGAAGCGAGCCGGCCGGCAAAGTAGAGCTTGGCTCGATCGGAGAGCGAATCCCGGTTGCGAAGAGACTCGAATCCGAGGCCAAACAGCGACCCGACGTAGCGGGCGAAATGGTCGTCCGCCGGTCGGTCAAATTCGATCGTTGGCTCGGCCATCGCCCGAGCGCGGTAAAACAACGACAACATCCGATGGTGAAACAGGTCGGCGAACGCGATCAACGTGGGATCGCCCGAATTGCGCAATCGGTCACGGGCGTATTCGGTCAGATGGAGCGGCAACGGACCGTTGGAACCGAACAACCCGAAGAAATTGACGGCAAGTCGCGAGGGGAGCCCCCCTTTGCCTCGAACGCACGTGCTGAGCGTGCTGCCCGCAAATGACAGAGACGGATCCTGCGCGAGCCGGACGGGATCCTCCGACGGACGGACGGTGTCACCGATACGCGACGAATCGCGATGCAGGCATTCCAGTCGGCGGAGCGCCTGGAAAAAGTCAAAAGTGTGTGGGGCGTCGTGGAGCTGCTGGTCCAGATTCACAGCAAAACCCTCCTCCCGACGCGAATCGGCCATTTCATGATTTCCCCCCGATCCAGGGTCGCAAGACTCGTCTCGGTGAAGGAATTCAAGGAAACGTACCGCGCGAAAAATTCGTCGAGGACTGAGGCCAAGGTGAACACCCCCGCCCCCTCGAACGCCGCCTCGTTGAAGGTGACGGCGACCGCCACGCCGCGACCACAGGTGATCGGTCCCGGTACCGGAAGTCGGCGGACAATGGGGTGTGAGACGACGGAGACCAGACCGTCAATCTGTTTGCGAATGGATTGCTGGCTGGGGTCGGCGTGCAGTTCCAGCAATTCCCGCAAAGCTCCCGCGCCGCTCTCCTCTCCTACCAGGGAGAGATAATTGAGCGAAAGCTGGCTGACGAGCTTCCAGGCCGATTCGCCCGTGCCATACGCGATCGACCCGCGTGGCCGGGTGGGGCCGGTGAGGCAGCGGGTCGAAACCACGGGGGCCGACGTTTCCAGAGTGAAATCGGTTTTCGCCTGACCGACCGGCATCATCAGGGGGAGATCCCGGTTCGTGCAAAGTATTTCGGGGGCGAGTTGCCTGAGGTTGTGGCGAAACGGACCTTCAGCACCATCCACCAGACTGACATACGTTTCGCTGCCAATGTAGGTCGACCGCGCCCCGGTGCGACGTTGTGACGACGGCAGAACGCGGGGAACTCTCCTGAGGGTATAGAACGCGTCGTGTTCCTGGAGGCCGTTCATCGCATAGAACGGCAGAAACTGCTGCAATTCGTCAGCGGAAGAGCCAAAGCCGGTCAGGCGGGTGATCGAATGAACTTCGAAATCGACCGGTCGCGTTCTGTCGGCGATCACATGATTGTCCGACGTCTGGTCGGAGAGATGAATGCGATCCGCACGACGCGGAAAGAGGTTCACTGCGGGCGTGCAACCGAGCCGAAAGTTCGACTCATCGATCAACCTCTCCAGTGAGGGATCGTGGCGGTTGAACAGTACGACGATTTCCAGTTCGTCGTCGGGGCAACGACGGACCGCTTCCGCGAGACCCGTGAATTCCACGAACAGGAATCGCTGCGGGCAACTGAAATACTCCTGGAGCAGCCGGTAGCCTTGAAATGAACGGTTTTCGACCGGCAACAAGGCCTGATCGTCCTGGTACCCAAAGCGACGCAGGGTCGAAGACTTGAGAACCTCCTGCCACGGGACGGGGCGTTTCGTCGAGCGTACGACGACGGCCAGGCAATTGGCGAGCAACTGCTCGTGCAGGCGGAACGGCAACTGGTCTGCGCCGTGGAGGTGGAAGACCAGCTTGTCGAGGGGAATCTTGTCAAACTTCAGGCCGGCGGTCGCCTTGAGCTTCAGTTGCAGCGCGGCACGAACGCCGGCGACTTTGGGAATGGGGAACGCCGGAGTTTCGCGACTGAAATACTCCGCGTGGGCGACCTCGATCGGCCACAAAACCACGTCATGCGAAGTACGATATTCGCAGGCAGTCTGGTCATCCCGGCCCAATAACCCCTTCAGAACCGTTTTCCTCGGAAGCGGGAACCCGGCGGCCAGCGCGCCGTCGTTCAAATGGGGGTTGAATTGAACAACCGCCATCGAGGGAACCGGAGCGAGATAATTGGGGTAAACCATCTCGAGCAGGTTTTCGGTGAAACGGGGAAACTCGGCGTCGAGTTTGAGCTGCACCCGGGCGGCAAGGAATGCGAATCCTTCGAAGAGACGTTCGACATACGGGTCGGCACACTCGACGCCATCCAGCCCCAGTCTTCCAGCGATCTTGGGATACTCGCGCGCGAACTCCCCTCCCATTTCACGGATGAACTGAAGTTCGCGGTTATAGTACTTCAGAAATCTCGGGTCCATTCAACGGGTCTCGACGATGCGCGCATGCCCCGATTCGAGATCGAATTCGGTTTTGACGTAGAGTTGCAACGGAAGCGGCTGAGCCCAGAGTTCCGCTTCGATCCGGAACGACATCGCCCGGAACTCGCGGTCTTTCGCGGATTGCTCGAGTTTCACGACGAGCGTACTCGCGGCGAGCCGGGGCTCAAAACGTAAAATCGCCTCTCGAACAATCCGCACCAGCTCGTCTTCGGTGAATCCAGAGACTGTGCGGCCCGTCAAATCGACGATCCCGTAGTTCAAAACCGAACGCCGCACTTCGGGAACGGACTTGAGATCGACTGATGCCCCCAGACACGTGGTATTCAGCAGCCAGGCCAAATCGCGAATGACAGCGGCCCGCATCCCGCTGACGGACAAAACGCGACGCTCTCGCGACTCCGATTTTTGGTCCGGCGCATCGTCAGTCAACCGATCGAGCAATGAGGGCTGCAAACGCTCCTGCGAGGTGAGTTCAGCCATGCGGCTCCTCACCGACGGGAGTCACGGCGTCCGAGGAGGAGGATTCGTCCGCCGAGTGAAAGGTGATCGAGCGGATATCGAGGAGCGCGAATTCGCCCACGTCGGTCGCAAGCATGCGCTGTCCCACACCGACCGAAAGGTCATCTGGCTGGTCGACCCAGTCAGTCTTACGTCCGAGCCGAACTTGCGGATCGACATGCGATTCCGAGCCGGAGTATCGCGCGGGGATTAGTCCGATCGCCTCGCCACCGTTGGTCCAGACAAAATGCGCGGCCGCCCAGACGAAATCGCGAAGGTCGGTCGGGGGTTCGAAATCGATCTTGGAAATCCGAGCGACCGGAATCCAATAATACTTCGCCTGCAGCACAACCTCCAAGACCGGCCCGAATCGCGGATCGGCGTCGGCCAGCCACTCGAACGAGTGTGTCGATTCGTCAGCCAGGGTGATCACGCCCGCCGTCGCGGGGGCCGCGTCGAAGGCCCGCTCACGGAGTGCCGATCCTTGGGCGGATTCACCCAGGGAAGTCAGGCGAAAAGACTCAACCAGCAGTGCCAACCATTCGGCTGGCTCGCCGAACAACAAAGGAGTGCGGTGTCCCGCGAAGACTTCTCTGCGAAAAAACTCGCAACGAAGCGCTTCGCGGTACATCTGCACCATCAACAACGTTCCCGCGTCCAACTGGCCGGCGACCTCAAGCTGAGCCGAAGCCCGGTCCCAGTCTCCCAACACCGACAGGAGCTGAAACAGAAACACGCGGTACTTGGGATTGCCAGGCTCGCGGCGAATGTGTTGCTGTAAATCGGCAAGGGCTTCGGGAAGCTGACCCGACTGAAGCAACTCTTCGGCGAGCATGTTCGGCAGTCAAAAAAACGGGGAATGAATCGAAAAGATGTCGCATCAACCGATGGACATTCCGCGACTTCGGACTAGGAAGCTTCCTTGTCGTTGGAGGCGATATCGAAGGTGAAGTCGAGAGCACCCCCTTCTTTTGAGCCGTCCTTCTTTTGCTGCTGGTACGAAAACTTGACCTGGGCGAAGTTGAGACTGATGTTCTCCGTCAGCCGGTCTTCCCCGCCACTGCCTCCGGTGCTGAGCGACGTGACCATGACCTCGGTCATTGTGATCACGATGTACTCCAGCGGATTCGTACCGGCTTTGCGAACGACCAGAGTGGCGTCGGTCAGGTTTTTGCCCTGAGCAACAGCGAACATCAGGTTGGGGGACGCCTTGTCAACCCACTTCGTCACAGAAATGTCCTGGAAATTCGCCTTGCCGGCACCTCCGCCGCTGCCTGAATGAAACGAACCGGACTGAGACATTCCCCAGCTCCAAGCGAGAACGTCGATGCCTTTTTTCGCGGCATAGACTTTGTCTTGGGTCTCACCTTCGATTTTGTCGCCGGCGTTGAAGAACAGAAACATGTCAACGGCCATGGATGACTCCTAATTCTTGTGACCTGTGGTTCAGAGAGCGAGTTAAGACGGGGACAGAAGGAACTTCGAGAGACGGCGGATCAACCGCCCTTGGCGGATGGGAGTTTGGAAACCAGTCGCAGCGAGACTGTGAGACCCTCCAACTGATAGTGCGGCTTCAGGAAGAACTTCGAAGTGTAGTAGCCGGGGTTTCCTTCGACCTCTTCCACGACCACCTCCGCGGCGGCGAGCGGCTTCATCGCTTTGGTGGTTTCGCTGGAATTCGCCGGGTTTCCATCGACGTACTGCAGGATCCACGAAGACAACCAGCGCTGCATTTCATCCCGGCCTTTGAACGAGCCGATCTTGTCGCGGACGATGCACTTGAGGTAATGCGCGAATCGGCAGGTAGCGAAAAGGTAGGGGAGTCGGGCGGCGAGATTGGCGTTCGCCGTCGCGTCGGGGTCGGAATATTCGGCGGGCTTTTGCAGCGACTGCGCGCCGATGAACGCCGCGAAGTCGGAATTCTTGCGATGGACGAGCGGCATGAACCCGTTTTTCGAAAGCTCGGCTTCGCGTCGATCACTGATCGCGATTTCCACCGGGCATTTCATGTCGACACCACCGTCGTCGGTCGGGAATGTATGGACCGGCAAACCTTCGACCGCACCGCCCGACTCGATTCCGCGGATCCGCGAGCACCAGCCGAACGCCTTGAACGACTGGTTAATGTTCGTCGCCATCGCGTAGGCGGAATTCGCCCAGCAGAAATTCGAATGATTCTGGCCTTCAGTCTCCTCTTCGAAGGCGAACCCTTCGACCGGATTGGTCTTGGCGCCGTAGGGGAGACGGGACAGAAATCGTGGCATGGTCAACGCCAGGTAGCGGGCGTCGTCCGACTCCCGCAACGATTTCCACGAAGCGTATTCGGCGGTCTCGAAGATCTTGGTCAGATCGCGGGGGTTGGAAAGCTCCTGCCAGGTGTCCATTTGCATGGTTCCGGGCGACACGCCGGAAATGAATGGGGCATGGCAGGCCGCGGCAACCTGGGCGATTCCAGTCAGCAGTTCGACATCGGGTGGACTATGGTCGAAATGGTAGTCTCCCACGAGGCAACCGTACGGAGCGCCACCAAACTGACCATATTCCTCTTCGTAGAGCTTCTTGAAGATTGGGCTTTGATCCCAGGCGGTCCCCTTGAACTTCTTGAGCGTCTTGCCCAAGTCGTTCTTGGAGATATTCATCACCCGAATCTTGAGCAACTCGTCGGTTTCGGTGTGGGTCACCAGGTGATGCAGACCACGCCAGGCACCTTCGAGCTTCTGGAAGTCGGCATGGTGCAGAATCTTGTTGATCTGACCGGTGAGCTTCTCGTCGATCGCCGCGATGATCGCCTGAATCGACTTGATCGCATCGTCAGAGACAATCGCCGAGTCACTCAGCGCGTGCGCGGCCAAGGTCTTGACCGCGGTCTCGACGGCCTCTTTGGCGCGATCGGTTTTGGGTTTGAACTCTTTATTGAGCAGCGACGAAAAATCATCGGGGGAAAACGTGGCTCCCCCCTGCCCTTGATGCTGCTGTTCAGCGTCCGCCATGGTGAATAATTCCTCGAGATGAATGCGGTCGGTCGATGGAGCGCGAAATGCGCCGAGCCAGGACGAGTGTCAATTGAAGCGCCAGCGACTAGGAGGCTGGGGCGTCCGGCTTGGGGGCCGACGCGAGTGACTGGAGCAGCGCGGGATCTTTGAGCGCCTTGGCGATCAGATCTTCCGCGCCCGATTTGCCGTCCATATACGTCAGCAGATTCGACAACTGCGTCCGGGCTTCCAGCAGTTTGTTCAGCGAGTCGACCTTCTTCGCGATCGCGGCGGGAGTGAAGTCGTCCATGCTCTCGAACGAGAGATCGACCGCGAGATTCCCCTCACCGGTCAGAGTGTTGGGCACCTGGAACGCCACCCGGGGCTTCATCGCCTTCATGCGGCTGTCGAAGTTGTCAACGTCGATTTCGAGGAACTTCCGGTCGGCGACGGGAGCCAGAGGCTCCGCTGGGTTGCCCGACAGATCTGCCATCACCCCCATCACGAAAGGCAACTGAACCTTCTTCTCGGCACCGTAAACTTCAACGTCGTATTCAATCTGAACTCGCGGTGCCCGATTGCGCGCGATGAACTTCTGACTGCTCTGCTTCGCCATGAAACACTCCGGGTGAAAAATCTACTGTGGGACTCTCGAACGCGATCAGGACTACTCTTCGGACGTCGTCCCTCCAAAGAGCTGCGCCTGAGGAACCCCATCAGGAACCAAATCCTGCAAAATCTCCATGAAACTCATGGTACTCAGGCGTTTTGCACGCTTCAACAACAAAGGCAAGGGGCTGGAGGGCTCGTGCCGCGCGTAGTATTCGCAGATCTTGTCAATCGCCTTGACGACATCTTCGCGTGTGAGGATCTCACCCGTCAGTGCTTGCGCCACACGTCCACCTCCTTCCGCTGGCAGCCCACTCTCCGGATCAACCGAGCCCGAATCGCGGCCGGCATCGCCACCACCCGCCAGAACTCCGCGCCGCCCAAGCTGATCCGTGAGAATCGTCTTCGCAGCGTTCAATACGGCGACGAGTGGACCAAGACTCGCAGCCCTTCCCGATCCGACGTACCCCGTGACTGCCGACTCAATCGCACTGACTTCTTCAGCGGCAGTTCCGACCGCCTGGAATGTCGCCTGCAAATCCTCAAGCGGCGCATCTTGAAACGCACCGTCGATCATCGAAAGGGTCGGGGGACTTGCCATGCTCTCCGGAGCGGGAATTTCCCCCTTGGCAATCGCAATTTCTCGCAATCCGAATCGACCAGCCATCCGCGACGAAACGAGCGGAGTCTTCTTCAGGTCGTTGAGCAGCGTCGCGGAATCGCAGAGAGACGCCAGCAGATTGACCCGAATCGTCGGATCGAGATCGTCATCGGGATCAAGCCGCGGATACAACGGCTCCCAATAGCTCTCAATCCAGCCACGAATCAGAGACAGGACACCAGAAAAATCCACAAAGCCACCGGACCCCAGAACCGCCCGCGTCAACATCACGGCGACACGCAGATCTTTGGTCCGCCCCATCAGATCAAAGGCGTTTGACCGAACTTCCGCCCAATTCGGCTCCTCCGCAGGCACCACAGTTCCGCCGTATTGCTGCTCCGGCTTTCCCTGGGACGCCCGCTCCATCGCCCCAAACGCCGGGTCGTACTCCAAGTCCTCACCACAAGGTGATTCGTCACTGAGCGGCCGCAGATATGCCTCGACATCAATCATCTGCAGACTCTCCACGACTCACTGGGAACCACTGTCAAGACCACGACTCCCCTATGCCTACGACAAAAACGCCACACTGGATCGCCAATCGTGGCTGCCGTTGGGTCTATCAGTGGATCCACGCTGACCATGTCCCAAGAGTACGGAGATGGGGTATCGAAGTGCATCGGCATATTATCGGTGCAATTTGCGAAAGGCAAGCGGCGAAATTCGAGAAATCTTGAGGCGTCACACGAACCAGTGGACGCTGTTCGGGATTTCTCGAATTGTGGGGCGATTTGTGGTTTTTGCTGGACTCGCGTTATTTCCCCGGGGTTTTCGCCGACATCGCCTTCCAGAGCAGAATTTTCTGCTCAGAACCGTTTTCCAACTGACCGACGGTCACGATGCTGTCCCCAGCCGGCGAAATGTCCACTGCGGTCACCCCCCCCATTTCCGATCGCGACGCGGGACCATCCAACGTCAGCCGCAGCGTCATCAGGTCGTTCGCCTCCAGACGCTCGCCATTCCCCCGCGTGCTGACGAACGAGGTTCGTGGATCCCACAACTTGGCCGTTCCATCCCGGCTTCCCGAGACCAGACGGAGTGCATCGTAGTGCCCGGCGCTTGTCAGCGGGTCTTCTTCGCCAACGGTCGAATTCGCTACCGACCGGGACGATTCAGAAAAGGCGAGTGAAGTGATTTCTGTGGAGTGACCCCGCATCACCTTCAGCCACGGTGTGCGAGTCTCCATGCTCCAGACGATAATGCGACCGTCTCGATCCCCGGTCGCCGCCCATTTTCCGTCCGTGCTGATCGCCCCGCACAAGACGTCTTTTTCGTCGTGTTTTGCGGCGTCGTCTCCCTGGAACTCGCCCCGTTCCCGCAACTCTCCGCGTTCGGGATTGTATTGGTAGAGCTTTGCTGTTCCGCCAGCGTAGGTCGCGAGAATTACCACCTGATCCCCCGCGTGCGCCGCACGCACACAGAACGCTTCGCGAATCGGTTGTGTTGCCACGAAACACTGCTCCGTTGGTTCCTCCTCCCGGGTTCCATTCCAGTTCCAGACCACAACGTCTCCGTTCTGGTGCGCGGTAATCAACCGCACCGTGGAACCCCCGTCCCCTGCGGAGTTCTTGAAAAATCGAATGGAATTCACGGCACCTCGCGCCATTTGCATCGCGGGATCCGGGAATGCGGGGGCGTCTCCAGCTCCCGGTGGCGGCGGTTGTCGACGATCGGCTTGAACTCGGTGCCAGACGCGCGCCGATTGACCGTCGAGTTTCCAGATCTTGAAGGTTCCGTCCCAACTCGCGGTGGCGACGAACTGATCGTCTAGAGAGAACGCCGCGTCGGCAACTGCGCGATGGGGTGACAGTGATTTCTGATGGGTGACCCGGAGTGTGCTTTCGTCCTGTCGTCCAGCTCGATTCGGCGGAAACTGCCAGAGGTCGGCCCCGACGTCGCCGACGGTCAACAGGCGGCCAGTCGTCGCGTCGATCGCGGCCCCCCAAACTGTGGAAAAACCGGGATCCTGAACCGCGTTTGACGAGCGTTTTCGCGCGTTCTTTCGGGCCCGATTGGTCAACAATTCCTGCCAGGTTTCATTCGTCCGGTCCTGGAATTCCGTTCCCACAGACAACCGTTTGAGTCGGGTCTGACGATCCACGGCAACCGGGACCACAACCGCTGGGGGCGAGGCGTGCAGATCCAACGTCAGTCCAAACACCAGCGTCACATCCGACCCCAGTGGTCGAACGGTGTGTGCCTCGCTGCCCAGATCCCATTCATGAAACTGCCATCCCCCCGACCCCGAGTCACCTTCCACAACCGCGAAGACTCGACTGCCATCGGGGGCAATCGCCAAGTATCGAACCGGCGATCCGAGTTCGAGTCGCCGCAGACTCTTGGGGGATCCCAACGTATGGACGGCAATGGAACCATCATCGGACGCGGTCAATAGACGTTCACCATCGGGGGTGAACACGGCGGCGTTGATCTGCTCGGAATGGCTGGCAATCGCTACCGGCGGCATCAGGTTGGTTCCGTCCAGTTCCCACAACCGCCCGCCCCCTTCTTTGTCACCCGTGAAGAGTCGCGTCCGCGGTCCGGGAGAGAATGCGACGACACGAATCTTGGAGCGATGCCCATGGTCTTGAGGGAATTGAATTCCATTCGCCGGATCGGCACGCAGGGGAAACGCCCGCAGCGCCTGATCGACCGACCACAGCACGAACCCGTTCTCGCGTCCGCCAGTGGCAATCCACCGTCCGTCGGGCGAAACATCCACAATTCCGGCGATCCCCGGTTCTTGCAGCAGACCAACCTGAGCGCCAGTTCGCAGATCCCACAGACAGACCCGGCCATCGAGTCCCGCCGTCAATGCTGTTTTGCCATCGGGCAGAAACCGGGTATTGACCGCCGAATCGGTATGACCTTCTTCCAGGCGGATCGGCGAACCGTCAAGAATCTGATTCGCGTCCCCTTGGGGATTCAAGTTCCAAACGATCGCGGACCGGTCGCGACTGGCGGTCAAAAGCTTCGTTCCGGTGGAATTGAACATCCCCGACAGTACGTCGTCGGTATGCCTTAAGCTGGTGATTGTATGGTCTTCGATCAGCACGACCCCCTGGTCGGAGTATTTTTCGACGTCCCAAAGCACCAGTCGCCGGTCATTTCCGCCGGACAGTGCGAACCGCCGGGCGGCGGGCCCATTGACGGCGCGCACCGCGCGGACCCAGTCGCCATGTCCCCGCAGTACCTTAGGGGGACCTACCGGGGTGGAGGGATCGACGTTCCAGACGCACACGGTGCGATCGTCGGACGCGGAATAGAGCGTCTTGCCATCCGCCGAATAATCCAGAGAACGGACAGCGCGAGAGTGCCCCTCCAATGTCCGCAGTGTTCCCAGCGCGTCCCCCCGCTGTTCGACCGCAGACGCCACCAGGGGAGCGCCGGAACGATTGGGATCCCAAATCAGAATTCGGCCATCGATGCCCCCGGTCGCGACCGACTGTCCGTCTGGAGAAAACGCCGCCGAGTAGATCGGCACGCCGTGACCTCCGAAAGCCCCCGAAAAGAGCGTTTCCGAAGTCGAGGCAGAGGATGTTGCGGGACCGGATTTCACGCTTTCGCTCTTTTGGAATCTCGTTCCATCGGGCGAAAGACTCCATACGACGGCCAGGCCGTCATCACCCGCGGTGACGAATCGCGTTCCGTCGGGAGCGACAGCGAGCGCCCGTTGCACACCCCCCATCAATTCGACACGGGGTTTCACTCTGTTCTGAACCGGCCCTGGACGAGCAGCCAGTCCCGATCGGAATTCCGTCAGATCCCAAAGTCGTACGCCGCGATCGGAACAGACGGCCGCGAGCCAAAGCCTGCCGACACCGGATCCACGAGTTGGCTCAATGAACGCGACGCCGTTCACGTTTACGTTGGCGATATTTTCGATCGAGAGATCGAACGAGGGGGCTCCTTCGACGGCAGTCGGGACGCCGTGATCACCGACCTGCCACAGGACGATTCGTCCCTCATTCCCGCCAGCGGCGAGGAGTCGTTGATTGCGGGAAAACGCCAGCGAGTCGACCGGTTTGCCGAGAGTCGCGATGCGGTCCAGTGTCAGCGACTGTGGAGTCTCCGCGGCCAGCGAAAGTTCGCCCAGGTGAATTGTTCCCTGAGCGCCCTGTTCGGCAATCGCATAACGCCGCAAGGAACGGTCGACGGCGATCGCCCCAATTTCAAAATCGAGGGTCGACTTCGCGGAAGAGAGGGCCGATTCCGTCGTCCGGTTGAGATCACCGTCGGCTTGAAAATTCGCCAGGGTCTGGGCCTGTTGAAGCAGATATTGGAGCCGTCGAAGTTCCCAGCCGGGTCGCAAGGGGCTGGCTTCAAACTTCCCCTCGGCACTGACCGCCGGGGTCTTCAATTTCCGCTCAATCGTTTCGACAATGGTTTTTGCAATCTCGTAATCGTTGTTTTCGATCGCCGTGATCGCCTTGCCAACTTGGGCGACGTAGGCTTCATATTCCGCATTTCTGCGTTGCGTTTCCGCTTCGATGGACTTGTCAATCGCGTCTTGTTTGGCGTCTTCGGCAACCTGTTTGGCGTCTACGGCGTTTTGTTTTTCCTTCCTGGCCAATTCGGCCGACTCTTTTTCTTTAATACTGGCAGCTTCAGCATTTGCCTGCTCTGTTTCCGCACGTTTCTGATTTTCGACCGCACGCGTTTCGGCTTTTTCTGCGGCAGTTTTTTGCTCCTCGGCCACTTTGCTGGCCGCCTCCGCTTTGTCTTTCGCCTCGTCCGCCGCGATCTTTCCCGAGTAAATCTGCAACGTCAACAATGTTCCACCGAAAAAAATCACGGCGAGCAACGCGACCACGCCCCGTTTTAACAGGGTTTCACGACGTTTCCGTTGATCGCGATCGTTGAGACCGGCCTGCAATCGTGTGATGATCGGCTGGTGGGTCGGGTCGGCGGCATCCAACTGTCCCAACCCAAGTTCAAAATTCTGTCGGTCGAGCGCCGCCTGCGCGTATTCCCGCCGGGCGGTACGCAACCCTTCGCGTGCCTCCTGATTCTCTTCCCATAATTTCAGCGCCTGCCCATAACCGAATACCCCGCGGGCGAAATCCTCGTACTTGCCATCGACCCGTGCCAATTCGAGATCGGAGTTCGCCAATTGGGTCAGACGCAAGCTTTCCGTATGCGACTCATAACCCTTGAGCGCCTGCTGAAAATCACGAACGGAGGAATACCGGTCCGCGGGATCGGTCGCCATCGCCCGGCGGGCGATTTCGACCAGTTCGCCGGTCTTGTTTGTGGGGGCGATTCCATTGCGAGCGGCGATCTCGCAGCATTCGCGCGCGGAGCGGGCCAGGTGCGGCGGCTTCCCCGTGATGATTTCGTAAAGAATCGCCCCCAGCAGATAGACATCGCTGTGCGGTCCAATCACCGCCATCGGTCCGGTCACCAGTTCCGGAGCGGCATAGGAAGGGGTGCAGCCAGGGGTTGGGGAGAGCGAAACGCTGGCTGGTTTGCGAAACGCGTCGGTGACCAGCGCCAGCCCCCAATCCATCACCAGCACTTCGCCATATTCCCCCAACATCACATTTTCGGGCTTCAAGTCACGATGCACGACTCCCCGGCTGTGTGCGAAGGCGATTGCGTCAGCGACCGCACTGAGAATCTTCAGATTCTCCAATTCGCTGTTCTTGGCGATCCGCCTGCTCCAGGGTGTTCCGGTCACCCGCTTCATCGAGTAGAACAGGGTTCCGGAGCGATTGGTTCCGAGTTCATGGATCGGAACGATATTCGGATGATCCAGTTCGCCAGTGATCACTGCCTCGTCGAGAAACGCCGCGCGGACCCCGTCGTCCTGCGACTGGCCGGAACCAATCATCTTGACGGCGACTTCCCGATTGACCGAGGTCTGTCGCGCGGTGTAAACGACACCCATACCGCCGCGACCCAGCACGTCCAGAAGTTCGTAGTCGAACGAATCTCCAACTGTGTCGCCCGTCGGCGTTTGCTCGGGGTCCGCAAGCTGCCTGGTGACAATCGTGGGGCGGCTCCCCTTCAGGTCGAACGTCGAGCTACGAAAGGCCGAACCGGTCTGGGCCGAATCACCAATCTCCTGCGTAACGGTTTCTCCGTGGGTCTCAAGATCCTCTGCCGACTCCACATCCGGCAGGAACCCACTGGGAATCTCTGTGGTCTGCCTCAGGGCTTCCGGTGGGGTTGCAAGTTGCTGAAACGTCTGGTGCCACCGTTCGGCTTCCTCTTCGGGAAGACTTCTGGGATCGATGGTGTTGTGGATCGACGGTTCCGTCGAAATCGGTTCAGGAACTTCGACAGCCGCGTAGTCGGCGGCGTTGAACCTCAACGTGCCCCCGGCCGACGCGATGGGGCCGCAATAGGGGCACGGGGCTTCGGCGGGAATCGCGTCGCGGATCGATTGACCACAATCGGGGCACAGGCGGGGCATCACGGGGACTCGCGTGGATCGACAAGTGGGAAATCGTTGGTTCGACGGAGTGAGGTGGACTCAGCCGTTGAAACCAGAGAAGGATGCTCAGGAGACGATGGAGCAGCGGTTGGTCGCTGTTCGCTCAGGCGAACACGCAACAGCGCCAACGCCACTTCGGCACGGGGATCGATTCGATTGCCGCTCCCCCAACCTGGGGCGACCGACAAGGGGGCGGGAATGCGGGTTTCCAGATCCGCGGCATCCGGATCGGGGACCTCCTCCGGCTCGCCTTCCGTTCGCGAATCGGAGCTGGAATCGACGGGTGAGGAATTCGAGTCCAGTTCGAGTCGCGGCTTTTCCAGGTCTTCCACGGGAGTCGGCTTCCCCTGCTTGAGCTGGATATCGAGGATCACCCGTTCCGTACCTTCTTGACCGCGCTGCTGAGTGATCTGGTAACGACCGTCGGGGAGACGCAAAAAGCTCTTGCGGATCACATCGAGATCGTTGAGCTGCCCTTCCTCGAGTCCCAGCCATTCGGGGCGAATTTCGGGATTTCGCGGATCGACCGATTGGCCCGATCGCTTTTCGCGCAACGCGTCTTCGTCGAGAATCCGCCGGATTTTGAAGACTTCGTCCCGGCCCGCCGTCGCCCCCGAGGGACTGGTCTCGTCGGTTGCATTCGCCGCCGCGTTGACCAGGACCGTTGTCGGGGGCTGTTGTGTCTGGGGAGTTTCCGGCCGCACCGGAAGAATGAATTCTCGCGAGCCAAATTGCGACAACTCAGTTCCCGCCAGACCAATTCCCGGGTTGGCGACGAACACGACCAATTCGTTGGCAGTGAGCTGAAAGTTGCCATCGGCGTCGGGAGTGACCAGGAAGACCTGCGTGACCTGTCCTGCCTGGTTCGGTGGAACTTCGGTGGCAAACGCTCCTGTCGGGGAAACCGTCTGCGCTTTGAATGACAAAGGCAAAACGTCGCCGACCGGCGCGACAAACGCCCTCACATAAACTTCGAACAGATTGCTGCCGCCCAGTGAGCCCGGCTTGGCTCCTCCCAACTGGTCGAGAATCGATTCGAGGGAATAAGTATGTGTGATGGTGAAACTGGTTCCCGCGACGAAGATTCCGTCTTTCCCAGGTTCCTGTGAATAGGTCACGACAATTCCGTCACCCCAGGAAATCTCAACATTCAAGCCTTTTTCTGACTCCCGACCGACGACCAGACTCACACTCGCGGTGCCATCCGGACTGACGTCGATGTCTTGAGAGACCTTGATGGGTGTCGCGGTCAGGTAGGGACGCAATCCCAACAGTTTCACCGGCGGGTTCGCCACGGACGCGGGATTACCCGCCGTCAGTTCAACGCCGGTGACTCCCGACTGATTCGGCAGCTTGCTTTCGAGGTTCGTCGATCCGGATGCCTCAATCTGCAACTTGCCGCCAGCAGTGATGTTGTTCAGGACAGTGAGATTGCCGTCTACTTTCAATTCAATATCGCCTGTCGACCGGACAATTTCCGCCGCCTTACCCGTCGGCGGTGTGACCACTCGCGTGGCCTTGATGCCAGGCGTTCCATTCACGGTTCCGATCTGCAAATCGCCCCGGTTGTTAAAATTCAAACTCCCCGTCACGTCAGCGGCGAATGTGCCGACCGAATTCTCCATGGTCAGTTGGAAATTCCCTGTTCCCGTGACCTTCAGGGAATCGGCGTCGATGGCCCCTGTCTGTACCACCAATCCGTTCGGTGATCGATTGGAGCCAGAGGAAAACAGGGCCGACCCCGCGGTGAAGATTCTGGCGATTTTCACGCCGCTCTGTCCAACATAAGCGACGGTTCCGTTGCCACGCGAGTGATCCGTACGGACAATCTGCAGCGACACCGCTCCCGCGTCATTGTCGGGATTGATGAGCGTGATGTCTGAGGTTAGCGGGGGCGCGGAATCGTTCATCACCGTGACGTTCAGTTCATCGACCGTGATGGCGCTGATTTGTGAGACCGTTCCGCCGGCCACCAAGGTCGCGGTGTGACCAGGAGCCGTGAGGCGGTTCAGGACGAGGCGATCGGCATTCTGGAAGAACAAATCCCCGTGGATATCGGCGATCAGGCTCGCGACGAGGTTATCCGGGTTTTTTAATGTCCAGGGACCGGCTCCATTTAACGACAGCATCCCTCCCTTAATTGCGCCGCTTTGTGTCACTTCCTGTGGCGCGACCAACGTGACATCGAAACTCTGAGTCTGAATGCCCGCCACGTCGAATCCGTCGGCATCCCGATAGAGCAGATTGCCCTGAATGTCGGCCGACAGCCGCGCGACGTTGTTCTGTTGTGTATTCAGTGCCCAGGGACCGGCACCGTTCAATGACAGGCTGTCGGCGATAATCGCTCTCTCCTGTGTCACTTCCTGTGCGGCGGTCAGCGTCACCTGTTTGCCTGTGGCATCGATCCCCGCCACAACGAACCCATTCGTGTCCCGGAAGGCCAGATCTCCTCCGACCGTCGCCGCCAATCTTCCGACGTCGTTGTCCGACGTATCGAGGGACCAGGGGCCGGTGCCGGTCAACGCGAGTTGTCTCGCGACAATTGCCGAGGTCTGTGTCACTGCCTGGGTCGCTGTGAACGACACATCCACCCCCTGAGCAGTGATGCCATTGACGACGAATCCGTCGGCGTCCTGGTAAAGCAGGTTGCCGGTGACTTGCGCCGTCAGGCTGGCGACGTTGTTCTGCTGCGTATTCAGTGTCCACGGACCGGCACCGTTCAACGACAGGCTGTCGGCGACAATCGCCCCCTCCTGTGTCACTTCCTGGGCGGCGGACAGCGTCACCTGTTTGCCCGTGGCGTCGATCCCCGCCACAATGAACCCGTTCACGTCACGGAATGCCAGATCTCCTCCGACCGTGGCCGCCAATCTTCCGACGTCGTTGTCCGACGTGTCGAGGGTCCAGGGGGCCGTGCCGGTCAATGTGAGTTGTCGCGCGACAATCGCCGAGGTCTGTGTCACCGCCTGGGTCGCTGTGAACGACACATCCACCCCCTGAGCAGTGATGCCATTGACGACGAATCCGTCGGCGTCCTGGTAAAACAGGTTGCCTGTGACCTGCGCCGTCAGGCTGGTGACGTTGTTCTGTTGCGTATTCAGTGTC
>CAMATH010000124.1 GCA_945860955.1 Planctomicrobium piriforme
AGCGGAGTCGGTACCGCGGGCACTACAAAGATCTGCCGACAACCGATCCACCGCGGATCAAACGAGCCACGCGCGAACAACAACTTCGGTTTCGAGAACTCAACAAATCCACGGTCTGAAAATCCGTTACGGCGTTGCCCTGCCGGGGTCGCGTCCTCGGACGTGTGGCGTGGAGAATCTGGTTCTCGCGAAACGCTTGGGGGAGTCGCGTGCACTAAATTCCACGCGCCGGTCACTTACTGCCGGTTCCGCTGAACCACATGTCGTGCGCCGCGCAGAATCACGGTGTTGATCCTGGACGGGTTCTTACTCAAACACCCAGAGCGCACTCCGCAAAGCCTGTCGACCCGCCAACCGATCTTGTGTCATTTCGCGGCGTCTGGTATCCGACCGGCTCAACTCCCTGCGGAACTTCCCGCGGCATGGCTCACCGTTGTGAACATGCGATCTTTCGGAGGCGACTGGATGACGACATCGACGCGACGCAATCACCACAAAATCGCTGGGAATTTCCGTGGTGGACTCGGTTGGACCGCGATGTTGTGCGCCGCCTGTTTCGGGGTGATCACAGGTCGCCCGGTAGAGTGCGCCGAGCGGGAAGGGAAAGTTGTCGACGCGAGTGTGGCGACCGATTGGCCGCAGTTCCGCGGTCCGACTGGACAGGGGCTGGTTCATACATCACCTGACGATCTCCCTCTGAGTTGGTCGGAGTCGGAAAACGTTGTCTGGAAGATTGCGGTGCCAGGCAAAGGCTGGTCTTCCCCGGTGATTCAGGGAAACGATCTCTGGCTGACGACCGCGACACAAACGGGCAGGTCGTTGCGAGCGATCTGTTTCGATCTGAAAACGGGAAAAATCCGCGTCTCGACCGATTCGCTGTTCCATGTGGATCCCGAAACGAAAGGGCTGGCCAAAGCGGGCAATGCCGCCCCCACACCCATCCTCGCCAACGACCGCGTTTTCGTTCACTTTGGAACCCATGGAACCGCGTGTCTCGATCGCGACGGAAAAGTCCTTTGGAAACGGGTGATTCCGTATTATCACCACCACGGTCCCGGCTCATCCCCGGTACTGGCGGGGGACGTGCTGATTATCGTTTGCGACGGGTTCACTGGGCCCTTTTTCGACAAGGTCGAGCGTCCCGGAATTGAAGCCGACCAGTTTGTGATCGGACTCGACGCCGCGACCGGTGACATCCGGTGGAAAACTCCCCGCGACGGAAAGCACTCGTACGCGACACCCCTGCTGGTCGAAATCGAAGGGGAACGCCAGGTCGTCTGTCCTGGCGGCGATGGAGTCTGGGCGTATGACCCGGAAACCGGGACCGAATTGTGGTCGTACCGTTTTGTGGGCCATTCCAACGTGCCGCGACCTGTGGCAGGAAATGGACACATCTTTGTCTGCACGGGATACAACCAAGCCTCGCTGCTAGCGATTCGGGAAGGGGTGACGGGCGACGCCGGCGATAACGACATTTCCTGGAAGCTCTCGCAGGGTGTACCGTTTGTCTCTTCTCCCATCCTGGTCGATGACTTTCTGTACTTGGTGACGGACGATGGGATTCTGACCTGCGTCAATTCCAACACGGGAAAACCGGTCTGGAAGCACCGCTTCGGGGGCCAGTTCTCAGCGTCACCGATCGCGGCGGGAAAACGGTTGTACTTCTGTGGGGAGGATGGAGTGACGTATGTCGTTCGGGCCGGTTCTGTCTATCGACAATTGGCCGAAAACCAGTTGCCGGGAAAACTGTTGGCGTCACCGGCGGTTTCTGGCAACCGCATCTACCTGCGAACGGAAGGACACTTGTACTGCATCGGCAACGACGGAACTCCTCCTACGGATGTTGGTCCCGCTGGTACGGTTCGGTTGACCGGCGCGGAAAAGCTAAGCAAATAGGGGATACCCATAAATCGCTGGCCACGCGCGAGTGTCAAATTGGACGGTTTAGAACCGGTTCAAGCTCTGGTGGTTCGATTTGTCCGAAGGATTTCACAAACCACGAAATTGATCTTGGACGGCTGCTTTATTACGTCAGCGCCCCGCCCATCGGGGCCGACGTCACTTTGTCGACAGAACGCTGAATCTCGGACGTGTCGAACGACCGAGATTCAATCGCGTCGCGTCTCGGAAAACACCCGCAAGTCCACCGGCTGATCGGTTTCAATCACCAGAGTGCGTCCGAGTCGGGGCCAGATTTCGTCCATCGCGTCGAGAAACATCCGCCGCACCGCGCGGTTGCGGACTTCGCCCGAATCACCCGAGCCCCCGGCCGCCGGCGGATCCATCGCGGCGACCAAGGCGCGAAACCGATCGGCCTTGCCGCGCGCCGACTCAATTTGGGTCCGCTTCTCGGTCTCAGCACGATCATGGAGCTGCAGTGACTGTGCCTCTGCCGCAGTCGTGAGTTGTTCCGCGCGGGAGCGTTCCTGTTCGATCAGTTTGTCTTTTTCCGCCCGCGCGTTCGAGACATCGAGAAAGGCCGCTTTCACTTCGAGTGGAGGCCAGACGGCGGCGATTGTCGCGTCTTCCACCACCGCCCCCAGGCCGGCCGCGTCGACCGCTTCCGCCAGATCGCGGGAGAGCAACTGCCGCAGTTCATTCAGCCCCAGGGGATGCACGTAATCGACGCCGCACTGGGCGATCGCCTCGGCGATGCGACTCTCGGCGATCAGCCGCAGCGCGACTTCGGGAGCTTCGCGTGTGCAGATCCAGCGGTACGGATCAGAAACGCGGTACTGCAATTGCACCTGCAAATTCAGCAGGTTTTTGTCTCCGGTTAAAAACTCGCCAACCCGGTCGAGCCCGGTGGGCCGTAAGAAACCATTCGGATCCTGCGCGTCGATCGAAGCGACACCAATGGTCAGCGTGCGCATCTCGCGCACGTTGACGCGATCGACCTGGCTCAAGGGCCAGGGAAGATCAAAATGCAATCCGCTGAGAGCCGGGGCGCGCAGGGCGCGTCCGAATCGTCGAACCAGTCCCTGTTCGTTTCCACGAATGATGAAGAAGCCTGTGGCGAGCCAGGCCAGGAGACCCGCTGCCAGCAGCACGCGCAGAACCCGCATCATGGAGTCGTCTCCGGACTCTTCACGGGAGTGGTCGGCAGGTCGGAACCGGGGGCGGTCTCCAACGGGACCGCAGGCGGAAGAATCACCGCGTCTGCGGGATCGGTCACCACACTGGCCGGGCCTTCGCGGAGGACGCGAAACAGACGACTGCCGGCAGACAGGACCAGCGTGGTTTGCCGGTTGAGGATCTGCGTGTAGGCCGACAGCGTCCGTTGGTATTCGTACAATTTCGGGTCCAAGGCGTGTGCCTCATTCAAGATCGCGAGTGCTTCGGCTTCCCCTTCACCCCGGATCCGTTCGGCGTCGGCGTCGGCCCGAGCCAGGAGTTCGTCGCTCTGTCGCTTCGCCTGGCTTTCGATCCGCGCTCGCTCCGCCGACCCGGCGCTGCGATAGCGTTCTGCGATCCGCATCCGCTCGGTCCGCATCCGCTCATAGACCGCGATCCGATTTCCCTCGGGAAGATTGATCCGACGAATCCGCAGGTCGACCAGCTCAATCCCCAAACTCTCGGTGGGAGACTCCTGGCCATTAGAAACGGAAAGTGCTAACAAAGTCCGGCGGGCGACATCACTGAGAGGGCTGGCACCGCGCGGTCCTTGATCGGACCCGTCGACTTGCAAAAGTGTGTTGAGATCGGACTGGCCAAGCTCAGCCGACAGGGCGGCTCGCACGCGGGCGTCGAGTCGGGCCTCGGCGGTCGCTCGTGAACCAAGCCGCCGATAGAACTTCACCACCGGTCGTTCATCGAAACTAGAATCGGTCGCTTCAGCCTCCGCGATCCGCCACGTGAGAAAGCTCGAAACGGTGACATTTTTGCGATCCCGGGTGAACATCTCGCGGGCAGGGGGATCGAACAGCAACTGGCGGCGGTCAAATCGGCGAACCGCGGAGATTGGCCACGGGAGTTTGAAATGGAGACCGCGATCGGACTGTTCGGGAGAGACATTGTCATAAACCGCGACGATGACACCCAATCGTTCGACGATCACGAGTTCCGTTTCGTCAACAAAGTGGACGGAACTGAAGGCGGCGGTGATCAAGACCGCGATGAGCGCCCACCGTAGCAGCCCCCCCAAGGGGTTCGCCATCGACGGAATGGCCGGGGAATCGGAAGAAGCGGGCGAACTGGAACTCATCGGATCAGCGGGGGGTCAACGGATGACAGAGGAATTCGAATGGTGCGTCAGCGTGCGTTTGAGTAGGCAGCTACTGGGTGTCGTCGCGATTCGTGTTGACGTCGACGGGAGGGGGTCGTGAAACGGATGGCGGGGCGATCGGTTCCGCAAGGGGAGTTTCAGGGAGCCAGACCTGGCGACGTCCCTGCGCTTCGGGATCCAGGACGATCAATGTCCGGTCGGCAAGCGCCCGCTCCATCGCATGCCAGTAGAGCGAAATCAATGTCAGGTCGCCCGCGGCGCGGTACGGTTTGACGAGACTCCGGAAGCGTGCCTGCGATCCTTCCGCGCGAGTACGGCTTTGCACGCGCAGCGCATGCGCGGCGTTGAGTCGCGCCGCCGCGGTGCCTGCCAGACCGACTCCGTCCGCACCATCAGCCGACAAGACCCGCCAGCGCTCGTCGTCGAGCGACCAGTCGATCCGGGATTTGTCATTCGCCGGCGGCGGGACGTTGGCGTCGGGCAGAGTTGTCTCTCGTACCGAACGGACGGCGAGATCGAATTCCTCCAGGGCGGGTTCGCCGGCGGCTGACAACAGGGTGCGCGCCGCGAGCGCCTGGCCGATGTTCAGCGACTGCTCCCGTTCTTCCAGCGCGTTGGCGACATCGCGATACGCGGGAACAACTCCCCCGGGGGGATGCACGTCGAGCAGATGCAGGCTGCTGAGTTGCAATCCCAGTCGGTGTGGTTCCAGCGCTTTTTGAGCTGCCGCCAGGCAGTCGCGTTCAACATCGACGCGGGACGCCCCCAGCAGTTCTTCAAGCGGTCGTCGCGCGACAACTTCTCGGACCGCCGACTCAAGAACCACTCGCAACACCGTCGCGGGGTCATCACAACCTTCGACAAACTCGCGTAGATCGGTGATCTGGTACTGTCCCTCGGCGGTCAGCTCCAGCATCAATTCATCGCCCGTCAGCAACAGCCCTTCGTCGGGGAGGATCAGGTATCCCTGATCTTCGTGAGTCGTCTGCCACTCCACCGGAGCGCGGTACGCACCGACTTCCGCCTGTTTGGCGGAATGGGATCGGAATCCCAACTGGACCGGACGGAGTTCATCGACCCGCTCCCGCCGGAGCTGCTCCAGGGGAGTCGGCCAGCGCCAGTACAGTCCGGGTGAAAGCGTGTCGTAATAACGGCCAAAACGGGTGACCAGCGCCTGTTCGTTCGAGGGGATCAGAACGAGGTTGGACATCATCCATCCGCAGCACGCGACAGCGCCCGCCAGAGGGATCAGTTTGCGCCTGTGCCGAAGGAGGCCGTAAATCCATCGCGATGGAGAGATCAGGCCGGCGGTGGTCGTCGCGAACCGGATGCCGCTCTGGGCGATCGTTTGTAACGCGGTCCCCTTCCATCGCTCGAACCAGAGTAGATGCAGTGCGTACAGCATGACGGCGAGCGATCCCGCTTCATGGAAGAGGGCGCTGGCGACCGGACCGAGCCAGCCCCACGCCGAGAGCAACACCCCCACCCCGTTCACGCCGAACGCGAATACCAGTATTCCGACACGAATCGTCCGGACCAGTTCGCGCGACAACCGCAACAGCCCGGGGAGGGCGGCGAGGGGATCACCCAAGAGGATGATATCCCCCGCTTCCGCCGCCAGATCGTTGCCAGCCTGACCGAGCGCGATCCCGACATCGGCGGCGTCGAGCGCGGGGGCGTCGTTGATGCCATCGCCAATCATGGCGACCCTGGCCCCTTCGGACTGGCGTTCAACAACCCAGGCGGCCTTTTCGGCCGGCAGCAGTTCGGCCCGCCAGTCGTCCAGTCTTTCCAGCCTTCCCGCCAGGTCGCGAGCCGCCATCTCGCGGTCCCCGGTGAGCAGCGCGATCCGCCCGATGCCCGCGGCGCGAAGCTGTGTCAACACGTCGGCTGCCAGGACGCGGGGGGAATCCGCCAGGCCCAACAGTCCGATGAGGAATCCACCCGGAAGCGAAGGGGCGTCGATCTCTTGGGTGGCCCCCTTCTCCTCGCGCGGATCGCCCGCATTCGCACCCCCCACTGCGGATCGCGGCGTGATGGAAACGACGTCGCGATAGGAGACACCGACGAACAACGCCGATTCCCCACGGCGGTCGAGACTCGAAAGCCGGTCGTGCCATTCGGCGGACAGGAAAACACCGCACTGTTCCAGCCATCGCCGATTGCCGATCACCAGCGCCGGGGGGGCCGATTGGGGGACTGAGGCCGGCCAAACCGAACCGGCGGGGCGCGCCCAGATTCCCAGCCCGGGCCGTTCCACGATCTCTTCAACCGCGGGAACGACGACTCCCCGCCGATCCGCCTCGGCGACAACCAGACGCGAAACCGGGTGTCCGCTCCGTCGGGCGGCGGCCGCCGCGAGACGGAGTAACTCGGATTCGTCCAAGTGTTCAGTCAGGATGCTCACCAGCGCAAGCCGGCCGGTGGTCAGGGTTCCGGTCTTGTCGAAGGCGATGGTGTCGACCCCCGCGAGTCGTTCCAAAACCGCTGACCCCTTGATGACAACCCCCATCCGCGCCAACCAGGACATGGCTGCGAGAACGGCGCTCGGTGTCGCAAGGATCAGCGGGCAGGGACAGGCGACCACCAGAACGGAGAGGGCCGGGAGCCAACCCGCGCTCCAGGTTCCGGTCCGCAATCTCCAGCCCACCAGTGTCAGCGCCGCCGCCCCCAGAACGACCGGCAGAAAATACCGGGCGAGCCGATCGGCCTCTCGTTCCAGCGGCGCTTTATTCTGGTTCGCCTGGTGCACCAGTTCCGCGATCTGCCCGACGGCGGTCGCTTTCCCCAGACCGCGAACTTCGATCGTGACTCCGCCGAACTGGTTGAGAGTCCCCGCGAAAACCTGGTCTCCCGGCACCCGATCGACCGGCAGACTCTCCCCGGTCAGCGGGCTTTGGTCAATCGACGTGGTGCCGTCGCGAATGACACCGTCGGCGGGAAGACGTTCGCCCGGACGAACGACAACAACGTCCGAGATCCGAAGTTCCGAAAGGGGCAGATCGACTTCCCGCCCCTCGCGCACCACATGCGCAACGCGGGGACAGAGGTCATACGCCCGGCGAATCGCCTGCGCGGCCCGGTCAAAGGTGTATCCTTCGATGCTCTCCCCGATGAGCGCGATGAACACCACCAGGCCAGCGACCGAATGCTCACCCAACAGAATGGCGGCCAGACAGGCGATCGACAGCGCGAGATCGGCACCGACACGACCTTGAAACAGGCCGTCGAGCGTCTGGTAGAGAATTCTGGCCCCTCCCAGGACGGCGGCGACGAGTGCCAGACGAAATCCGAACAGCGATCGCCACGCGGTCCATTCCGCCGTTCCAACGGCGGCCAGCAGTGAGTCTGCGATCAGTAGCGCCCCCACGGTCAATGTCAACGCGTACAGCGGCGCGGATTGCCAGTGGAAGTTGCGATCCTCGTCGGTTGACCCACCTTCCCCGGCGATCCCCTCTTCCAGCATGCGACGGGAGGATTCAGGAAGGTAGTGCATTCCAGCGAAGTCTTGGTGGAGGGGGCAATTCAGGAAGGGACAGAGCCGCTGCGATTCAGGGCAAAATCGATCGTATCGGGGCCAGGTAGGCGCAGGCCAGTGCGAACCGAGAGCGAAAAGTCTGGTCGAACCGGTGTCACTGGTGCGGTCGCACGCTAGAATCCCCCAGTCGGATTCGCTTGGAACTCCGCGATCCTGATTCCCCAACTTGTCGGCGAGTTCACTCGGCGACGCATCAAAAGTCTCTGTGAGTGTGTGATGTCGAAGATTCTGGTGACCGGTGCCGCCGGTTTTATTGGGTTTCATACCAGTCTCAAGCTGCTGGCGCGAGGTGAAACGGTCGTTGGGGTTGATAACATCAACGATTACTACGACGTGCGCCTTAAGCACGGCCGGCTCGAACAGCTTGTCGGGCATCCGAATTTTCGATTTCTGCAGCTTGACGTCGCCGACCGTAAGGCGATGCCGAAAATGTTCGCCGACGAGAAATTCGAACGGGTGATTCACCTCGCCGCCCAGGCGGGGGTGCGTTATTCGCTGGAGAATCCCCACGCCTACATCGACGCGAATCTGGTCGGATTCACGAACATTCTGGAGGGATGTCGGCACAGCAAAGTGGCGCATTTGACCTACGCGTCGTCGAGTTCGGTTTATGGGGCGAACACGGCGATGCCATTCTCCGTCCACCAGAATGTTGACCATCCGCTCAGCCTGTACGCCGCCACGAAAAAGGCGAATGAGCTCATGGCGCATACCTATTCCCACCTGTATGGCCTCCCGACAACGGGGCTGCGGTTTTTCACCGTGTATGGGCCTTGGGGGCGTCCCGATATGGCGTTGTTCATCTTCACGAAGGCGATTCTGGAAGGTCGCCCGATCGATGTGTTCAATGGCGGGAAGATGCGTCGCGATTTCACCTATGTCGATGACATTGTGGAAGGGGTGATCCGCACCAGCGACCATACCGCGACCCCGAACGCGAATTGGAACAGCGACAAACCCGATCCGGCCACCAGCAAAGCGCCCTACCGTGTGTACAACATCGGCAACAATCAGCCGGTGGAGTTGATGCACATGATTGATACGATTGAAAAGGCGATCGGCAAGCAGGCGGTCAAGAACATGCTCCCCATGCAGCCCGGTGACGTGCCGGCGACATTCGCGAATGTGGACGCTTTGGTGGAGGATGTCGGATTCAAGCCCGCGACACCGATCGAAACGGGGATTCAGCGATTTGTCGACTGGTACCGAGGCTACTACAAAGTCTGATCGCCGGCACTTCCGAGGATCTTTGGGTCTCGTCTGCGGATCGATCGTCACGTGAGTACTTCGACCACGCATCGCGTCCTAATAACCGGTGGGACCGGCCGATTAGGAACCTACCTCATTCGCGAATTGCGACAGCGTCGAGTGAATTCGCAGATCTGGAGTACAGGTTCTCCCGGTTCCAGAGACGGAATTCCGGTTGAACACGTCGATCTTCTCGATGTTGATCACGTCGCGCGGGCGTTTCAGTCATTCGGACCCACGCTGGTAATCCACGCGGCGGCTCTCTCGACGGCCGACGCCTGTCTCGCCAACCCCGCGCTGGCACAGCGGATCAACGTCGACGCGACCGAACAACTCAGTGACTTGTGTCGCTTGGCCGGTGCCAGACTGGTTTACACATCGACCGATCTGGTCTTCGATGGCCGGCGGGGCGGTTACCACGAAAGTGATTCCCCATCTCCCGTGATGGTTTACGGCCGGACAAAAGCTGCGGCGGAGCCAATGGTCCTCAGAGTCGCGGGGAATTCCGTCGTCCGGCTGTCGTTACTGTTTGGACCCAAACTGGGGCAACGTGATTCCTTTTTCGATTTGCAATGGCGTGCGATCACCACGGGGGACCGCCGAATGAAATTGTTCACGGACGAATGGCGGACTCCGATCGATTACCAGACCGCGTCGCGGGCGGTCGTTGAAATCGCGCTCGCCAACACCGAGGGAATCTGGCACGTGGGGGGGCCGGAACGCATGAGCCGCTGGGAAATGGGAGAACGACTGGCGCGGTTTCTTGGTCAATCCCCCACGATGTTCGAAACGACCAGCCGGGATTCGATCGGGGGAGCGGAACCGCGTCCGGAGGACGTGTCGCTCGACTCGTCGCGGTGGCGCTGCCGATTCGCGGCGACCGATTGGCCGACGTACGAAGAAGCACTGGGATGGATTCTGTCGCCACTTCGTTCCTGAGGCGAACTCAATGCCTGACGAGCGTCATTCCCGCAGATCCTGCGTTCTATTCACATCGTAAAGGGCGGGCGGGCTGCGGTAATCGTCGCGCCAGGCAAAGCCCTCTGCAAAATGCCGATCGCTTCGTCGGTCACCCGCCCAGGCAGATGCAGCGACCGCAATGTCTTGATTTCGGCCAATGATTTCAATCCCGCATCGGTGACCGCCGTTCGGCCCAGGTACAGCGTTTGCAATTTGGGGAGTTCCGTCAGTTCCTTCACTCCGAGGTCGGTGACTCCAGTGCCTGCCAGGTTCAGGGACTCCAACTGCTTCAGCGCGGACAACTCCTTGAAGTCCGCATCGGTCACCTTGCTTCCAGAAAGATCCAGCCACTGCAACTGGTCCATCGCCGTCAATCCCTCCAATCGACTGACAGGGGATCGACTCAGGTTCAGCGACCGCAGTCTGGTCAGCTCCGCCAAATGCTTGAGCCCCGAGCCCGTTATCTGGGTCTCCTGGAGATCCAGCGTTTGCAAGGTCTTCAAGCTCGCCAGCCCGCGCAGCCCCTCGTCGGTCACGGGAGCGCCTTGGAGTACGATCGTCCGCAAATGCTCCAGGCCGGTGAGTTCCTTCAATCCTGTGCCGGTCACAAGTGTTCCGTACAGATCGAGTGTCTCCAACTGGTCCAACCCAGCCAGACTCTTCAGGCCCGCATCGGTCACCTTCGTGCCGAAGAGTCGCAGGTACCGCAACTGGTCCAACCCGGCCAATTCCTGGAGACCCGCATCGGTCACATTGGAAAACGCAAGCTCCAACCGCCGCAGCCGCTTCAGACCGGCCAATTCTTTGAGACCGGCGTCCGTGATCTCGCCCGATACCCTGAGCGATTGGAGTTGTCTGAGATCGGCCAGTGCTTTCAAGCCCGCATCGGTTACCGCGGTGTCGGAAAAACTCAAAGTCTGCAACTGTTTCAGCCCGGCGAGTTCTTTCAGGCCCGCGTCCGTCACCGGGGTTCTGTCGAACCGCAGTTCCTGGAGATTTGGCAGCCTGGCGACGGCTTTCAGGCTCTCGTCTCCGAGTCTGTGATTCCAGCGGAGATCTAACGATCGCAACTTGGTCAGCCCGGCCAGTTCCTGCACGCCGGCGTTCGTGGCATCGGTCCAGAAGAGGTCCAGCGTCTGGATTTCCTTCAGCCCGCCAAGCCGTTTGAACTGTGCGTCCCGCAACGTTGTGTGGCGCAGGCTCAGCGTCCGCAACTGGGTCAGCATTTCGAGTTCGTTCAATCCGGTCTCCGACACACCATCGCCACTCGACAAAATGGTCAGCGTCCGCAATGCCTTGAGTCGGGCCAGCGCCTTCATTCCCTCGTCGGTCACCGACGCGGAGATGACGTGGAGGGCATGGAGATGTTCCAAACTGGCCAGTTCGTTCAGGCCGACGTCCACCCGACCGCCGAGCGTCAACGTCCGCAGCGCTTTCAGCGCCGCGACATCTTTCATGCCCGCATCGGTATGGGCGGTATGTTCCAGAGACAGCGCCTGCAACTGAGACAGTGGTGCGAGAACCTTGAGACCCGCATCGGTCACGCCGTAGGTATAGGTCTCTTCAAAGTTCAGGGCCTGCAACCGTCTCATCCGGGCCAGCCCATTGAGGTCTGCATCCTTCGTGGACCTGCCCAGCCAAAGTGCGAACGGTACATCCGGAGCCGTCAGCGAATTCCCGTTTTCGGCCGTGAATCGACTGAATCGGAACGCGGGGAGGCCGCCCGCATCGGGCGGATCCCGATGAAACCGCCACTCTCCCTGCGCATCGACAGTACTCCATCCGAACACGGCACCGGTCTGCTGCCACTGGGTGATGACCCCAGGTTCCGGCGTGCCAGATTCCCGTTCTTCAGGTTGCACCGACGCCAGCGTGGGACCACTCAACAACGCCACGACCACGAGCGCGGTCTTCAGCAACCAGGCGGATGCGCGGCGTTTCATGGTGGATTTCCATCGGAAAGAGACAGAGCCGAGTCTACAACCCACACACGGGTGAAACAACCGCCGCGTCCGTCAAACGGGTTTCCTTTGGTTCGAAGTCGGCACCAGGCAGTCGAGCGATCAGTTCGCCATCACGGGTTCCCCACCGGCGACCAACTCGGCCCATTGCTCCGGGGTATACAACACTTCACGCGCTTGCGAACCGTTGTAATCGCCGACTATGCCGTCTTCCGCCATATAGTCGACCAGGCGCGCGGCGCGGCCGTAGCCGATTCCCAGCGCACGCTGTAACAGCGACACGCTGCCGCGTCCTTCCCGCACCACCACATCGATCGCCTGTTCGTACATCTCGTCCCGGCTCCGAATCGCTTCGATGCCACTCTTGCCTTTGGGACGGGTACTCAGTTGCGCCAACTCGCGGCTGTATTCCGGTTCGCAATCGCCAAAGAAGTCGATCACCGAATTCACTTCGCTGTCGGCGACGTACGTTCCCTGCGCCCTGGTGATCTTGCTGGTACCGGGGATCAGGTACAGCATGTCGCCATTTCCCAGCAGCTTGTCGGCTCCCATTTCATCCAGGACGACACGACTGTCGACCCGGCTGGCGACCTGGAACGCGATCCGCGCCGGCAGGTTCGATTTGATCAGTCCGGTGATCACGTCGACCGTCGGCTTCTGCGTCGCAAGTACGAGGTGAATTCCCACCGCACGCGATTTCTGCGCCAGCCGAATGATGAAACCTTCGACCTCTTTTCCGGAGGTCATCATCATGTCGACCATTTCGTCGGCGATGATGACGATGTACGGCATCCGGTCGGGAATCTGTTCCGCCTCTTCGCTTTCCGGGTCGAGGCCCAGTTTTTGCAGAATGAACTCGCGCCCCAATTCGTTGTAGCTGTCGAGATGCCGCACGCCGCACCGCGCGAGCAGGTCGTACCGTTCTTCCATCTTGTCCACCGCCCAGCCCAAGACCGCTTCGGCCTTTTTCATGTCGGTGATGACGGGGTGCATCAGGTGCGGCACGCGCTTGTACGGACTGAGTTCGACCATCTTCGGGTCGATCATCAGCATCTTGACCTGCTCGGGGGTGCGGGTCATGAGAATCGACAGGATGAGCGCGTTGAGGCAAACGCTTTTTCCGGTCCCCGTGCGCCCGGCGATCAACAGGTGAGGCATCTTCGCCAGATCGACCACCAGGGGGCGGCCGCTGACGTCTTTTCCCAGGAAGACCGGAATCCGTTTCTTCTCTCCCGCGTCGGGGCTGGCTTCGATCAGTTCCCGCAGACGCACCATCACCTGTTTGTCGTTGGGAACCTCGACCCCCACGGTGTTCTTGCCGGGTATGGGGGCGACGACACGCACGCTGGGTACGCGCAGCGCGATCGCCAGATCGTCGGCGAGCGCCGTCACCTTGGAGAGCCGGAGACCCGCTTCCAATTCCAGTTCGAACTGCGTGATCACCGGCCCGGTATCGATTTCGACAACCCGGACGTTGAGGCCGAACTCTTGGAATGTTCGTTCGAGAACCGTCGCAGCGAGGCGGGCTTTCTCGGCGAGGATTTCGAAAGGGAACGGCTCGGCCAGTTCCAGGATCGACGGACTGGGGAGTTTGTACTCAGGACGCGCCGGCGGCCGCTGCGGCAAGGTGATCGTCGTCGAGCGGGGTGTGTGCGCTGGCGGATTGATTCGAATCGGTTGTCGGGTAGGGGGAGTTACCGGCGCGACAACGGGAGGCTCGTCGCCCTCATTTCGATGGGAGTCCGTGCCGGCTGAGGGAACGGTTCCGATTGGGGGGACGACGATTTTTCCGATGTCCGCGTCGTGGGCCAGTTCGATGGACGGGACGCCAGCAATCGGGTCTGGGTCCGTGGCGGCAACACGCTCGTTAGATTCGGCCTCATCCGCGTTCTCCGCCAGGGGCAACGTGGCGGGCAGCGGGGCGACTTCGATATGTGGCGCGGGAGCCGCTTCGGCGTCGGCGGCCTTCAACGAGCCAATGGTTGGAATCGGTGTTTCCCGACGCCGGTATGGTTCTTCTCCCTTGCGTGAGCGGTCACCAAATCCCAAGCGATGGAACAGCACGTACGGTCCCACCAGGAATCCCAGCAGCACCTTCCATGACCAACGGTCGAACGCCATCAGTAGCCCCGCCGCGGTCATCGATCCCAGGAGAATGAGAATACCCGCTTCGGTGAATTCACTCTCCATCGCGGTCCAAAGCCACGCTCCCAGGAACCCGCCGCTTCCCACGGGAGGCGATCCGGACAGTCCCGGTGCGAGACCGCGCAAAGCCGTGCATCCCACGATCAGCAGAACCGTGCAACCCGCCAAGGGGGTGATCGGGCGATCGGAATCTTCCCGCAAGAGCCACGAAAGGCCACAGCTTCCCAGTGCGATCGGCAACAGCCACGCCCCCAGCCCCATCAGGTTGCGCAGGTTGTTGGCGACCGTCGCGCCCGACGGTCCACAGAGATTGCGCACTTCGTCGTTGAGCGGAAACACGCTGTCACCCGGCGGGTCGGCAGGGTCATGAGTCCAGAGCGCAAGCGCAACAAACACCACCAGTCCCAAAAGGACCAGTGCCAGCAAATCGATCGGCAGTCGGCGACGGTTGAACATCAGCATGTCTCCACATTGGAAACTATCATCCACGTCGCGCGACGTTGCCAAATCGGTATGGGATCGCTGGATTCCCTGTAGATGCCGTACGGATTCTTCCGGTTGTAGCGATAGCCGAACCATTTGAGACTTTTCGCGCTCAAGACCCCTGCCCCCTTGCGGGGCAGGTGAATGAGTTCGGAGGCTAACCTCGGGTGCCCGCACGGGGCGCGGCTCCATCAAAATGTCTCACCGCGGACCGCGCGGAGCATGTGTCGCGTTTTCGACGACGTGGAATATAACGGCGACTTCCCCCAATCCTCACCGTCACCTATCTGGCGGTTGGTCGTCCGACTGTGGATAATCTACCGATCTCCCGGTCCCGACCTCCCAAATTGCTTTCATGTCAACGACAAATTCCAAGCCCGACTCCCCGACTCACGTCGCCGATTCCAACATCGCCCCCAAATCTGGTGGCGATGTTGTCGCCTATGTGGCACCGTTTATCGTTTACGTCCTGCTGACGTCGGTCGAATCGAAGGGTTGGCTGGGGTTGGGGTATGAAGCCTGGTACTCGCTGAAAGCGGTCGCCGTCGCGGGGACGCTGCTCTGGTATCGCCGGGCGTATCCATCCTTCTCGACCCGGGGCCTGCCGTTGGGCGTGGCGGCCGGCGTGGTCGGAATTGTGGTCTGGCTGGTACTCGCGAGAATGCAAGAACTGATCCCCGGACTCAACGACTGGATCGCTTCGTTCCTGGGAAGCCGATCGGAGTACAATCCGTTTGACAAGGAGGGGGCGACGGCGGCTCAAATCGGATTCGTCGCAGTCCGGTTGATCGGGCTCGCGGTCATCGTCCCCGTCATGGAAGAAATGCTCTGGCGCGGCTTGTTGGCCCGCTACCTGATCAACAGCGATGACTTCTCCGCCGTTCCTCAGGGGACGTTCACCGCGTCCAGTTTCGCGATTGTGACCGCAGCGTTCGTCGCGGTTCACCCGGAATTACTGGCCGCCACGGCGTGGGGGATCCTGATCAACCTGCTCTATCGACGGACCCAAAACGTCTGGGCCTGCGTGGCGATGCACGCGGTCACAAATGCGCTCCTGGGGGGATGGATCCTGGCGACGGGGGCCTGGAAGTTGTGGTAGGTACTGCGGGTTCAAAGCCCCGAAATCCGGAGCTGACGCCCCTCCTCAACAATAGCGCCATCAACCCTCGGGCTGCCGTTCCGCCGCGATGGCATCGTGGATCAGGTTCAGGTCCAGATCACGACTCGAAATCGCCTTGAACGTCTGCGCCAGCGAGTCGACCAGAATCGCCTCGGCTCCGATCGTCTTGCAGCCGCGCATCTCGGCTTCCAGAGTCAGCGGGCTTTTGCCCACCTGCTGTGTCAGATCAACGACGTACATGTGCGGCCGCAGAAACGCCGGGTTGAGCTTGAGCCCTGTCCCCGAAGTCAGCCCGGTCATGGGATCAAAGCGCTGCGCCTCGGCTAGCACGACCACATCGCACAGTGTGTCGTACAGCGACGCGACGGGAATGTGCCGGGCACCATTCAGTTGGGCGAACTGGCGCGCCTCGTTGTCGTCGGCCCCCGTCACGCTCAACAGCCCCTGCCGGCGTTGGATTCCATACGCCACGCTCTTCGCCATTCCTCCCGTGCCGATGATCAGCACGTTCCGCTTGTCGAGCGGCCGGTCTTCCGGAGTCTTCGCCCCCAAACCCGCCTCAAGAACCCGCAGCACACTCTTCCAGCCGGTGTTGAACGCGTGCCACCCGTCCGCCTTTTTGACGAGCAGGTCGCCATACTGGGCCTTTCTCGCGACGTCATCAATGTGAGTCGCCAGGTTGAGTGAACGTTCCGACAGCGCCGGGTTCGCGACCAGCACGCTGATCCCCAGGTTGTCCAGCATCTGCTGAACTTTGTCCGAAACGCCAATTTCCAGGGGCAGGCAGCGGACGTTGAGTCCATGCGCCGTGAAACCGGCATTGAAGGCTCGCACGGTCGCCGACTCGGTCGGACCAAACCCCGTGATCGCGACAAACTTCGTGGTGGAGTTGATCTCCCGCCAGCGATACAGCTCTTCAAGTTCGGTGAACGTCGGCTGGCCGGCGTGGGCCTCCAGTCCCTTTTCCAGCGCCGCGTAAATCCACGGTGCGCCATACTTCTGACTGAGCAGCGAGAACATGACCCCCTGCCGGCCCAACCCCATCCCGACCACGGGGAGATCTCGTTTCTTGGCGACGGCCGCCAGCAACGGCCAGGCGGCATCGAGCGTCGGTGTGGGGGCCACAAACTTCACCACGTCGGCGTTGACCGCCTTCGCCTGTTCGATGATTGATTCGACATTGCCCAGAGGTTTGTCGAGCGAGGTGTAACTGACGACCCGTTTTGTCGCGCCGAACCGGGGGATTTTTCCCGCGATATCCAGTTCGAGTTCGACATAGGCCGGCCCCGCGATGATCGCCGTCCGCAATTGAACCAGACGGTCTTCCTCGCTGTCGGTCCACGCCCCGCCGTCGGCCTTCCGTCGGCACGATATGAGGATCGGCTTTGAGATCCCGTCGAGCATCTCCTTCAGGTCGGGCTCTTTGCCCAGACGATCGAGCCGAAATTCAATCAGATCGCACCGCGGAGCGGCGTTAAACAGATCGACCTTACCAAGCCGGCGAGATTCCGGCGCCACCGCGATGCACAGCATGATTCAACTCCCGGATCCACCACGGAACATTTTCGCCGCCCGTTCGACGTAGACATAACCGCTGTACAGAGTCGTCGCGACCGTCCCCCAGAGCAAACCGACCCGCGACCAGTCGAGCAGATTTTGCCAATCCGGTCCCCCGACCGATTGCGTGTCCTGGTTCGCCAGCGCCAGCAGGACGCAGATCACCGCGCCACACTGCACGAACATCTTGACCTTGCCACTCCAGGCCGCCGAGAAGTCCTGCCCCGACGCCTCGAGCATCCCCCGCAGACTGGTGATGAACAGTTCCCTTCCAATGACGATCACCGCGATCCAGGGATGCACTCCCGACCCCGGAACCGCCGCCAGAAAAGTGAACGCCCCCCCGACCACGATCTTATCGACCAGCGGATCGAGGATTCGCCCCAGCACCGTCACCAGCCCGTATTTGCGGGCGATGTAGCCATCGATGAAATCGGTGGAGGCTGCGACCAGAAACGTGCCACACGCCGACAGCCACCAGCCCAGGTCAATCAGCGCCAGACACGCCAGCGCCAACACCAGTCGCGCGAGCGTGATCTGGTTCGGGATATTCCACTGCTTGTGCCAACCCCGGTCGGTGGATTGCGTTCGGGGCGATCCCGAAGGGACTTCGACGGCGGGAGACGTATGGGGCACGGTGGAGTCGATGTGTGAACTGGGAGACAAGACGCGCTTATCCCCGGAACGGAAGTCGGACGCAGGGCGGAATCATGAATCGTCCTCGGCGGAATCGTCGGCATCCACCACCGATCCCACCAGATCATAGTCCTGCCGGGCCTCGATATGCACCGGTACAAACTCCCCGACAGCCACACCGGCCCCCGAGACATAAACCTGACCGTCGATTTCCGGAGCGTCCGCGAAGCTGCGGCCGACCCACGTCTCGTCGTCGACCTGCGCGTCGATCAGCACATCGAGTTCATAACCGACCAGGGAATCGCCATGATCAAACGCGATCTCCTGTTGCAGAGTCATCAACTCGTCCTGTCGCGCCTGCTTCACTTCCTCGGGGAGATGCCCGTCGAGCTTGACCGCCGGCGTTCCCGGCTCGAACGAGTAGGTGAACACCCCCATCCGCTCAAACTTCGATTCCGCCACGAATTCCTTCAGCTCTTCGAACTGTGCGTCGGTCTCGCCGGGGAAGCCGACGATGAATGTGGTCCGCAACACCAGGTTGTCAATCCGCGAACGCAGCTTGTCGACCAGCTCCACCGTCTGTTTGCGCGTCACCCGCCGCTGCATCCGCTTCAAGACGGGGTCGCTGATGTGCTGCAACGGCATGTCGAGATACGGAATGATCCGACCCGACTGGGCGATCGTGTCGATCAGTTCGTCGGTGAAGTGGACCGGGTACAGGTAAAGCAGTCGGATCCAGTCGATCCCTTCGACTTGTTCCAGCTCTTTGAGCAATTGCACCAGTCGGACTTCGCCGTACAGATCGAGTCCGTAATAGGTCGTGTCCTGAGCGACGATATTCAGTTCCCGCACGCCGTCGGCCGCCAGTTCGCGGGCTTCTTCGATCACGTTTTCGATCGGCTTCGTGGCGTGCTTCCCGCGCATTTTGGGAATCGCGCAAAACGTGCAGGTCCGATCACACCCTTCCGAAATCTTGAGGTAGGCGTAGTGCCTGGGAGTGATCCGCAGTCGGGCGCGATCGTCGAGAGCGCGAATCGGCGCGGGACGGAAAACCTCGCGCTGCTCGCGGGAGCCTCCCACCAATCGGTCGGCGACTTTGGTAATCTCATCGCGGGCGAACACCCCGACGATATGATCCACCTCCGGGAGTTCCTGCAGCAGCGTCCCCCCCATCCGCTCGGGAAGGCAGCCCGCGACAATCACCCCCTTGGTCTTCCCCTCCCGCTTGAGATCAAGCATCTCGCGGATGACCGCCTTCGACTCTTCGCGGGAGCTGTCGATGAACCCACAAGTGTTCACAATGACGAAGTCGGCCCCCGCCGGGTCGGAAACCAGCGCGTACCCGTCGAGTGCCAGACTCCCCAGCATCTTTTCGCTGTCAATCAGGTTTTTGGGACATCCCAGACTGACGAAGGCGTACGTCCCCTTGCTGGCAAGCGGATCGCCTGCGAACGACGTTTCCACGCCGCCCGCGGGCGACAACTCAATGATCGGCAACGACTGCATCAGGAAGACGACTTTCAGAAGCTGAGAACCGGAAGACTCCGAATAGCATACCGCACTCGGCCCACAATGCGACCCCTCACCCGCCAATGGGTGAGATTTGGGGACGGATGTGCGCGTCCCGGGCCGTTAGACTTCCCGCGAATCCGATCAGTGATCGTGGTGATGGTCTGCGAACAGCGCGTGTTTTTTGTCACCTTTCGCGTAGACGTACGCAACCAAGTCGAGAATTTCTTCCCGTGTCAGCTTGTTCAGCAAGCCTTGCGGCATGATCGACGTGGTGGATTTCACACGCTCCTCAATCGCCGACTTCAGTACGACGACCGGCTCTCCCCGCGCCAACGGATCGACCAGCAGTTTCACCGCCGTGGGACTCTCTTCAAC
Source organism: Planctomicrobium piriforme (assembly GCA_945860955.1). Lineage (GTDB taxonomy): Bacteria > Planctomycetota > Planctomycetia > Planctomycetales > Planctomycetaceae > UBA10511. The sequence continues at coordinate 19,761 of CAMATH010000124.1, forward strand.
AATCATCCCGGTGACCGGTTTGCCGCTCGTCAGGACGAACGTGTACTGCTGAAACTTGTCCGCGATCTCGTTCGACGGTTCGAGAATCGAACGCAACACGTGGTCGGTCGTCTGTTTGGCCGGCTCAATCTTGGTGAGATCGGGGCCCAGCTCGCGACCCTCATTATTGAGCTTGTGACACCCGACGCAGTTGGCCGTCTTGAACAGGTTTTTGCCAACCTCAAACGAGCGGCCGCCCGTCTGCTTTTTCACATCGCCAATCAGATCGTCGTACTTCCACTCGGTGTTGCGGCCCAGCGAGTTCAGCAGCTCATCGCGGACAGGCAACGGGTTCTTCGCGAGGTACGCGTCAGGATTCGCCTGATATTCCTCCAGATTCTCAACCACTGTCAGCGCCCCGTACATCCGCCGCCAGTGACCGGGGTACGTGCAGACGTACGGATAAACCCCGGGCTGTTTGGGGATTTCGAAACTGATCGCCTGACTTTGACCCGGTTCCAGCAGCCGACTGGCGAACAACACTTTGTCGGTCTTGGGGATAAAATCGCGATCCTTGGCATCGGCATCCCGGGCGGTCGCCTCGGCCAGCAAGCCGACCTCTTCCAGTGAACCGGGCTGCACAATCGCGAAGTTGTGCGGCATGTTGTCGGTATTGGTGAACCGGAACTCAACCGGCTTCCCCGCCTGAACCGTAATCATTTCTTTGTCGTAGATCATCCGTTCGACGACGGTGCCGATCGCGATGACGCGGACATCGAGATTCTCAAGTCGATCGGCGATCGCTTTGGCCTGTTCCGCGGGGAGCTTGCCAGCGAGCGACTTCGCCAGTGAGGCGGCTTCGACCGCGGGGCCGGCGGTGCGGAACCGGGCGGGAATGCCGCTCAGATAGCCGACGACATTGTCCACCAATCCCGGCAGCGCTTTCTTGTCCCAATGTTCCTCGGGAATGGTCTTGAGGACCGAAATCGCGGCCGCCCGATGCCGGCCCGCTTTCAGGAGCGACGCCAGATCGTGGAATTTCTCGGCTTCATGGCCGGGAATGGCGGCGAGCGAGCGGATCGCGATGTCATGCAGGGTTTCGACACCACCACTGAGTGTCAATCGGTCGGCGGCGATTTTCTGTTTGGGAAAACCGGGACCGGCCCAGGCGACTTCCAGACCATCCCCACCGCCATTGTCGAAATAGGTGACCACGAATGGATGGGGGCCAGCGAGCAGTTCGACCGTCGCGGTTTGTTCGGTCATCCCCTGCAGGCGGTCATTGTTGATGAGCAGCTTGTCATCCACATAAACCCGCGATCCGTCGTCCGACACGATAAAGAAGGTGTACTTCCCGGTCTTGAGGATCTGAATCATTCCCGTGAAGCGGAGCGCGAACGCGTCGGCCTCCTTGCGTTGCGGGACGTTCATCACAATCTCCGGCACAATGCCACTCGCCTGCGGCTTCAGCTTCGCCAGCGTCTCGACGGCGACGTTGGGGGGATTGGGATGGAAGTAGTCGACCTGAATGCCGCTTTGAAGCGGAGTGTCACCTGAAGACTCTACCTTGAGTTGAGGGGGAAGTTCGAACATCAGCGCGCGGACGGCGCCGTACAGTCCGCCACGCAGAGTCGCGTCGGAAATCGATGGGACCGCGTCGAGCAGATCACGCAGCCCTTCTTTGGACTGAGAGGCGGCCAGAAACGCCGCGTCTCCGGAACGGTCGGCTGCGATCCAGGCGGCGTAAGCGAGTTGCCGGGTCTTGGCGGCTTTTCCCCGTGAGGCGAGATCTTCGATCTTGCCGCGTCCCTGCTTCAGTTCACCTGCGGGTTGTTCGGCGAGCAACTGGCCGAGCGGCGTGAGCGTCTCGGCCTGACCGTTCGCGTCGCGCGATTCGATCAGACTCAACAACAGTTGCAGCGAACTGGTCTTCCGCAGCGCGGCCAAACCATTGAGCGACTCCCGCAGCGCGCCGGCCGACGCGGCCGGTCGGGCGAGGACCGCTTCATAGACCACCTCGGTACGGGGCAGTTTCAGCAGATCCTCGACACTCGCGTTCCGAAGCGCATAGGCCTGAGCCGCTTTCGACAACGGCTTTTTCGCGGCGACTGAGTCTTGAACCAGTTTGTCGACATTGATTTTTCCCCGTGCGTAGTTCAGAACCGTCTCCAGTTCCGGATCGGTCGGACGGGTGGCCACTTCGAAAATGATTTCGGCGGCCGCGAGTCCTTCGAACGAGACGGCGGACTTCACCGCTTCCGCGCGAACCAGCGCAGACTCGTCCCGGGCGGCGGCGACCAGCGTTGGCTCCCAGTCGGCAAGGCGTGTCCCCCAGTGACCCAGGGTGCGGATGGCGGCGGCTCGCACACGCGGTTCCGCGGCTTGAAACACCGTTTTCAGCAAGTCGAAATTGGGGACGCGGTGTTCTTCAAAAACCCACAGCGCTTCCAGCAGGGCCTGGGCCTGATCGGGTTTCAATACATCCAGCGTCTTGGTCCACTTTCCAACCGCCGCGACCACCTCCGGGGTTTCCCGTCCACTCAGTTCCAGTCGGGCCCTGTACCGCGTGCCATTCTCTTTGGACAGAAACGCCTGACAGACTTCCGGGATCGGTTTCCCGCGCAGTTTCACAGGCTTCAGCAACGGCCGATCTTTGGCGGTCACTCGATACACCCGGCCATGTTCGTGATCGCGATTCGGATCACGCATGTTGTGCTGCATGTGGCCGATGATCGCGTTGTTCCAGTCCGACACGTACAACGCGCCATCGCCGCCAATCTCCACGTCGGTGGGACGGAAGTTGGGATCATTCGAAACCAAGATCGGCTCGATTTCCGTCGCGGTGATCTCGGCACCGTTGTACTTCACTTCATGCTGCAACACCCCCAGAAATCCAATGCAGTTGCAGATCAGAAAATTCCCCTGATTCTGCTCGGGAAAATGGCTGCTGGAGAGGATTCCTGTCGCCGCCACCGGGCGAACCCGCATCTTGAACCACGGCTTGCTCCCCACTCCCTTGCCAATGTTCACATACGAACCACTCCCACCGGTTCCATCATTGGCGAACTGATATCCCCACTGGTCGAATACGTCGCCATGGGGATTGGGGCCGATGGGGAAATGGAATTCCATTTCAAACGTGCGGGGATTGAAGCGATGCACACCGCTCTCCCCCGAGCGGACGGTACGGGTCGGGGTCTCCATCGTGGCGACGTTGAAAATCCCGCGCGACCAGTAGAGCCAGCCGTCCGGCCCAATCAGCATCGCATTCGCCGAGTGGTGCGAGTCGGCACTGCACACCCCTTGCAGCATGCGGATCTTGACGTCGGCCTTGTCGTCGCCGTCGGTGTCCTTCAGAAACCAGATCTCGGGCAGGGCGGCGACCAGCATGCCGCCTCCCCAGAATTCGAACCCGGTCACGCTGTTGAGGTCGTCGGCGAATGTGACACAGCGGTCGGCGACACCGTCGCCGTCGTCGTCGGGGAGGCAGATGATCTTGTCGCGACGCGGCTCCGTCGGGTTCCAATGCGGGTACGAGGGCCAGACCGAAACAAACAGTCGACCGTCGGGATCAACCGCCATCTGCACCGGCTTCGCCAATTCGGGAAACATCTCTTCCGACGCGAAAAGATTGACCTGCATTCCGTCGGCCATCTTCATCTTGTCGATCGCCTCTTTTCCCCCCAGGTACTTGTGCTTGCCACCGGGAAGCGGGCCGGGAATGTTGGTTTTCACCGCGAGTTGCTTCGGAACGTTCGCGTCCGACACCGTCAGGTCGAAACCTTTGGCGACCGCCCAGACCTTTTTATCGCGGTTGGTGGTCATCACGTCGAGGATTTCCATCTCACGCATCATCACGTCGGCGTTCGATTGCCCAAACCACGCCAGACTCGACCGACCGCCGAAGACGTTGTAACCATCCACCACGCGGTATCGGCTGAACCAGTGGTAGTTTTTGTCGAGGACCACCTGGCGCAACCGCTCCAGAGACTGTTCATCCTTCCCGATCTTGCCAGCACCGAACAGCGCCTGGACGATGACGTCGGCAACGGCCCGATCCCCATGATCGAGCAGGTGAATCCCGTTCATCGTGAGCGGACGTTTCGCCTGGGCGTACAGTTCCTTCGTGGGTGCGAAGAGATCGACGAACAGCACTTTCTTGTCCGCACAGACGTCCCGCATCGCGGCGGTATAGACCGCCAATTTCTCGTTGTTCGCCGACCCGTCGGGGAGATTGGGGTTCTTGAGATCTTCGTGCGCGAGGGGAGAGAAAAAGACGAGCTGCGGGGGAGCCTCTCCGTCGTACTTCTGATTCAACATGCCGTCGATAGTCTCGGCGAGATCGCGGCGGAACGCTTCCAGCCCGGCCGGTCCGCGGAGCGCCTCGTTGTAGCCGAAGAAGCAGAAGACGACGCTGGCCTGCGTTTTTGTCAGCCATTGGTCGGGGCTGCCGAAGTTCTCTTCGCGCTGCCTCAGTTTCAGTTCGTCACCCGAATAGCCGAGATTGCGGAAGGTGATGTCGAGATCGGGATACAGCGCATGGACATAGGTCTCAAGCCAGCCCGAGTGCTGCATCCGGTCGGCGAGCGTGTTTCCGATGAAGGAGATGTGATCTCCCTTGCGGAGTTTCAGAGCCGGCTCGGCGCTCTGCACAGGGGCTTGGCACAGGCAGACGAACGCCAGACAGGCCACGAGCCAGAATTGATGTCGCTTCATCGGGTTGCGCTCCGCTTTCTCGGTTCAAACCACTCCGGTAGGCCGACCACCAACCCCCCGGCCCCAGGCTGGTCTCGACCGCGGCGGAATTATGGCAAGAAGCGGGAGACTGCGAAAGCGATGCGGACTGCTCCATGTCGCGACGACGCCCACATTGTCGCGACGACGCTCCGCATTGTCGCGACGACGCTCCGCGGCGTCGCGCCCGACGGCGCAGCCGGCGGTCAGGTCGGTAAACGTCACCCGTCGTTTGCCTTCAACGTCGCGCGCCGAGCATTTCCGATACGCCGTTTCAATCTGTCTCCACTCAACTCTGCCGCCGGGCGTCCAGACCGCGGCGTCGTAGGAACGCCGTCCGCCACTTTGTCGCGACGACGCTCCTGCGGCGTCGCGCCCGACGGCGCAGCCGGCGGTCAGGTCGGTAAACGTCACCCGTCGTTTGC